>NZ_CP108494.1:7268057-7585836 GCF_041435435.1 Streptomyces sp. NBC_01241 | reverse complement strand
AACCTCGAACACGTACTGAGCCGGCCGGACGGGCTGTTCTGGTACGGCCTCGTCAACTCCGTCACCCTGACCGCGGCGTCGATCCTCATCACCACCGTGCTGGCCGCGATGTCCGCGTACCATCTCGTGCGGTCGGGCCGCTGGTGGAGCCGTGCCGTCCTCGGCGTCATGCTGTCCGGCCTGATGATCCCGCCCGCGGTGATCATGCTTCCGATCACGCGGATCCTCGACGCCATCGGCCTGTTGCACTCGATGCCGGGAGCCGTGCTGGTCGACGTCGGGTACTACCTGCCGTTCGCCGTGTTCGTCTTCATGGGCTTCATCCGCTCGATCCCGCGCGAACTCGAAGAGGCCGCGGCGGTCGACGGCGCCGGCCGTTTCCGGATCTTCTGGCAGGTCGTCTTCCCGCTGCTGCGGCCCGCGTCGGCCAGCGTGCTGATCTTCCTCGGGGTATGGGTCTGGAACGACTTCCTGACCCCACTGCTCGTCCTGGGCCCCGGAGCCGGCAACACCGTGACGGTCGGGATCTTCCGCTCCATCGGCCCCTACCAGCAGGACTTCGGGGCGGTGTTCGCCTTCATGCTGTTGGCCACACTGCCCGTCCTGGCCTTCTATCTCGCCTTCCAGAAGCAGTTCGTCCGTGGTCTGACAGGGGGTGCCACGAAGGGATGACCGGCACGAGCGGCCGGTGCAGCAGTTTTCGTCGAGAGGTGACAGGAGTAATATCGTGCGATTCTCAGGACTCATAGTCGGATCCCAGCCTCCCCGGAGGAGGCCCGAACAGCGTCGGCGGACGGCCGGTGCCCTGGCGTTCGCGGTGCTGACCGCCGGCATTCTGCCCACGGTCGGCGCACAGCCGGCGCAAGCACGACCTGGCGGAAAGACTCCGTCGATCGAGATCCAGGCCGGCTATCTGGAGCTGGAGCTCGACAGGACAGGTACGGTCGTGGGTCTGGAGGACGTCAGGACCGGGGTCGACCACCTCGCGCCCGGTCATGCGGCGTCCCTGGTCAGCCTGGTCGTCGACGGCAAGCAGCAGAGGCCGACCACGGTTGACCGCTCCGGACCCGGTGGCCAGATGCTCACGTTCCGGAACAAGGCCGCGCACTGGAAGATCCAGGTGAAGCTGGTCAGCAGTCGCGGCGGCTACACCACGTTCGAAGCGGTCGCCGTCGACGCGCCGAAGGGCGTCGATGTGCAGACCCTGCTCTGGGGTCCACTGGCCACGTCGATCTCCCAGACGGTCGGCACATCGGTGGGCGTGGTCCGCGACGACGATTTCGCCATCGGGCTCCGACCGCTGACCGACCGGACCGAAGGCGCCTGGCCGCAGGAGGACCAGGACATGGGCTGGGAGAGCGAGGTCGACCGCAATACGGACCATGTGAGCGTGGGTTCCCTGGAGGAGTGGAGCGCGGCAGGCGTGACCCCCTGGGGTTCCGTACTGCGCGCCTTCACCTTCGACTACACGAAGGAACGCCACCGCAAGGTACGCGGCTATCCGATCCCGGTCGGACCGCTGCCCGGCCGCGACGGCAGGATCGCCGGTTCCAAGATCGCACTCTTCGGAGCCTCGCCCGAGGCGACGCCGACGATCCTGTCCAACATCGCGAAGGGCGAGAAGCTGCCCTACCCGAAGCTGAACGGTCAGTGGCAGAAGGCCTCTCAGGCGAGCAGCCAGTCATGGCTGGTGCTCGGAGACCTGGAGACCGGCAACATTCCGGCGGCGGCCCGATTCGCCAAGGCGGCCGGCATGAACCGCATCTACTCGCTCACCAGTAACTACGGCCCATGGGAGTCGAGCGGCCACTACCAGTTCGACTCCAGCCTGGGCGGGAGCGACGCCGGGGCCGCGGCGGCCGTGGACATCGCCAAAGCAAACGGTGTAGAGCTCGGCGTACACACCCTGTCGGACTTCATCAGCACCGGCGACGAGCCCTACAACTGGGCCTGGTTCCCGCGGGACGCCTACCTCACGCCGCCCGCCGACGACCGGCTCGCGATGGGAGGCACCGCCTCGCTCACCCGTCCGCTGACGGCCGGCGACACCACCGTGTACCTCGACGACGGCGCGCTGCTCGCCGCGGGACCGAGCTACAGCTACCTGCGCATCGGGGACGAGTTCGTCAGCTACGGAGCGGCCGAGCAGGTCGGGAAGGAGTGGAAGCTGACCGGCGTGCAGCGCGCGCGATGGGGATCGGTCGCGGTCTCGCACCCTGAGGGCGACCACACCGCCCGGGTCATGGCCAACAGCTACGGCGGCGCGATCGGCGGCCATGCCGTCCTCGACGAGATCAGCGACAGGCTGACCACCGCCTGGAACACCACCGGCATCAACGGTATGTCGTGGGACGGCCTGGAGTCGGCATCGGAGTCCGGCTGGGGCGCCTACGGCATGGCTCACCTCGTGAACAAGACGTTCCGGCGCATCGACGCCAAGGACGGATTCATCTCCGAGACCAGCCGGATGACCTCGAACACCTGGGACGCGCTGACCCGGGCCAGCTGGGGTGAAGTCGGCAGCACCTCGATGGAGCAGGTGTTCACCAACAACAAGTACCTCCAGGCGAACTACCTCCCCGGAATGCTCGGCTGGATCAGCCTCAAAGGCTCGGACAGTCTGCTCACCATGGAGTGGAAGCTGGCCCGAGGCGCCGGCCTGAACGCCGGGACAGGTTTCCAGAGCTCGGTCTCCCGCCTCGAGTCGGGCGGCGAGAACACCACGCGGCTGCTCGACGCCATTCAGCAATGGGAGACGGCACGCAACCTGGGCGCGTTCACCCCGGAGCAGCAGGCGCGGTTCCGCGACCTGAAGACGAACTGGCACCTGAGCGCGGTCGAGCCGGGCAAGCGCTGGTCCCTGCAGGAGCTGGACGCCGACGGCAAGCCGGTCGGCGCCCCCCAGGCCGTCGTCGCCCCGACCCCGGAGCTCGATGCCGGACCGCTGCCCGCGGCAGCCAAGGGAGCCCTGTACGAGGCGACCGTGAAGACCAACACGCCGGCGACCACGCGCTACGCGGTGACCTCGGGGACCTTGCCCGCGGGCCTCGTGCTCAATGCGGACACCGGCGGAATCGTGGGGACACCGGTCAGGGCGGGAGCGGCGCCGTTCACGGTCACGGCGTACCAGAGCTCCGGTCAGCCGACAGCGCAGCGCGACTACGTGATCGAGGTCGGCGGTCACTGAGCTTGTAGGCGTGGTGTCGTCGGGGTGAGTCCAGTGCCGGCAAGGCCTCCGTCAATAAGGTCGGGCCGGTACTGGACCTGGCGCAGTCCCGGTGGGCGCCGTCGAGCAGGCGGATGCAGTCCGTCTCGCTCAGCGAGCGGCGCTCGCCCTTGCGGCCGGCGTGTCGGCACAGGCGGGTGGGCAGGCCCGGCCTGATGCACAGCAGCCCGGGCACCGAGAGGCGGCCACAGCTGCACCCGGGCACACGCACCGTCGGGGTGATCCCGCGCCGGCCCCAGGTGCGGCCCTTGGGCGGCCGACCGGTTACGCCCGCTTCATCCTCGAAGCAGATGAACGCGCCGGTCGCCGTCCGGAGGTTTTTACCTCCTGCCGGGTCGCCTTCCGCCATGCAGTAATCGCGTCTTCGTCGCGTTCGGCGGCGGGCCGGGCGGGCATCTGCACGCTGTACCGCAGCAACGGAGTGCCACTCCCCCGCAGACACAGCCGACACCCACACCGTCCCCGGCGCCCTCCTCGGCCCTGAGCCCGGAGCGCCCCTCCCCCGCCTGTCTGGCACTGGCCCAACTCGGCCGCACAGAACCGCGCCTGGCCCTCTCCGCAGCCGACTGCACAGTGTTGGAGGAGCTGGCGCGGACTGGCTGGCGCGGGGCGTGACCCCGGACCACCTCGTCCGGTCCCTCGTCGCCGGGCTGCCGGACAAGGTCAACTCACCGCTGGGCTTCGTCCGCCGCAGGCTCCGCGACAAGATGTCGCCTCGTCTGCCCGCCACTGCCGCCCCCACCGCCTCGGCTGCTCATACCCCCCGCGTGATGATGGAGTGCACCCAGTGCGGTGTCCCCGGCCGCCCGGAAGCACTCCCCGACGGCCTCTGCCGCGCCTGCCGCCGCCCCGCTTCGGAGCCGGACACGCCCCCGGCCCCGATGACCGGCCACGTCACCACACCCGTCGCCGAACGTGATGTACGCGGTCTCGTCGCCGAACTTCGCGGCATGCTCAAGTCCCCCTGACCCGGCCGGACGTGGGCAAGCACAGCCCCCTGCATGCGCCCTCAGCAGAGCACTTCGGCCCACACGCACTTGGTGCAGGCATCGAGAACCGCGCATCCCCAGCGGCTCGCGTACGCCTCGACGAGCAGCAGACCACGCCCGGTCTCGCCAACCGGATCGCAGGGCTTCGGAGCTGTAGCCGGGAGGAGGCGTTCGGGACGGGTGTCGGTCACCTCGATACGGACGGCCTCGGGCAACAACCGCAGCGTCAGCCGGAAGTCGCGTCCCTGCAGACGCCCATGGGTGATCGCGTTGGAGGCGAGTTCTGCCGTGACAAGTGCGACGGCCTGCGCGGAGGCCGAATCGTGTGGGACTCCGCGCCACTCGGTCAGTTGCTGAACGGCGAGTGTACGGGCGAGTCGTGCACCGCGGCGGGTGCTGCTGAGCCGCAGCGTGAACTCGGTTGCCGGACGGGATGGTTCCGCCAGTTGGTTCGATGGATTCACCCCGCCAGGGTTTCCCCTTGAGACGACTCCGACCAGGCATTACTTCCGTACGACAGGCAGGGGTACGGAGAGCGGGACCACGGCGCGGAACGTTGTACGGACGTCGCACCGGGCCGGGTCCGTATCGCTGGTGCCGGACAGTTCCTGCTCGGGAAGGTGTCGGGCAGTGCTTTGGCTGATCGTCGGGCCCGCGGCTGCTTCTGGGTGTGTTCACCGTCCGCGCCGGCCTGCACTCGGACCGCCGGACTCCGTACGCTCAGTCAGCGTACGGGCACGTTCAGTGGCCAGCGCGACGGTCATTCCGTCACCCTGGGTGAGTTGAGCGCGGAAAGATCGCGCGCGCATGCACCTGGAGGTGGCCGCGTATGACGACCGATAACGCCGTTGTGGCAGGGGCTGATCGGGAGGAGCGGGAACCCGACCCCTCGGACAGTCTGCGGACTTTCGGGGCCGTCGTCCAGGCCCTCCGCGAACACGCCGGGCTCAGCCGGACCGACTTCGGCACGCACGTGAGGTTCTCCAAACACACAGTGGACTCGGTGGAGTTGGGGCGCCGCATGCCGGATGACGCGTTCGTGGAGCGGGCGGAGGCGGCACTCGGCAACACGTGCGCGCTGAGAAAAGCCGCAGCCCATCTGACGCGCGGCGAGCCGGGGCTGGCGGCCTGGTTCCGCAGGTGGGCGCGGTTGGAGAAGGTTGCGGTGAGCCTGTGCACCTACGAGTGCAGGCTGGTGCCGGGGTTGTTGCAGTCGGACGCATATGCGCGGGCGGTGTTCGAGGGCACGATTCTGTTGCTGACGGATCAGCAGCTGGAAGCCCAGCTCGCAGCGCGGCTGGAGCGGCAGAAGATGATGCACGAACGGCCTACCGTCCCGTTCAGCTTCATCGTGGAAGAGCATGTCCTCCGGCGCAGGTTCGGCCGTCCGGAGCAGATGCGGGGCATGCTCGATCGCATACTGGAGCTCAGCGCTCCGCGCAATGTGACGCTGCAAGTGGTGCCGTTGGAGGCTGGGTTACACGCGTGCCTGGACGGGCCGGTGCGGCTGCTGGAGACGCCGGAAGGACGCCGCCTCGGGTACTCCGAGGGGCAGCAGAACGGACGGCTGATCACCGATCCGAAAGAGGTGAGTCTCCTTCACCAGCGCTATGACACACTGCGTTCGCAGGCCCTGAACCCCAAGGAATCGCGGGGTCTGTTGGAGCGACTGCGAGGAGACCTATGAGTACGACGGAACTCGCCTGGTTCAAGTCCAGCTACAGCGGCAGCCAGGGCGACGACTGCGTGGAGGTCGCTGTCGCCGAGCAGGCCGTCCATGTCCGGGACTCCAAGGACCTGAGCCGCCCAGCGTTCGCGGTCGGACGCGAGGGCTGGGGCCGGTTCGTACGGTACGCAGCGGATCACTGACGACACGTGCCTCCGGCCCGGTCCACACATGGACCGGGCCGGACGACATCAGGCCTCAGGTCTGGGTGCCCGCCTTTTTGGGGTGACACAGCCATGGAGTTATCGGGCTGGTTGTCCACGGAGAGGGAGCTTGGTGAGCACGGAGCAGTGGCCCAGGATCGTTTACCTCGCTCTTGGGGTGGTGTCGGCTGCACTGTTCGCTTGGTTGGCGATTGCCCTGTTCAGGGCTGGATCACGAAGCATGGTCGCGGCTCCAAGCACCGCTCGTCAGACGTCGCTTCATCCGTTGAGGCGGCGGTGGGCGATGAGGACTCGGCTATGCCGACAGAGGCCAGGAAGTGCTCAGGCTTGCGTTCGTCGCGGCGGTGCAGTCGTCGGCAGCTGACCAGCCACGACACGGTACTCTCGGCCACCCAGCAGTGTCGGCCCAGTCGTGTGGAGGACTCGATGCCGACGCGTCCGGTGCTGAAGGTGTCGATCGCCGGTTCTGACACACTCAAGTTCTGAGCCCTTCCGGGCTTCCGCTCCGGAAGCTTCCTCTCATTTCTCTACGCTGGAGAGACCGTGCGCGCAGTGATCACCCCGCTCCTTGGCATTGCAGTTACGGCCGCGTTGCTCACCGGATGCAGTCTCCACGACGACTCTGCCGGGCCCCTCCCTCCCACCAACATAGCCACGAAACTCCCCAGGGACACCAATCAGGCCAAGTCCTCCAAGCGAGCACGAGAGTTCCGGTCATGGGTGGACAAGCACGGCACCAACGACCAGCAGAAGGCTGCCACACGAGTCCAGAAGATCATCGGTGATTGGGACGCCAAATCCGGAAATGCCTTCATCTCCACCGACATCAACGGCGGCCCAACCCCCGTCGAGGACCCCATGTCCACGGCAGAAACCATCGTGGAGACCTTCTCCGCCATCCACTCGCAGCAGATGCGCGTCGTCGTCTACGACGTCTTCGGCGAGGTACTCACCGGCCACACAGGGACCTGAGCTCGGCATCTGGTGCGCAGAAACCGCACGATGCAGCGATCCGCGAACCCAGGCGCCCCAGACCGGGGGTGCAAGCCCGAGACAGCCGGCACATATGCCCAATCCCGCTGCTCCGGATCTCCAGCCGGGCCCGAGGCCATGTCGCACACAGGGCGGCAAAAGGGGTTGTGAGCTGCTGTCGGTTTGCTGAGCTGAAGTGGCGTTGGAGTGAGCAGGAGTGAGTCCTGTCGGCGGCTTCATGGAGCGGGAACGGGAGTTCTGGGGCCGAATGGGTGACCTTGGCGGCTGGTGCTCGTTGGACTGGGTAGCAGGTGTCCGGTCTCGTGGGAGGGGGTGTTGTAGTGGGTGGTGTACGGGAGCTGGCCGCGCCCTTCGTGGCGCCCGGGCCTTGCGGGGTGGCGGTCCGGGACCGTCTCAAGCACCTCACGCCCCAGGACGAGAAGGTTCTGCGGGCAGTCGGTGAGCACCAGGGCGCGCTCGCTTCCCATGACCTCAGGGCCCGTTGTGCGGATGGTCTGGAGCACAGCAAGGAGACCTGGGCGGCGCGCAAGCGGGACCTGACGCCGCTGTCGTCGTCTCGGATCGCGGGTGCGATCACCAAGGCCACACACGATCAGTGGGCGCTGGCGCGCCGTTGTCAGGCGGCGCACATCCGGAATCTGGAGGCCGGGATCGGGACGCTGCGGCACCGCCTGTCCCTCCCCATCGGCGCGAGGGGCACCAAGCGGGCGGCCGGTGGCTACCGTTCCAGGGGTGAGTGGTTCCACAAGTCCCGCCGTCTCGCGGCGCTGGAAGCGCGGCATGCTGCCGCGGTCCGTGACCGGCAGGCCGGACGCGTCCGGGTCGTACGCGGCGGCAAACGCCTCCTCAACACTCGCCACCACCTCGCCGACGCCCACCTCACCGAAGAGCAGTGGCGGGAGCGCTGGGAGGCGGAGCGCTGGTTCATCGCCGCCGACGGCGAGTCCGGGAAGCGGTTCGGGAACGAGACCATCCGCGTCACTCCGGACGGCGAGGTCAGCATCAAACTGCCCGTCCCGCTCGCACACCTGGCCAACGCCAAGCACGGCCGGTACACCCTCACCTCGACCGTGGCGTTCGCACACCGGGGCCAGGAGTGGGCCGACCGCATCACCGCGAACCGGTCCGTCGCCTACCGCATCCACCTCGACACCGACCGTCGCCGCTGGTACCTCACCGCCTCCTGGCAACGCCCCATCGTCCAGACCATCCCCCTCACGACCGCCCGAGCCCGGGGCATGATCGGCGTCGATACCAACGCCGACCACTTCGCCGCCTACCACCTCGACCCACACGGCAACCCCATCGGCGACCCGCACCGCTTCGGCTACAACCTCTCCGGCACCACCACGCACCGCGACGCCCAGATCCGCCACGCACTGACCCGCCTGCTCCACTGGGCCAAGCAGGCCGGTGTCACCGCGATCGCCATCGAAGACCTCGACTTCACCACCGAGAAGACCCGCGAGAAACACGGCCGCAGGAAACGGTTCCGCCAGCTCATCTCCGGAATCCCGACCGGAAAGCTCAAGGCCCGGCTGGTCTCCATGGCAGCCGAACACGACCTGAGTATCGTCGCGGTCGACCCCGCCTACACCTCGATGTGGGGTGCCCAGCACTGGCAGAAACCACTGGCCACCCCGCACCGCAGAATGTCCCGTCACGATGCCGCCGGCATCGCGATCGGACGACGCGCCCTCGGACACCCGGTCCGGCGTCGGACGGCACCGCCCCCACACGACCAGAGAGATCGTGCGGGGCATCGGACCGCCCAGGCCAGGCCAGGTGCACGGGGGCGCGAGGGAACCCGCCCACTCGCAACGGACCACGCCCCCAGAGACGTGCCGCCGAACGGGACGCGAAAGCGGCAACCCAGCGCATCCAAAACCGTTCGGGATGCGCCCAGTACACATCAGTGGGTCCAGGACTCACTCATGCACACTGGCTAGGAACGGTCCATCTCCAGTCCGGAGTGACGGTCGCGGTGAGCTATACGTTCACGACCGGGGCGCTGCTCTGCCTGCACGCCGTACGGCCGGAACCTTCGGCCCTCGTCGAGCAGACGGTCTATCTGTCGGCATCCGCCCTGGCGGGTGTCGCACGGTTCGCGGTGCTGCGGGTTGTCGTCTTCGCCGACCGGAACGCGCCCCGATCCCACGACGACTCACCACTGAGCAAGGTCGCGGTTGCGATGGCTGCGTGAGGGGGCGCCGCATACATGAGCCTGTCCTGGTGTCTGCCCCAATCCGGGTCTGTCCCATGGTCTGCCCCATGGTCTGCCCCATGGTCGGTCCGGTGGTCGCACTGGTTGACTATCGTGGCTGAGCTGGACTGGATGAAGGGGCGTGCGGACGAATGGCATACGGGCGGGCCGAACGGGTGCGGGTGCCGGTGGGTGACGACGCGGCGCGGTGGACGACCCGGGGCAAGTGCTTGCGCGTGCTCGTCGTCGTACACAACGTGACCGCCGCGACCCGGCTGCTCGACGTACTTCCCCTGTTCGACGACGACTGGCGTGTCCAGCTGCTGGTGACCTGTACGGGCTCCTCGGCATTCGCGGCGGGCACGGCAGAGTTGCTTGCCGATACCGGGGTGCCGGTCATGCCGTACGAGCAGGCGACCGAGACGGAGGTGGATCTGATCATCTCCGCCAGTTTTGGCGGTCAACTCGACTTTTTTTCCGGGCAGTTGGCCATCCTTTCACACGGTGTCGGCTACACTAAGAGGCTGGCGACACCGGACACCGGACACCGGACACCGGGTCGGGGTCGGGGGCAGTGCCCGTCTTCGGGCTCGCGCCGGAGTGGCTTCTGTCGCGGGGCGTGCCCGTCGCGGACGCGCTCGTTCTCTCCCACCCCGAGCAGTACGAACGATTGCGCATCGCCTGCCCCGAGGCGGCGCCGACCGCCGTTCTCGCCGGGGACCCCTGCTTCGACCGGATGCTCGCCGCCCGGCCCTATCGCGAGCGCTTCCGCCGCGCGTTGGGGGTGCGGCCGGGGCAGCGGCTCGTACTGCTCAATTCGACCTGGAACTCCGATTCACTGGTCGGTGACAGCGAAGAGGGCGGTGGTGACGTCATCGCTGCGCTGCTGGATCGGGTCGCCACGGAGTTTCCCGTGGACGAGTACCGGTTCGCGGCCATACTGCACCCCAACGTCTGGCAGGGCCACGGACCCGGTCAGATCCGTTCCTGGCTCGATCGCGCGCGGCGCGGCGGGCTGGCGCTGATCGATCCGCTGAAGGGGTGGCGGCAGGCTCTGCTGGCCGCCGATGCGGTGATCGGGGACCACGGTTCCGTCACGTATTACGCGGCCGCCCTCGGCACTCCTGTGCTGCTGGGCGCCGCGCCGCTCGACGCCCTGGATCCCGATGCGCCGATCTCCGCGTTCATGCGGGAGGCGCCACAACTGAACCCCGAAGCATCGCTGTCGGCACAGATCGAGAGACTCATCGCCCGTCACCGGCCGTTGCCGGGGCCCGCCGAATTCACCACCTCCGTGCCGGGCGAATCCGCGGAGCGCCTGCGCAGGCTCTTCTACTCGATGATGGGAGCGCCGGAGCCCGCGCGGCCGGCCTCCTTGAAGCCGCTCACGCTGCCCGATTACGAGGCCGGAACGGTCACTGTCCCCCTGCGCGTTCTGTCGCAGGTACGCGGGCCGGGCGAGATCGCGGTCAGTCGCTGGGCGGGGCCGCCCCCGTGGACGAGTGCGGACAGCGGCGGCGATGGCGATGATGACGGCTACGGTTACGGTGAAATGCACGTCGCTGTGCACGAAGACACCCGTGACGTGGACCAGTTGGATCTCGCCGATGTCATCTTCCGGGACGGGGCACCGGACGATCCGCGCTTCGGGTCCCCGTCGATCTGGACCGCCGAGGTGCTCCGCCGCGATCAGTGCTGTTCACTCGCGGCCTATGTGACCGGGCCGTCCGCGTGTGTGGTCCGGATGCGTGGCGAAGAGCCGCTGCGGGTGGTGGCGGCGCCCGCGACCTCCACGGAGGGCGTCCGCGGTGTGGATCCCGCCGTGTACGCCTCAGCCCTGTACGCCTGGCTGGCCACGAGCGACCACGATGTGGGCGCCCCCGACAAGCGGCTCGCGCGAGCCGTGGCCGACGGGCTCTCCGTGCGGACAGGTGCTCGGCTGCACCACGTACGCATCGAGCCTCTGGCACCTCCGGGATGACGGAGGTGCCGGAGCCGGGAAGAGCGCCTACGGGGTGCCGGTCATGCAGCGTTCTCGCATGCGTCGCAGATGTGTCAGGTGGTACTCCGCGCGCTGGCCGTCGAGTGTGGCGATCGCCTCGTCGATCAGGGGCAGTGCCGCTTCGGTGTCCTCTCCGTCCAGCCAGGTCTCGGCCAGATCGGTGAGCGTCCGGGCCGTGTTGTACGTATCGCCGCTCACCCGGAAGCGGCGCAGTGCTGACTCCAGCCTCTCCCGGGCCTCCGCTCCCCGCCCGATCCCGCGCAGGGCTCGTCCGCGGTGGCGCTCCAACAGGGCCTCGGCACGCGGCAGATCAGCTGCTCCTTCGTCGTGCGCGCCCAGCGTGCTCAGGATGTCGCCCGCTTCCTCGAAGCACTCGTACGCCTCCTGGTAACGCCACTGACGCAGTCTCAGCAGTCCCAGGAACTCCACGGCCGAGGCGTGGCCTCGCTTGTGGCCTGCCGATTCCTCGGCCCGAGCCGCAGCCAGCGACTCCGCCTCCGCTTCCTCCCAACGCCCCAGTTCGGTGAGGCTGTGCGCCAGTTGAGCGTGGAGCGCTCCGGCGTCGAGGCTTCCCGGGAGATGGGAGTCGACGAGACGTGCTCCGATGCGCAGCGCGGGCAGCAGCATCTCGTGATGCCCGGCCTTGAGCTGCAGCGGCCACAGGGAACGGCACAGGTGTACGGCGGTGTCCGGTTGGCCGGACTCCTCGGCGCAGCGAACGGCCTCGACCAGATTGCCCGACTCCGCGAGCAGCACGTCGAGGGCGGCGCCCCGGTCCTCGTATACCTGCCCGGACCGCTCGTCGGAGGGTGCCGGGACGCGCCAGCTCTCCGGGAGTGCCTGGTGGGCCGCCGATGCCGCCAGGTCCGCGTAGGCGAGGAGCGTGCGGGCCAGGGCTGCCGAGCAGGCCGCGATTCCGTCCACGCGGATCGCTGTCGCCTCGGCGTGTGCGCGGACTCCGGGACGGTAGTGGTAGCGCCTGTTGTCGCTTCCGCTCCGGCTGCGCTCCAGGAGCATCCTGTCGGCAAGATCCTCCAGGAGTCCGGCCGTGACCGCCGGGTCCAGACCGGTGGTCCGTCCCGCCGCCGCGGCATCGAAGGCAGGCCAACCGCGCAGCGCCATCAGCCGGTACAGCGTGCCGGCTTCCGGCGTCAGGAGCTGGTAGTTGTCCTCTGCCGCCCCTTGGACCGGGTCGCCGTTCACCGCGGCGCTGCGCGGCGGAAGGGTGGGGGCGGAGAGCCGGTCCGCCGCGGCACGCAGGGCGTACGGCGATCCGCCGCACCGGTCGAGCAGCGACGGCAACGTGGCGCGAGCCGCGGCGACGGCGGATTTGCCGGTGATATCGGTGAGCAGACGCACAGCGTCCCGGTCGGTGAGCGGACCGACGGGGACCCGTACGGCGTCGAGCCCGGGAAACGGGGTCCGGGCGACCACGATCGTGAACACCCCGGGCGCCGACGTGAGGAACGGCCGGACCTGGGCCGCCGAGTGCGCGTGGTCGAGCACGACCAGGAGCCTGCGGTCCGCCACACAGTGCCGGAAGAACTCACCGAGCCGGTCGGTCGCGGGTGGCATCTCTTCGTCCCGCACGCCCAACTGGCGGAGCAGCGTGCGCAGTACGGTTCCGACGTCGCGTGCGCTCCCGGCGCCCCCGCCACCGAGGTCGGCGTAGATCTGGCCGTCCGGGAAGAGCCGGGTCGGCCGGGATCCGAAGTGCACGGCGAGCGTGCTGGACCCCATGCCGTCCGGGCCGTGCACCAGGGCGAGGCGGGGCCGTCCGTCCGCGCGCCGGGATGCCTCGCGCTGGAGTTGCTTCATCGCTTCCTTGCGGTCGGTGAAGAACCTGATGGAGGCGGGGAGGTGTGACCGCGCTGCTGCTCCGACGGGAGTGGGGTTGTCCTGCACTCTTGTCGCGAACGCGCTCCAGGAGGCCGCGAGTTGTGGGTTCGAGCGGATCTGATCGTGGACCATGCGGGCCACGTCGTCCCGGTCGCCCGGGGCGACGGGCGCGGGGACCTCCCGCCCGACGATTCTCCGTACGAAGCCGCCGGTCGACTCCCAGGCCCATTTGCCGGCCTCGTTGGCCATCCCCGAACCAACCGCGCCGAGTACCGCCGAAATCGCCGCCACCGAAGTGGGATCCAGCATGTCGCGCACTCCTCGTTCCCGGTGTTCCGCGCGATGCGCCCTCCCCGGCACCGCCGCTGCCACCGTGCGGATCAACGTTAGCGTCAGACGGGGCGGCATCTCTTGGACATGGCGATGGTGATCGTCCTGGCTCGACGCGGGAAGATCCGGCCGCCGCTCAGGGTGCCGTGAACAGCCTGGGGAACCGGGGAGCGAGCCAGGGTTTGCGGCCCCAGGCGAGGACGCGGCCGCGGGCCATGGCTCCCCATGGGTTGCACCGGCCGAGCGCCATGAGGAGGAAGGTGACCGGCTCGATGAGGATGGTGCAGTCCGGGCGGGTGGGCGGCTGCGGGGTGACGAATACGACGCCGTCGGTGAAGGTGACGCCGAAGCGGGCGCCGCCCCACAGTCGGATCGTGTAGCGGGCGGTCAGCCGGGCGATCGCAGCGGCATCGGTCACCCGGGGCATCGCCGTAATGAGGAAGGGCAGCGACAGCTCGACGCGGGTGCGGTCGATCATGTGCGGGCGGCCCAGCGCACGGGCCAGGTCGTAGCCGTGGCCGAGCATGTGTGTCAGCAGGTACGAGCTCAGCACCGCCCGGCTCATCGGGCCCAACGGCGTGACCACGGTCGCGTTCTCGTCCGTCCCGTACCGGTCCACCGCCGTGAGGTACGCCTCCGCGTGCGCCACGATCATCCCGGCCAGCGGTTCGGCGCCCCGCTCCTCGAAGGCGGCGAGCGCGCGCTCGTTGGCCGCGGCCAGGCTCTGCGGCGTTCCGTCCCCGTAGGTGCGTTCCTGGCCTGCGGCGATGCCGGCCATCAGCTCGTTGGCCTGCGTCAGGTGCGCCGCCGCCTGCCCTACGGTCCACTCCGAGCCGGGCACCGGGACGCTCGTGTCCGCAACTCCGCGCAGCACCTCGGCGATCTCCTCGGCGGTGGCACGTATCGCCTCGCCGAGCCCTTCGGGCAGCACGCCCGGTACGTCGTGTGCGTCGTGTGCGTCGTATCCGGTTCCTGGTTCCACAGTTCTCCCCGCCTCGACCGCTGCTGTGTACTCGCCCGCGTCTGCGCACTCGTCCGTGTCCGCGCACTCCTCCGTGGACCTCGTCACGGATCGCTTCCCTGCCAAGTTCAGCGTGTTGAAGTCGGGATGGCACCAAGCATATGTCGGACGGCCGGCGAGCTTGCCGGACGATTTGTCGATGAAGATCTTGTCGCATGGCATGCGGCGTGGTGATGCGAACGCGCAGCCCACCACGGGGATACGACACCCGCGAACGGCGGCAGTCGATGGCCAGTCACCGACGGTCAGATTGCAGCCAGATCCGCAGTGGAGCGACCGGCTGGAAGCCGTGGCGGACGGCGACCGCCAGATCCTGCCCGTGCTCATAGCCGACCACGGGCAGGCCGGGAAACAGTCGGTGCACCGCGTCCAGCACGACCGGCCAGGCCGCGTCAGGGCCGCCTTCCAGGGCGAAGACATTGGAAATTCCGACCACATGGTCGCTGCGGCTCGCCACCGCTCCGGCAATCACCCGGCCGTCAGGTGACTGTCCGGCGAGCACGAAGGTGGCCGGGTCGTCGAGCAGCTCGGGCCGGAAGAGGCCCGCGCTGCCCTCCCCGCCGTCCCAGGCGAGCGCCCAGGCACGCAGCATGTCCGGGTCACCCGCCACGTCCCAGGCGAGATCCGAAGTGATGGCGGGCGCACCCGCCGGGCGGTGGATCCACTGCGTCTCGAACAGCACCTGGAAGCCGGCCTCCGTCAGGTCGAGGTCGGCGAAACTGTCCTTGACCGAGGCGCCGGGCGCGGTGATGTCGATCCGCTCTGCCAGCGCGGCCGGGTCGGCACCCGGCACCAGCGTCACCGCGTCGGGGTAGTACAGGGGTGTGCGGGTCGGGGCCGTCCAGGCCTGTGTCCCGAACTCGCTCGCCACGTCGTGCGATCGGCTCATCGCCGCGCACCAGTCGGCGTTGTTGCGGGCGGCGGTCTGGACCAGGAGCTGCTTCGGCGTCGTCACGAGTGCGGAGCATGCCCCGCCCCGGACAGATCCGTCGAGCGGTTTTCCACTGCCCGCTGGACGGACGCTCCGCCCGACGGTGGCAGAACCCACTTGCGTACTCCTGGCAGATGACAGCCCACTGGAGCCGGATCGACTTCGTCCGTCACTGGGGCCACTTCGGGTTCTCGCAGCGGAGCCCGAAGTCGGCCCGCTCGGCGTCCGGGGTCTGTCGGACGAGCGGTGTCACCAGGTGCCGGCGCGGGCTCATCTACGATCGTCCGCGTGTGCGCAAACGTCATAGTCGCCGAAGACGACGAGAAGCAGGCCGAACTCGTACGCCGCTACCTCGAACACGAGGGCCACGCGGTCACGGTCGTCGGGGACGGCCTGGCGGCCCTCGCCGAGGTCCGGCACCGGGAGCCCGATCTGCTGGTGCTCGATGTGATGATGCCGCGGGCCGACGGTCTTGACGTGGTACGTGTGCTGCGCGCCGAGCACCGGGAGGTGCCGGTGCTGATGCTGACGGCCCGCAGCACCGAGGACGATCTGCTGCTGGGTCTGGACCTCGGTGCGGACGACTATGTGACGAAGCCGTACAGCCCGCGTGAGTTGATGGCGCGCGTACGGACGCTGCTGCGTCGCAGCCGGCGGGCAGCGGCGGGGGGCGATCCTGTCACGAACCAGGTGCTGACGGTGGGTGCGCTCATCGTCGACCCGGACCGGCACGAGGTGTCGGTCGACGGCCGGTCCGTGGAGTGCACACCCGGCGAGTTCCGGATTCTCGCCGCCATGGCGGCCGAGCCCGAGCGGGTCTTCACCCGGCAGCGGCTGCTGGAGGAGTTGCACGGCTTCGACCGGTACATCAGTTTCCGCACCGTCGACGTGCACATCATGAACCTGCGCAAGAAGATCGAGCCCACGCCACGTCGGCCGGTCCGGCTGCTCACCGTTTTCGGTGTCGGCTACAAGCTGACGGACCCGGCGAGGAATGCTTCGCGTGCGTCGTCGTAGCCGGGTGCGTGGCGTGCCCCTTCGACGTGAGCAGCGGGCGCGGCTGCCGCTGCGCAAGAGTCTGTTCGGCCGTCTGCTGGCGGTATCGGCGCTGGTGGCGGCGTGTTCGGTGGCCGCCACGGCCTGGCTTGCCGTCCAGACCACCTCCGGCGCCATCAAGCAGGAACAGGGTCAGAACCTCGCCGCCGACGCCCAGATCTACTACACCCTGCTCGGATATGCGGCAGCTCACCCCACCTGGGACGGCATCGACAGCACCGTGCACGACCTGGCGCGGCAGTCCGGCCGGCGGATCGCCCTCACCACCGAGCAGCGCCGGCCACTCGCCGATTCCGCCACCCGGCCGTCCCCGCCCGCGCTGCCGCCCGAGGCATCGGCGATCGTGGATCCGCTGTCCGTGGACACGGCGCTGTCCCAGACGGTGGGCCGGGCCGGCGTCACGGCCGACCGTGTCGACCCGCGCGCAGTCGGTCCGTTCCGGCTGCCCGCGGTCGAGCGTACGGCGTTGCAGCGTGCCGCCGACCGGAGTGTGGCGTGCCTGAATCGGTCCGGGGTTGCGGCGGATGTGGTGCGGGGCCCGAGTGGGCGCCCGCGCATCGAGGTCGTGGGCAACGATCCCGACCGGATGCAGGGCACCAGGTGCGCATCCGACACATTGGACGAACCGACAGCGACCGAGCGAAAGGCGCTGGGCGCGCTCAATCGGCTCGCCGATGCCTGCCTGAAACGTCAGGGCCGCACGGGCGTACAGCTCAATCTGGACCTGTCCTGGGGCGGCGGTCCCGAGCCGATGCCCAGCGCCGGTGTCTCCACCCCGTCGCCCGCTCCCGCGCCGAGCGTCCGCACCGGCGACGACGACCGGGCCACCGCATCCTGCGTGGGCACGGCCCGCCGTGAGCAGCTCAGTTCCTATGTCGCCTCGCCCGCACTGCTGTTCATCGGCGACGAGGGCGGCACGACCGTGCCCGGCTTCGACCTCTCCCCGGCGAACACCGCGAAGATCGCGGGTGCCGCGGCGCTCGTCCTGGCGCTCACCGTCGGAGCCACCATGCTGGCCGGGGCCCGGCTCGTACGGCCGCTGCACGCCCTCACCGGTGCGGCACAACGGATGCGGGACGGTGAGGACTCCGCGCCGGTGCTGGTCACCGACGACAACGAGATCGGGCGGCTCGCCGTGGCCTTCAACGACATGGCCGCCCACCGTGCCCGCCTCGAAGGACAGCGCAAGGACATGGTCAGCGACGTCGCCCACGAACTGCGCACCCCGCTGAGCAACATCCGCGGCTGGCTGGAGGCAGCGCAGGACGGTCTGGCGGAGCCCGACCCGGCGTTCATCTCCTCGCTCCACACGGAGGCCGTTCAGCTGCAGCACATCATCGACGATCTCCAGGATCTGGCCGCGGCCGACGCGGGTGCGCTGCGGTTGCACCCCGAGCCGGTACGCATCGAGGACGTTCTGGGCCAGGTCGCCGCGGCCCACCAGGGGCGGGCGGAGACGGCTGGAGTCACGTTGACCGTCCTCACGGCGACGGCCGGCACTCCCGGTCCCGAGCTGACGGCCGATCCGGTCCGGCTGCGTCAGGCCATCGGCAACCTGGTCTCCAACGCGGTGCGTCACACCCCGGCGGGTGGGAATGTCACCTTGCATGCGTATGGCTCCGAGTGCGCGGACCTGGTCGTGGTGGACGTCACGGATACGGGCAGCGGCATCTCGGCCGTGGATCTGCCCCATGTCTTCGACCGCTTCTGGCGCGCGGAGAAGTCCCGTAGCCGCCGCACCGGCGGCAGCGGGCTGGGCCTGGCGATCGTGCGGAAACTCGTCGAGGCCCACGGCGGCTCGGTGAGTGCGGTGAGCGTCGACGGGCAGGGTTCGGTGTTCACGCTCCGGCTGCCGACGGATCCTGCGCGGACGGGGTCGGGTGAGTGGGGGGAGGCTGGTGGGCCGGGCGAGTCCCAAGGACCCTCGACGGGCATGTCGGCGAGCGCGACAGGCGGCTGCGAGCGCGGGAGCGGCGCGGGTGGACCCGAACGTGCCGTGGGCGGCCGTGGAAGCGGTGCGGGCCAGGCCTGATGCGATGACCACAGCGATCTGACAGTTTCTTCATAACTTCACGCCAGCCTGTCGGCATGCCTTGCGCCCGGTGCGAACCGGCTTCCGGGCACCACCGAGGCCGACCTGGAATGGAGCCATGCCCATGCCCCACCGTCTGTCCCTGCGTACCGCCGTCCTTGCCGCTGTCGCGGCCGGCGCGGTACTCGTCCCGTCCACCGCGGCCTTCGCCGACAGCACGCCCGCACCGAAGCCGTCCGTCGAGCGGTCCGCCGCAGCCGCCCCGGCCGGTGTCACCGGCGCGCCCGCGCGGGGCTCGGAGCCGTCGGTTGCGCCCCGTGGCGGTGTTGCCGCGGGCGACAGTCCCGCCCCGGCCGTGGTCGAGCCTTCGGCCGCGGGCAAGCGTCCCGCTGCCGCCGCTCCGCGCGGTGGCGTCGCCGCGGGCGAGCGACCGGCCGGGACCTCGGGTGACAGCACCACCGCCCTTGCCGGGTCGGCCGCAGCCGCCCTTCTGGTCGCGGGAGCGGGAACGATCGTGCTGCGTCGCCGCTCCGCCGCCCAGCAGGGTCGCTGAACTGCCGGCACGTCAGTCCCTTCACGGCCACTGACATGCAAGGCAACTGACCGCGCTCGAATACCGACCGCGCACAGCAGTTGACCTCCCCTCGTGGCGCCGCCCCGTCCCGGGCGGCGCCACTGCCCATCTCCGTCCCGTTCTGGAGCCCCCATGTCCCGTACACGCATGTCGCTTTGGCATGCCGCACTTCCGGTGCTCGCCTGTCTCGCTCTCACCGGCTGCTCCTCCGGCGCCGTGGATGCCTCGTCCGCCGCATCACGCGCCGACGGCGGTTCATCCAGCGCCCCGGGATCTCTCAACTCTCCGAAGGACACGGGGCCCGAGGGGACGCAGAAGCCCGAGAAGTCCGGGAAGCCGAAGTCCGCCGCGAGTCCCACCCATGTCAGCATCCCGTCGATCGGGGTGAACAGCTCGCTGATGCGGCTCGGTCTGAACGAGGACGGCACGGTCGAGGTCCCGCCCGCCGAGAAGGGCATGACGGTCGGCTGGTACACCGGGGGCGCGATCCCCGGCGAACGTGGCGCCGCGGTCCTCATCGGGCACAACGACACCCGCCTCGGCAAGGCCGTCTTCCACGATCTCAGGAAGATCGGCAAGGGGGCGGACATCGCAATCCGCAACGACCAGGGAGCCGAGATCCACTTCAGGGTCACCGGCACCGAGACCGTCAGCAAGAAGGCCTTCCCGACCGAGAAGGTCTACGGTGCCACCAACGCACGCACCCTGCGTCTCATCACCTGCGACGGCGCCTTCGACGCCCAGGGCCACCCGGTGGACAACCTCATCGTGTACGCCGACCGGAGCTGACGGCTGGTTTTGCCGACGTCGTAGCGGGGTGTCCGGCGCTTGTTTCTGAAGCCGGGTTGGCGGTCGGGTCCGGTGCCGGCGGGTTGGGGAACAGGCCGCGGATCTGCTGGAGGCCGATGGCCCGCGATACCGGCATGTGGTCGTCGACGAGGCACAGGACCTGCACCCCGCGCAGTGGCGACTGTTGCGTGCGGCGGCTCCGGCCCGTCCCGACGACCTGTTCATCGCGGGCGACCCCCATCAGCGCATTTACGACTCGAAGGTGTCGCTGAAGGCCGTCGGGATCAAGGTGGCCGGCCGGTCGGCGAAGATGCGCAAGAACTACCGTTCCACGCACGAGGTCCTCTCCTGGTCCACCGCACTGCTCGTCGGCCGGCCCTTCGAGCAGCTGGCGGACGATGCGGCGAACGAGACCCTGCTGGGCTACCGCTCGGCCCTGCACGGCAACGGGCCCGAGGCGCACGGGGCGGACTCCGAGGAAACCGAGATGGACGCGCTCGTCGCACGCGTCCGTGGTTGGCTCGACAGCGGGATCGAGCCGGGTGAGATCGGGGTCAGCGCCCGGTTCAACAAGAACTGCGACAAGGCGGTGCAGCGGCTCAAGGCCGCGGGCGTCCCTGTCGCACGCCTGCGGGGCGACGCGCCTTCCGACGCGGACGCCGTACAGGTCGGCACCATGCACTCCTTCAAAGGGCTGGAGTTCCGGTGCGTCGCGGTCATCGGCGTGAGCGACGGTGCGCTGCCGTACCCGCGTGCGGTGACCCCGGCCGACATCGACCGGCTCCAGCACGAGTCGGACCTGCTGGCGGAACGCTGCCTGCTGTTCGTCGCGTGCACGCGCGCCCGGGACGGGCTGCATGTGTCGTGGTCGGGCGCCCCCAGCGAGTTCCTGGTGGAGGCCGGGGTGTGTCAGGCCTCGTAGGCGGGAGGGCCGGGCCGGGGGCGTCGCAGTGCCAGGGCCGCCAGCGCGGCAGGTGCGCCCTTCGGCCCGCGGATGCCGGGGAAGGCGTTGATGTCGACGACGACGGGCGCGCCCTCGCGGTCCAGCAGGTCGACACCGTAGACATCCAGGCCGAAGACCTCTCCCGTGTGGAGGGCGAGCCCGGTCCAGGCCTGCGGCAGGTCACGGACCAGTGGCGCGGACTGCGCACCGTCCGGCGGGGCGCCCACCGGTGCGGGGCGCACCCCCGCGAACACCTCCCCCGCGATCACCCACAGCTTGTGGTCCCAACCGCTGTTCGCGACGAACTCCTGCAGGACGACGGGCTCGTCGGACCACTTGGCGGCAAGGTCCCGGAGCTCGGCCGGACCGTCCACGCGGGCGACCAGGTCCGCGCGCCGGCTGTGGCGGCTCTTGACCATGAGCGGATAGCCGCTCTCCGGCCGCTCCGCTCCGTGGAGGGCTTCGGACAGCGCGTCCAGGGTCCTTGTCCGGGGCATCGGCAGGCCTGCGCCTTCCGCCACGGCGGCGATCCGGCTCCTGTCCTGGCACAGCTCAGTCGCGGCAGCGGAGTTCACCACCCGGGCGCCGTGTGCTTCGAGGAAACGGGCCAGCACCAGTGCCCGGGGGGTATGAGCCTTGAGGAGGTAGACGTCGGCGAGATCGTCCGGGGTCACCAGTTCCGACGGGGATCCGTTTCCGGTGTCCGGGTTCAGGAACGTCACCCGGTGCTGCGCCTCGATCAGCGCGGAAGAGGCTGCGGAGAGCAGCGGATGATCCGGCTTGTCGGTCAGCAGACACACCCTCATATCTGCGCGGCTCCCGGCACGGCTGCCAGCATGTCCGCTTCGAGGCCAGGGACGGGGTGCGGATGAGGCCGTCCCTGGGGGATTTGCGGCTGCGCGGGAATGCGCGGAGCAGGGGCGAGCACGCCCGTCCTGGCAGCGCCGCCCGTCCTCGCCAGGTCGAGGACGGCTCCGGCCAACCGGGATACGGCGTCGGGGACCTGACGGAAACTCGGGAAGTCATTGATGTCGACGATCACCGGGCCGTCGGGGCCGAGCACCACGTCGATGCCGTACAGATCGAGGCCGAAGACCGCTCCCACCTTCGCCGCCACTGCGGCCACCTCGGCGGGCAGGGGGACGGCTCCCTCGTCGACCGGCCCGTCCGGGTGGAGCGGGGAGCGGCGCAAGGTCGCGTGGAACTCGCCCGCGAGACAGTAGACCTTCACATCGGAGCCCGAGTTGGACACGTAGGGCTGTGCGATGAGTTGGCCCTCCCCCGCCTGCTCCGCCTCCGCCAGCCGCCCGGGGTCCGGCACGAGCCGCACCCCGCGCCCCGAGCTGCCGTCGGCGGGCTTGACCACCAGGGGGAAGAGCTCCTCGGGAACATCCGCGAACAGCGTGGCCCTCGGTGCCGAATAGGTCACCGGAACCGGTAGCCCGTGCTGTCGCGCGATGACCGATGTGAGGACCTTGTCGCGCACCGCGCGGATCGACCGCGCATCGTTCACCGTGGTCAGGCCCACAGCCGCCGCGGCCTCCAGCAGGGTGAGCCCGGGGCCGCCGGACACGGTCTTGAGGACCCACGCGTCATGGGTCCCCGCCCGCACCTCTTCGGAGATCCGCAGCAGTGAGCCGCCGGGGCGCACCACGTCCACCTGGTGTCCCCACGACGACAGTCGTCGGACCACGTCAAGCGGCATGCCGTCATGCCGATAGAGCTCTTCGACGAGGAAGCAGAGCTTCATCCCAATACCCCTCGATGCCCTCACGACTGATGAGAGCACAACGGTGCCTTGCAGTGCTCTTCCGAACACCACCAAAGGGGCAACGCTACGTCACGCTCATCCCAAAGCAACCGCCACTGGGTGTTACTGATGGTGCGTTGCCTCATCCAAACAGATCTCCGTCGAGCGCGGCCACGGAGTAGATGACATTCACGAGAGGCATGGGTTGGGCAAGGGGGCCCGTCAGTACTGTCGACGGTTTACCGGGATCCTCACCGGCTGCGTCAGCGCATACACGTAATGGGCCGCCCCCGAAGAGGAATGCCGCGATCGACACCTGCGTCGCCCTGCCCACGGAGCTCGGGCAGTTCGGCGCAGGGGAGGCGGGCGATGTGCGACGTGTGCATCGGCGACTGCCGCCGCTGGAACTGGTGCGGCGACACCCCATGACCGGGGCGTCGGCGGTGAGCGTGGGAGCCGCTGAGCTGTCCGGCGGCCGGGCGGGCTGCCTCGGTGCGGGCATTCTCGCCTG
Organism: Streptomyces sp. NBC_01241; assembly: GCF_041435435.1. NCBI lineage: Bacteria > Bacillati > Actinomycetota > Actinomycetes > Kitasatosporales > Streptomycetaceae > Streptomyces > Streptomyces sp. NBC_01241. The sequence continues at coordinate 7,562,757 of NZ_CP108494.1, read as the reverse complement.
GGAGGCGGCCGGACCCGAGCCGCGGCCCGCCCTGCCGTGCCGTGCACACAGATGCAGCGGAACGCGGGGCGCCGCGATGTTCATTTATGAGCGCAAGAAGCATTTTGCAAACATCTATTGACATGCAGATGTCACGCCCGTCACAGTCATCCCGCCAGTGATCCCGACCACGTCGAATCTGGAGTCCTTCATGTCTGAAGTCCCCGCAGTCTCGCGGCGATCGGTTCTCGGAGGGGCGGTGGCCACGGGCGCGATCGCCATCGGCTTGGGAGCCGCCGGGTCCGCCCCCGCGCTCGCCGCGCCGGGCGCTTCTGGAGCGGTCACGGCCTCCGAGCCGCGCCGCATCGCCGGCCAGACATCCATGATTAACGTGCCGTACGAGGTGCACCGGACCGTCCGGGTCGCCGTCATCGGCCTCGGCAACCGTGGCAACGGCATGACCCAGGGCTGGTCCGCCGTTCCCGGCTGTCAGGTGACCGCCATCTGCGACATCCGCGCGGACCGCGCCAAGCGCGTCGCGGACGACCTGGTCAAGGCAGGCAAGCCGCGCCCCGCCGAGTTCGGCGGCTCCGCCGACTCGTACGCCGAGATGCTCAAGCGGGACGACATCGACCTCGTCTACATCGCCACGCCCTGGGAATTCCACTACCAGCAGGGCAAGGCCGCGCTGCTGGCCGGCAAGCACGTCATCGTCGAAGTTCCCATCGCCACCCAGCTCGACGAGCTGTGGGACCTGGTCGACACCTGCGAGCGGACCCGACGGCACCTGATGCTCGCCGAGAACTGCTCGTACGGCCGCAACGAGCTGGCCATGCTCAAGATGGCACACGAAGGCGTGTTCGGTGACGTCACGAACGGTCACGGCGGCTACCTGCACGACCTGCGCGCCCTGCTGTTCTCCGACACGTACTACACGGATTCCTGGCGCCGCCTGTGGCACACCCGCAGCGTGGCGTCCTTCTACCCGATGCACGGTCTCGCCCCGATCGCCGCGGCGATGGACATCAACCGCGGCGACCGGATGACCACGCTGCGCGCCACCGCGACCGCCCCGAAGGGCCTGGCCGACTACCGCGAGCGCTTCGTCCCCAAGGGCCACCCCTCGTGGAAGGAGACCTACATCAACGGCGACCTCGTCACCTGCATGATCGAGACCGCCAACGGCCGGACGATCCGCGCCGAGCACAATGTGAGCGAGCCCCGCCCGTACAGCCGCATCAACAGCCTCGCCGGCAGCCGCGGCCTCTTCGAGGACTACGTCGGAGCCTCCTCCACGGGCGCCCGGGTCTACTTCGAACCCGACCACAGCGATGACTCCTGGCGGGACTTCGAGTCGTACCGCAAGGAGTTCGACCACTGGCTCTGGAAGAAGATCGGCGACGACGCCGCGAACAACGGCGGCCACGGTGGCATGGACTACGTCCTGCAGTGGCGCACCGTGCAGCTGATGCGCGCCGGCCTCGTGCCCGACATCGACGTGTACGACTCGGCGGCCTGGTGCTCGCCGGTGCCACTGAGCGTCATGTCCCTGGAGAAGGACGGCAAGCCGGTACCGATCCCGGACTTCACCCGGGGCGCATGGGTGAACCTCCGTCTCGGCCTCGACTCGCGCGTGATCGAGATGCCGCCCGCGTGACTCCGGCCCACGTCCAGCCCTGTCCGCTGAACCCTGGCCGAGCACTGCCCGAACCGTAAGAGAAGGAGCGAGCATTCATGTCCATACATGTGACCGCAGCCCGAAGAGCTGCGGCGGCCCTGGCGGTGGCGGCGGTGGCGTTCACCTCCGCCCCCGCGAGCGCCGCGTCGCAGGACGCGGCCGCGTCCGAGGCGCGCACCCAGGTGACGATCGCCCCCATCGACCTGAACGGCCCTGCCATCTCGGAGGTGAAGGTCACCGTCACCAACGCGGGACCCGAGCGCCTGCGCCGGCTCAAGGTCGCCTTCAACGGCCCCGTCGGCTGGGCCGTGCAGCCCGCGGTGCGCAGCGTCGACGGTTCGTACCAGCCGGGTTCCGCGGCCACGGCGGAGTTCCGGATCCAGGTACCCGAACAGCGCGCGGGCTTCACCATGCGCACGTTCACGGCCAGCGCCACCTACGAGGGAGGCGACGGCCAGGGCACCGCCACGGGCACGCGGGTCGAGCGCTCCGGCCCCGTGCTGGACCGCCTCTCCGACGCGTACAACAACGTGGCCATCACCGATGAGAACGACACCAAGGCCGGTGCCTACGACGGCGAGGGCAACAGTTTCTCCGCACAGAAGCTCGCCGCGGTCGGGCTGACGCCCGGAGCGTCCATCACTGCCCTCGGCGCCCAGCTGACTTGGCCTGCCGCGGCCCCCGGTACGAAGAACAACGTGTCGAGCACCGGACAGGGCGTGAAGGTCGCCGGCAAGGGCAGCAAGCTGGTCTTCCTCGGCTCCGGCGTCGGCAACGGGGCCACCGGCACGGCGACGGTGATCTACGCCGACGGGTCGAGCACCACCGCGTCGATCGGCTTCCCCAACTGGTCGTTCCAGGACGCCACAGCACACGGCGCGACGCTCGTGAAGTCGACGGACGGCCGCAACCGTCCGGATGGGTACGGCAACGCGGGCATCGCCTACCGGGTCTTCGCCCACTCCATCGCACTGGACCCGGCCAAGCAGGTCGAACTCGTGGTGCTTCCGGCCAATGCCGGCATCCACCTCTTCGACATCGCGTTGGCTCCGTAACACCCCTCGGACACCACGTGCGCCGGCCGGCGGAGGGCACATCCTCCGCCGGCCGGCGCGGTTGATGAAACATCCCCGTGCCGATCAGGGGCACCGCGGTGTCCGGCCCGACGGCGGCAAACGCCGCAAGCGGCGCCAGGGCACCCATCGTCATGACGCCAACGACCACCGCGCCCGCGGCCGGCACGGGTCCGGCGTGCGCCAGCGTGTTCTCGACGTCGCCCGACTCCAGCGTCAGGTATTGCGGGAAGCCGAAGTTGTAGGTGCAGGCCGACTTCGCCTTGTTCTCCCGGGCGTGGGCCCGCCGGGCGCCGTCGATCCAGGCGCTGACCTCCCGGCCCGAGAGCGTTGACGACGATGGACATATGCCATCGTTTGCGGGTGACCCGCGCCATGAGCGTCTCGTCGCTGTCCTTGTGCCTGTGTAGAACCCTCTGGAATCGGCGTGGTGTCCGGCGACCGGCGGCCGACGGCGGACGTCGACGGTTCCCGACCCGTCGTGGGCGCCGGTGATGTCGTGGGTGGGGTCCGGGCGATCGATCAGGGCGATCGATCAGATGCCCTTCGCGTGAGCGACCCAGCCCATGTAGGGCGACAGTTGGATCGTGAGCCAGCGGAAGACCTGCGGCACCTGGTACTTCCACAGCCCGATGGTGTGCGGCCCGTTCACCTCGGTCACCACCACACGCGTCGGAGGCGCTGCCGCCCGCCGCAGCGCGAGGCCGTCGCGGTAGCCGTCGTTGCGCCCGCCCGAGAGGTAGAGCGCGACCGGCGGCGGGACAGTGGCGTGGCGCAGGATCCACAGCGGGTTGTTGGCCCGCCGTAGCTGCGGGTCAACACCCGTGAGAGAGAGCCGCTCGGCTGCCGGGTCGTTGTAGCCGGAGAGGCCCACGGCGGCCCGGTACCGGTCGGGGTGGGCGAGTGCCATCTTCACGGCGCAGTGTGCCCCGGCGGAGTACCCGGCAACCGCCCAGCCCCTGGCTCGGCTCTGCGCGCGGAAGGTATCGGTCACCATCTGCCGAACGTCCACACTCAGCCAGGACTCGGCGTCCACAACACCCGGCACGTTGGCGCACCCGGTGTCCTGGGCCGCCAGCAGATTGGTCCGCGGCTCCACGAGGATGAACGGGGCGATCTTCCCCCTCCGCATCCCGGCCTCCAGCTGCGACTGCACCCGCAGGCTGCCGAACCACGCCTTCGCCGACCCGGGGAAGCCGCCGAGGAGCTCGACCACGGGGAACTTCCGGTGGCGGAAGGCCGGTTGGCTGTACTGGGGCGGCAGCCATACGTACACCTCGCCGCGGACACCCGACACCCGACCGCTCAGCTGAGTGACGCGGACGCCCCGGCCCATCCGGGCGTCGCGCGCCGGGCTGAATTTCTGGACGGCCTTCGGCTCGTTCGCCCGGTAGTTGTGGCCCCCGAGTCCGTCACGACCGAGGTCTGGTGCGGCAACGATGTGGTGTCCGGTGCCGAGCAGGTCGGCCCAGTTGTCGTACAGGCCGTTGGTGTTGTTGACCACGACGAAGACGCTCAGCACGGCCGCCGCCTGTGCGAGGACGACCATCACCAGGCGCGCCGCGCCGCGCATCACGGCAGGGCCCCGTACCCGGCCCCACAGCACCAGAGGAAGCAGCACGGTAACCACGACCAGCGCGATCGTGGCCAGGAAGAAAGGCGTCCCCGTCAGGCTCATCACGCCTGGGAGGATGCCGTACGCGCCGCCGCGGTTACCCTCTTTTCCACCTTTTTACGCCGGATGCGAGAAATCGAGGTACGCCTGTTGACGCCGGGAACCGTCGCCCCGTGTCCTCCCGGTCCGATCAGCCGGGCGCGCGACGCGAAGAAGACGGCGCGTCGGGGTACCCCGACGCGCCGGTGTGCTGCCGTGAACACGTCCAGCCGTTCGTCGCCCACGTGTTCCCAGCTGATCCCGCTGCCCCGGCGTCGACAGTGTCGCGCCGGGGCAGCCGCAGCCGTCAGGCTCCGTCTTCCGCCGCCACCGGCTTGGGAATCAGGAAGGACGTCGCGGTGGCGAGGCCCAGCAGGACCACGCCCGCGATCATGCTGGCGACGTAGCCGTCGGTTGATGCCGGGTCGGCGGGCTGGACGGCCGTCTGGACCGCGTAGAGCGCCGCGAAACTGAGCCCGGCACCGAGGTTGAACGCGCCGGCGTTCAACCCGGGCAGGAATCCGGGGTTCTCGCGCGGGGACAGCACGATGCCGAGGCCGTTGAGCACGATGTTGCCCACACCCGCGTAGGTGATGCCGACCAGCAGCGAGGCCACGAGCAACATGGCACGCGACTGGCCGTCCAGGGTGAAGATCATCAGGACGATGGATGCGGCCGCGCCGATCAGGCCCAGACGCAGGATGCGGCGGTAGCCGAAACCTGCGGCAAGCCGGCCGGCGATGGGCCCCATGGCCAACCCGGCCAGCGCGTACGGCGTGAGCGTCCACCACGCGGACTGTTCGGCGGACATGCCGAGCCCGGCGTGCGCGTCCTGGGCGAATGCCGGGATCAGCCCGTTCATGACGGCGAACACGCCGGTCATGGTGAGCACCGTGGTCAGCAGGAGCGACCAGGTCGAGCGCTGCCGCAGGTGCCGGGTCGCGACCAGCGGGTGCCCGCTCCTGCCCTCGGTCCGCCAGAACAGGGCGAAGGCGGCAGCGGCGACGACGACAAGGACGGCGACGAGTGGCCAGTTGGCCGCGGCGAGCTTTCCGGCCTCGTTCAGCGCGATCAGCAGTGCTCCGACCGAGACGACCAGGAGTGCGACGCCGGGCCAGTCCATCCGGGACGCGACGGCCGCCTTGGACTCCGGCGTCATGGTGGCGACCAGAACCGTGGCGATCGCCGCCACCACAGCCATCACCCAGAACACCGAGGCGAAGCCGTGCTTGTCGGCGAGGAACCCGCCGGCGAGGGAGTCGACCCCGGCGATGCCACCGTTGACGGCGGTGATCACGCCCAGCAGGGTGCCGTACTTCTTCGGCTCGGGGACCTCGACCCGCAGCATGATCAGGCACAGCGGCACCGTGGGACCGGACACGCCCTGGATGATGCGGCCGACGAACAGCATCGGCACGTTCTGTGCCAGCGCGGCGACCACGCAGCCGACGACCATGAGCGCCATCATCGCGGCCAGCACCCGACGGCGCCCGATGATGTCGCCCAGCCTCGGCAGGAACAGCGAGAACAGGGCCGCCGAGGTGAAGAACGCGGTCTGGGTGAGCCCGATCTCGGCCGAAGTAGCGCCCAGGCTGTCCTCGATGCTCTTCAGGGCCGGGCTGAGCATGCTGGCGTTCAGCTGGAAGGCGAAGCACGCCATGAGGAGCGCGGCGACCAGCACGCCCACCCGGACCGGACGCCGGTCGGTGACCGGCGGCGGCCCGTCCGGGAGGGCTCGGGTATCGGTGGAGACGTTCATTCCGCGACGTCACCGATCCGCGTCAGGGCGTCCACGACGAGGTCCCAGAAGCGCTCGTGGTCGAGCTTGACGGCGACCTGGGTGTGGCAGTCGGGCGGGGCGGGGGCCCGGAAGTCGGTCACGGTCATGCCGAGGGTCAACCCGCCGGTGAGCTCGATGTCCACCGGGGCCTTGCGCACCGTCATGACGGTCGGATCGATGACGTAGGCGACCGCGCACGGGTCATGCACCGGAGGGTGCTCGAAGCCCTGCGACTCCAGGTAGGTGGCACCGAAGAAGTCGAGCAGCTCGCCCACGAACGCGGCCGGCTTCGTGCCGACCGCGGCGATCTTCTCCCGCACCTCCGGGGTCGCGAGCGCCTGGTGGGTCAGGTCGAGACCCACCATGGTGACCGGCCAGCTCTCGTTGAAGACGATGTGCGCGGCCTCCGGGTCGATGATGATGTTGAACTCGGCGACCGCGCTCCAGTTGCCCTCGTGGTATCCGCCGCCCATCAGCACGACCTCGCGGACGCGGGAGGCGATGCGCGGCTCCTTGCGTACGGCGAGCGCGATGTTGGTCAGGCCGGCCGTGGGGACGATGGTGATCTCGCCCGGCTCATGGGACATCACCGTGTCGATGATGAGGTCCACGGCGTGGCGGCGGTCCAGCTCCAGGGTCGGCTCGGGCAGCACCGGGCCGTCGAGTCCCGACTCGCCGTGGATCTCCGGCGCCGTCTCGATGGTCCGCACCAGCGGCCGCGGACAACCCGCGGCGAAGGGGATCCCGGTGATGCCGGCGATACGCGCCACGGACAACGCGTTGCGCGTCACCTTCTCCAGCGTCTGATTGCCGACCACGGTGGTCACGGCGACCAGATCCACGTCCGGGTTCCCGTACGCCAGGAGCATGGCGATGGCGTCGTCATGCCCGGGGTCGCAGTCGAGGATGATCTTTCTGGCCATCGGAAGAGCCCCTTCGCTCAGCTGAACAGTTTGAGATGGATCTCGGCCAGCGCCGCAACAGGGCTACTGCACAGAGTGCACCGGTACCGTCCCCGACCGCCGTTACGGTCCGCGCCGGCATGCGGCGCCGACCCGCGAGCGGGCAGCGAGACAGACGGGTACCGCGCACTCTTCCTTGATCACGCGGTGGGGAAACGTTGAGAAAACGTTTCGGGAAATCGTTCTCCGAGAACTTTGCGCACCGTCGCCCATGATGTCAATGGGTGAAGTCATATCTCACGTTGTGACCTGTTTGGGACAGGGGATCGGGGTCTGGGCACGGGTAAGGGCCGGTGATAACGTTTGCCAACTCCCCGCGGGCATCCGCCCGCTTCGCGACTGGACCAGACGAACAGGGCGGGCGATCCGAAGTGGCGGAAGTAACACTGCGAGACGTGGCCCACCTGGCGGGCTGTTCCATCGCGACGGTGTCCCGGGTGCTCGTCGGCAACCGCCCGGTCGGCGCGGAAACCGCCCGGCGCGTACGCGCGGCTGCCGACAGTCTCGGCTACCGGCCCAACCATGTGGCCCGTGCCCTGCGCAGCCGCTCGACAGGCACCATCGGCCTCGTCCTGCCGCAGATCACCAACCCGTTCTACCCCACTCTCGTGCGGGAGTTGACGCGCGCGCTGCACGTCCACGACCGTGCCGTGATCCTCGCCGACTGCGACGACGACCCGATGACCGAAGCGGCCCGGATCGACGCCCTGCTGGCCCGGCAGGTCGATGCCCTGCTGGTCGTCCCGGTCGACGAGAAACGCAGCGTGGCCGCGGTGACCGACGCGGCGGCCCGGGTGCCGCTGGTACTGCTGGACCGAGGCTGCGGCCCCGGCGTCGCCGACTCCGTGGTCGTCGACAACGCCGCCGGCATACAGCTCGTGCTGGACCATCTCGCGGCCACGGGGCGTCGCCGTCCGTGCTTCGTCGGGGCTGCGGGCACCGCCTCGGCGGCGGTCGAACGCCGCGCCGCGTACGAGTCCGGCGCCGGCGCACTGGATCCGCAGGCGCCCGGACGTGTCGAACTCGGTGAATTCTCCGTCGAGTGGGGGCGGGCCGCGGTGGACCGGGTCCGCGCGCACCGTCCGGACGCCATCGTCTGCGCCAACGACCTCATCGCCATCGGTGTGCTGCAACGACTGCGACAGCTGGGAGTGGACGTCCCGGGCGAGATCGCCGTCACCGGCTTCGACGACATCCCCATGGCGAGCCTCACCGACCCGGGCGTGACCACCGTGCGCCAACCCGTCGCCGAACTGGCCGCGGAGGCCGCCCGGTTGCTGGACCGGCGACTGGCCGGAGAGAAGGCAGGCCCGAGCCGCACGGTACGACTCGGTCCGGAACTCATCGTCCGCGGCTCCAGCACGACGGACTGCACCGGACCGGCCGACGCCGCATCCGGCGCCGACCCGGCGTGGGCCATGGAGCCTGCCGGAAACCCGGCGTCATGACCGCGGCCGGAGGCCGGGGCTGACCGAAGCGGAACGGGAAGAGACTCTGCGTCGCCCTGACGCGCGACCGACCGGCCCGCTTGGGGTCTGCGCGGACGCGCGTACGGCCCGGGAGAATCCGCGGCCGGCTCCGGAGACGCTGTCCCGGTTCCTGGCACCGCTGCGGCGGTCTCCGGATGAGCTCCGAGGTGGCAGCCGTCCGGAGTGACCGGTTGCCACCCCGGACATGCACAGGGGCCAGGTTGCGATGGGCATGCCCACGTCGCAGATCAGTACCCCGTCACCATGGCCCGACTCGGCCGGCGCCCCACGAAATGACGGTTGAGGATTCCTGCCTTCTTCACAATGCGGAGATTTCCTCTGCGCTCGGGTAGGACTCCTGCGCGCCCTGCCGGGTGACGGCCACCGCACCGACCCTGACGGCGAACGCGGCGGCCTCGGCGAGTTGCTCTCCCAGGCCGAGCCGCCAGGCCAGGGCGGCGGTGAACGCGTCGCCCGCCCCCGTCGTGTCCACAGCCTCGACCTTGGGGCTCGGTACGGATACGACGTCACCCGTACGACCGTCGGCGACGAGCGCGCCCGCCGCACCCAGCGTGACCACGACCGACTGCGGGCCGAGCTTCAGCAGTGCTCGCGCCCACTCCTGGGGCGTGGCGCCGGCGGCTTCCCCCAGCATGTAGCGCGCCTCGTGCTCGTTGACGACCAAGGGGTCGCAGGCGGCCAGCACGTGATCGGGCAGGGGTGCGGGCGGGGACGGGTTCAGCACCAGCCGGGTGCCGGGTGACAAGGCACCGGCCACCTCGGCAACCGTCTCCAGCGGAATCTCCAGCTGTACGGACACGACCCGCGCCGCCTCGAAGAGGGGTCCGGCCGCCCGGATGTCCTCCGGGGTCAGCCGACCATTGGCCCCCGGCGACACCACGATGCTGTTGTCGCCGGAGGGGTCCACGGTGATCAGCGCGACTCCGGTCGGTGCCCCGCCCACGAGCACGCCCTCGGTGTCCACCCCGGCCGCCCGCTGCGATTCGAGCAGCAGCCGGCCGTGGGCGTCGTCGCCGACCCGTGCCAGCAGCGCAGTGACGGCCCCTAGGCGGGCGGCGGCCACCGCCTGGTTCCCTCCCTTGCCGCCCGGGTGAACGGCAAGGTCGGAACCGAGCACGGTCTCACCGGGCGCTGGCCGGCGTTCCACACCGATGACCAGGTCGGCGTTGGCCGAGCCCACAACCAGCAGGTCGTACTGGTGGTGGTTGTTGACGTGCATTGTTCCTGCTTTCCGAGGTCGGACGCTGCTCAGGCGCTGTTCGGGAGAAGTGGGCGACATTCTTCTCGGTAACTACCTTGAACCAGCACCTTCACCATGCTATCGACCTTCTTGTCCTCTGCTGTCCGCACCGCTTTCTGCACGGTGATCTTGCACATTTCCTTCGGCTGCGACTCCGGACGCCTTCGCCTCCACCTGGGCGCCCGCCTTCAGCTGTACGAAGAAGGGGTCTTGAGCACGGACAGCGACATGTCCTCCTTCGTGGTGCCGCCGGGCGAACCGAAGTTGCAGGAGGCACCATCAGAACGCGCCCGTCGAGGCCGAGCGCCCTGGTGAATCTCCGCCATCTGCGGCCGGGCGATGCCCAGTTCGCGCGCCTTGGCCTTGCGTACGCCTTCAATGCGCAGCAACTCGCCCTGGGTACTCACAGTTCGCTCCTCCGGTTCGGATCGTGCTCGCCGCAGGAACTGCGTGCGACAAGGCGGGCGGGAAGGGTCACGGACTGCGGGGACCGCCCCTCGACGATGTCGACCAGCGCGCGTACGGCGGCGCGGCCGAGTTCTCCCGTCGGCTGGGCGATCGCTGTGATCGGCGGATCGGTGTGCAGGAACCACGGGATGTCGTCGAAGGCCGCGAGCCCGATGTCCCGCGGCACGCGAAGCCCGCGTGCGCGGATCGCGTCCAACGCGCCGAGCGCCATCAGATTGTCGGCGGCGAATACGATCTCGGGCGGTTCGGGAAGGGCCAGGAAGCGCTCGGTGACGCGGCGCCCGCTGTCCGCCTGGAAGTCGCCCCGGCCGATGTAGGCGTCGGGCAGGGCGAGTCCGTACGCGCGCAGCGCCTCGCGGAAGGCTTCGACGCGCTCGTTGCCCGTGGTGGTGGCCGCCGGCCCCGCGATGATCGCGAGCCTGCGGTGACCGAGGCGGTGCAGGTGGGCGACCAGGTCCCGGATGGCGTCACGGCCGTCGGCACGCACCACGGGGACGTCCACACCCTGGATCCAGCGGTCCACGAAGACCATCGGTGTGCCGCTGCCCGCGGAACCCGGCATGAGCGGGGAGCTTCCCTCGGCCGGGGAGACAAGCAGTCCGTCGATCCGGCGGTCGAGGAGCGTACGTACGTGGTGTTCCTGCAGGTCCGGCCGCTCGTCGGCGTTTCCGATGATGACGCTGTACCCGAGGGCGCGAGCCTCTTCCTCGACGAAGCGGGCCAGTTCGGTGAAGTACGGGTTGAGTACGTCGCTGATGACCAGGCCGAGGGTGCGTGTCCGATCGGTGCGCAGCGAACGGGCGACGGCGTTGGGCCGGTAGCCGAGAACGTCGACGGCGGCGAGGACGCGAGCGCGCGCGTCGGGGCTGACGGAGGGATGGCTGTTGAGTACGCGGGAGACCGTGGCGACGGACACTCCCGCGTGGGCCGCGACATCCTTGATGCTCGCCATTTCCTGACCACCTCCTTGTGGTTTCCGTGAGCCTCGAAATCAGTGATCCAGAACCATGTAATCGATTACACGAACGATTGGAATCGATTACATGGCCGAAAACAAGACCTCGCCGGATGTCTGAGATCGGATCGTGACAAAGGGGGGAGCCCGCGCCGCGCGGCCACGCGCGGGACAAAGCAAGGGCATGGGCCCGGGGAGACGGACCCATGCCCTTGGCACGGTGCGGCAGTAATGCGTATCGCCTGGTGTGCTCAGGCTGTGGAAACGGTGGTCTTCGGCTGCGCGTCGGCGGTCCCGCGCGGCAGCGTCAGCACGGCCAGGAAGCCGAACACCGCGACGGCGGCGAAGAAGTAGAAGCCCCACGGGTGGCCGATGCCGGCAGTGACCAGGGCGCCGGTGATCGACGGGCCGACGATCGAGCCGATGCGGCCGATGCCGGAAGCCGAACCGAGTGCAGTGCCGCGGACGGACGCCGGGTAGTAGTTCGTCACGTAGGCGTAGACGAGCACCTGCGCCGAGAAGACGAACACACCGGTGAAGAAGATGATGGTGTTGAGCAGGAGATCGCTGCTGATCTTGATGCTCAGGCAGGCCAGCATGAGCACGGAGACTGCGAACCAGCCGAGCGTGGTGCCCTTGATACCGCGCCGGTCGGCGACGTATCCGCCGAGGACCAGGCCGACGACTCCGCCGACGTTGAGCACGAGGAGCTGGGTGACGGCCGTGGGCACCGGGTAGCCGGCGTCGTTCATGAGCTTGGGCAGCCACGTGTTGAGGCCGTAGACCAGAAGCAGCCCCATGAACGAGGCGACCCAGATCCCGATGCTCGCGCGCAGGAAGTTGGGCTTGAGCAGTTCGGTGAACGCCACGCGCTGAGCCTTGGGCGCCTCCTTCGCCTGCACGAAGGCATCCGACTCCGGCAGGCGGAACCACTGGATCGCGGCGATGCCGAGGCCGGCGACGCCCAGGGCGTAGAAGAGGACCTGCCAGTTGTCGGTGACCTGCAGGGCCAGCAGTGAAGTGATCACGGCACCGGTGTGGTAGCCGGTCATCGTCAGGGTGGAGGCCCGCGCCCGCCGGTGCGCGGGCATGTGCTCGGACATCATCGTGAGCGAGACCGGCATGCAGGCGCCGAGGCCGAGGCCGGCGATGAGCCGCAGCGCGGCGAACATGGCGACGGAGTCGGCCAGCGGGACGAGGATGGTGAAGACGGAGAACAGCACCACCGAACCGATCAGCAGGAGGCGCCGGCCAAGACGGTCGGCCAGCGGCCCGACGCAGACCGCGCCGATGGCCACGCCGACGAGCGAGAGCGTCGCGATGGTGGTCGCGTCGCCCGCCGTCATGCCGAGATGGTGGGTCTTGAGGAGCGTGGGGATGATGGCGCCGAGGACTACGAGGTCGTAGCCCTCCAGCAGGACGGTGATCCAGCACAGGATCACCGTCCAGGAGCTGCGAGAGGCGGTGCCGGATCTGGCCGGAGACTGCGTCGATATGTTGTTTGCCACGGTGGGCCCCCTGGGGCGGCTGCGGGAGTCGGAGTGCGAAGCGGGTCAGAACGGGTAGTCGGCGATGTCGGGGCGGACGGTGACCCACTGGGTCTCGGTGAAGGCCTCGACGTTGGCCGCGGCGCCGCCGAAGCGGGAGCCGGTGCCAGACGCCTTCACGCCGCCGAAGGGCGCGTTGGGCTCGTCGGCCACGGTCTGCTCGTTGATGTGGACCTTGCCGGACTCGATCCGGTCGGCGAGCTTCATCGCGGTGCCGACGTCGCCGAGGATGCCGACGGACAGGCCGAACTCGCAGTCGTCGACGATGCGCGCGGCCTCCTCCAGCGTCGAGAAGCCGATGACCGGTGCGACGGGGCCGAAGACCTCCTCGCGCCAGGCGGGCATGTCGGTGGTCACGTCGCTCAGCACGGTGGCCCGGTAGCAGGCGCCGGAGATCTCGCCGCCCGCGGCGAGCGTGGCGCCCGCCGCGACGCTCTCGGTGACGATGCCGTGCACGCGCTCCAGCTGCCGGCGGTCGATGATCGGGCCGAGGGCCACGTCCTCGCGGGCGGGGTCGCCGACCGGCAGCGCACGGGCCTTCGCCGCGAGCACGGCCGTGTACTCCTCCACCAGTGACTCGTGGACGATGTGGCGGCCGGTCGTCATGCAGATCTGGCCCTGGTGCAGATACGAACCGAACGCGCCGGCCGATGCCGCCTTCTGCACATCGGCACCGGGCAGCACGACCAGAGCGTTGTTTCCGCCGAGCTCCAGGTGGGCCCGCTTCAGGAGGCGGCCGGCCCGCTCACCGATGGCCCGCCCGACCGGTGTCGAACCGGTGAAGGAGATCACCCGGACCTCCGGGGCCTCGACGACCGCCTGTCCGACCGCGCCGTCGCCCGGCAGCAGGTGCAGCACACCGGCCGGCAGTCCGGCCTCCTCGAAGATGCGCGCGATGACGACGCCGCCGGTCACCGCGGTGCGCGGATCCGGCTTGAGCAGCACCGCGTTGCCCAGGGCGAGCGCGGGCGCCACCGAACGCAGGCCGAGGATGAGGGGGAAGTTGAAGGGAGCGATGACGCTCACGACACCGGCGGGGCGGCGGCGGGTGAGCGACCAGCGCGCCTCCTCGGTGGTGAGCACCTCGCCCTGCGGGTGCGTGGGCAGTGACGCGCACTCGAAGCACTCCCCCACGGCGAGCTGGACCTCGAAACCCGCCTTGGCACGCACCGAACCGGCCTCGCGCACGAGCCAGTCCTCGATCTCCGCCGCATGCTCGGTGAACAGTTCGCCCGCCCGGCGCAGCACGGCGGCCCGTGCCTGCGGCGAGGTCGCGGCCCACGCCCGCTGCGCCTCGGCGGCACGGGCGGCGGCGCGGTGCGCGTCCTTCTCCGTGGCCAGGCCCACGGTGCCGAGCTGGGCACCGGTCGCCGGTTCGACCACCGGGTGCGCGGAGGCGGAGTCCTGCCAACCGTCGCTGTAGAGCTTCCCGCCCCAGACGACGCTGTCCAGGAGTGTCATCGATCTGCCTTTCCTCGAACTCTACGAACTTTTCGAACTCTTCGTGCTCTTCGAACTTTTCGGGTACTTCGAACTCTTCGGGAACTTGGGGTGCTTGGGGTGCTTGGGGTACTTGCCGTGCGTCGAATTGGCTACGACGGCGTGGTGAGCGCCGTGTCCACCTGCACGAGGCGCGGATGTTCGGGGTGCTCGGCGAGCACGGCCCGCAGTTCCTCCGCACTGTGGACGTGCTGCGACGCGACGCCGTAGCCCTCCGCGATGCGGGTGAAGTCCAGACCGGGAATGTCCAGGCCGGGCGCGTCCGGGACGCCCAGGAGCCCACCGAACCAACGCAGGGCGCCGTACGTGCCGTTGCGCAGCAGCACCACGGTCAGCGGCACGCGGTGCTGGGCCGCGGTCCACAGGGCGGTGATGCCGTAGTTGGCGGAGCCGTCGCCGATGACCCCGACGACGGGCCGGTCCGGACTGCCCATCGCGACGCCGACCGCGCCGGGCAGTCCGAAGCCGAGCCCGCCGGCGGCCGGGAAGTAGTAGGAGCCGGACCTGCGCAGGTCCATCTGCCGCCACCACGCGGAGTTCGTGGACGTGGACTCGACCACGTACGCGGTGTCGTGGGGCATCCGGTCGCGCAGCGCCGCGAACACCTCCTCCGGGTGCAGCCGATTGCCCTCGGCCGTCGGTGGCTCAGGGTCGGGCCGGTACTCGCCCGCGGACTCGCCGGGTGCGTCCAGCGCGTTCACCAGCAGGTCGATGACGGCGCCGGGTGCGGCGACCAACGCCTCGCCCATCGGCGCCCGCGCGGCGGCGGAGGCGTCGTCGGTCACCTGGATCAGGTGGGTGCCCTCCGGCAGGTAACGGCCGGGCAGGTACTCGTGGTAGCGGAACACCGGTGCTCCGAGCACGAGTACGAGGTCATGGCCCTCGAACGCTGCCGAGACGGGCGCGATGCCCGCGGGCAGCACACCCCGGAACAGTGGGTGCCGGTTGGGGAAGGGCAGCCGGAACAGCGACGGCGCGGCCCACACCGGGCTGCCCAGCCGCTCGGCGAGCCGGACGGCGTCGTCGAAGAGACCGGCCGAGTCGATGTCGCCGCCGAGCACGAGCAACGGCCGCCGTGCCGCGGTCACTTGCTCGACGAGCCGACGAGCCTGCTCACCGCTGGGCGCGGAGCCCCGCTCGACCCGCCGGTCGAGGATGGGCAGGCAGTTGTCACCGGCCTCGGCGGCCCAGTCGTCATAGGGAACGGAGAGATACGTCGGCCGCCGCTGCAACTCCGCCTCGAACAGGGCCTGCGCGAGCGCACGCGGTACGTCCTCGGCGCACGCGGGCTCCGCGGCCCAGCCCACGAGGGGCTTCATGAGCGCGGGTGCGTCGACGCTCGCCAGGTTGGCCTCGGGGCCGATGGCGGGCCGTACCTGCTGGCCGGCGACGACCACCATGGGCGTGCGGGAGGCTACGGCGTTGGTCAGCGCGCCCATGGCGTTGCCGGAACCGGAGGCGGCGTGCAGGTTGACCAGGACGGGGCGCCCGGTCGCCTGAGCGTAGCCGTCGGCCATACCGACCACCGCGCCCTCGTGAAGACCGAGGACGTAGCGGAAGCTGTCGGGCAACTCGGCCAGGAAGGGCAGCTCGTTGGAGCCGGGGTTGCCGAAGATGGTGGTGAGTCCTCGGCGCTCCAGGAACTCATGGGAGACACGGCGTACGGACGGCACGGACGTTCCTTACGTTGTTGGTGGCGGACACGCTAGGCAACGCTTCGACCAAGGCACCAATAGATGTTGCGGATCTGCGATATAGAGTCGATCGATATGAGGAGCTTCGATCTCAACCTCGCTCGGGTCTTCGTGCTGCTGTACGAGACCGGCAGCGTCACGGCCACCGCCGAGACCCTGCACGTGACACAGCCGACCGTCAGCTACAGCCTGGGGAAGTTGCGGCGGCATTTCGGTGACGAGCTGTTCCGGCGCACCGGGCGCGGGCTGACTCCGACCGCAGGCGCACGCCGGCTGTACGAACCGTTGCAGCATGCCCTCGCGGAGATCGACGGAACCGTGCGCCAGGCCGACGACTTCGATCCCGAGACGATGTCGGGCCGCTTCACCATCGCCCTCTCGGACCTGGGCGAGACGTCGTTGCTGCCCCGGCTCCTGGCGAAGGCGCGCGAACGGGCACCCCGCGTCTCGTTCACCATCCAGCCGCTCGACGTGGCCGACGCGGAGGGCCGGCTGCGCCGGGGCGAACTGGACGCGTTCGTGGCCACCCCGGTGCTCAGCTCACACCGGACGGTGCGGATTCCCCTCTTCCGGGAGCGCTACGTCGGGATGGTCTCGGCCGACCACCCCCGGGTGACGGGCGACTCGATCAGCCTGACGGCGCTCGCGGCGGAGCAGCACGCGACCGTGCACGGCCCCAGCGGTCACGCCGCGCCGCGCACCGCGCTGGCCGCGAACGGCCTCCTGGACCGGGTCGCCGTGGAAGCCACGCGCTTCTCGATGCTGCCGTACCTGCTGGAGCAGACCGATCTGATCGCCGTCATCCCCGAGTACGTCGGGGAGGTCTTCACAGCCTCGCACCGCCTGCGCCTGGTACGCCTCCCGTTCGAGGCGGAGCCGATGGAAGTGGCTCTCTACGCGCGCCACGAGGCCTCGCGCAGCCCCTCTCAGCGGTGGCTCGTCCAGTTCATGACCGAGGTGCTGGGCGAGCGGGTGAGCCCCGCGCAACTGCCCCCTTCCGCCGACCGGTAGCCATCCGTCCGGCGCCGGCCTGCCGCGGAGCGGCCCGTCAAAGCTCCGGCGTGACCGTCGAGCACCGTCCCGCACAGCACAAAGCCCCGGTCGGGATGGTTCCCGGCCAAGGCCTCGGTGGCATGCCCCCCGGGAGTTGCAGCTGCCGCTCCTGACGGGATCCCGAAAGGCGTAGCTGGACAAGCGCCCGATGCGGCACAGACGTAGACAGGAGAGGGAACGCCGCGACGACCAAGGGAGTGACTCGCCATGCAGACCGTTGTGGACCTCACGCGATGCCAGGGCTATGCGCAGTGTGTGTTCCTCGCTCCGCAGGTGTTCGAACTGCACGGGGAGGAGGGACTGCTGTACCACCCTGCCGTCCCCGACGACCAGGCCGAGCGCGTACGCCAGGCTGCGGCGGCGTGTCCCGTCCAGGCTGTCCTCGTGGGCGAGGAGGTGAAGGCCGGTGGCCGGTGATCTGCGCGAGGGTCGGATCGTCGTCGTGGGCGCATCGCTGGCCGGGTTGCGGGCCGCCGAGACACTGCGCGAAGAGGGTTTCACCGGCTCACTGACCGTGGTGGGGGATGAGCCCTGTCCGCCCTACGACCGGCCGCCGTTGTCCAAGCAGGTGCTGCTCGGCCAGGTGGCGGCGGACACGACCGGGCTGCCGATGCGCCGGAACCCGGAGGCCGAGTGGCGGCTGGGGGTACGCGCCACCGGTCTGGACCCGATGGGGAAGCGAGTGCTGCTGGCCGATGGGGACGCGCTCCCGTACGACCGGCTGCTGATCGCCACCGGAACCCGGGCGCGGCCCTGGCCCCATCCGGAGGAGGCCGCCCTGGACGGGGTGTTCACCCTGCGCACCCGCGACGACGCCGCGGGGCTGGCCGAGCGGCTGGCCGCCGGGCCCCGCCGGGTGCTGGTGATCGGCGCCGGCTTCACCGGCTCGGAGATCGCCTCCGCATGCCGGGAACGGGGACTGGACGTCACGGTCACCGAACGCGGCCCCGCACCCCTGGTGGGCGCACTCGGCGGCACCCTGGCGAAGCTCGCGGCCGCCATGCAACGCAACCACGGGGTGGACCTGCGCTGCGGAGTGACGGTCACCGCCCTGCGCGGTGACAGCAGCGGCCGGTTCACCGGTGCGGACCTGTCCGACGGCAGCCGCGTCGAGGCGGACGTGTGCGTCGTGGCATTGGGGGCGGTCCGCAACGTCGAGTGGCTGGCGGACTCCGGGCTCGCAGCGGGCCCGCGCGGGATCGCCTGCGACGCCGGATGCCGGGCCTTCACCATGTACGGAATCGTCACCGACGACGTCTTCGTGGCCGGTGACGTCTCCCGCTTCCCGCACCCGCTGTTCGGGTACCAGATGCTCTCCCTGGAGCACTGGGGCAACGCGGTCGCGCAGGCCGAGGTGGCCGCGCACAACATGGTCAGTCCGGGACCGCTGCGGCGCCCGCATCTTGCCCTCCCGACGTTCTGGTCGAGCCAGTTCGGGCTCAACATCAAGTCGGTGGGCGTGCCCACCTTCTCCGACCATGTCGTCATCGCGCAGGGTTCGCTGGAGACGCGCCGTCTGGCGATGGTCTACGGCTACCAGGGGCGGGTCACCGCCGCGGTCACCGTCGACATGGCCAAGTCGCTCGAGTACTACCAGCACCTGATCGAGACCGCCGCCCCGTTCCCGCCCGCGTCCGGCGCGGCAGACCGTCCGCTGGCGGCCGAGATCCCGGTCCCCTCCGATGTGCCGGACCCGAAGGGGCTGTCCCACGGCCCCACCGTGGCACTCACCGGTTACCTGCCGGACCGACGGCTGACCATGGTGCAGCCCGCCGGCTGACCAACATCCCGCCCCACCACGAGGAGCCGTACGCATGGCCGCCGACACCCTGCTGGAACGGATCACCGACTACGCCAACCGCCCCAACCCCTACCCGCTGTACGCGGAACTCCGCGAGGCCGGTCCCGTGGTTCCGCAGGCGGACGGCAGCTACCTGATCGGCACCTACCACGAGATCACCGCTCTGCTGCACGATCCGCGAATCAGTGCCGATCCCCGCAGCCGTGGCGAAACGATGCACGAGCCGCCGTTCCTGCGGCTCGACGACCCCGAGCACCACAGGCTGCGCACCCTGGCCATGCGACCGTTCGGCCCGCCGCACAGCCCGGGCCGGATCGATGCCATGCGCGGCGAGATCGCCCGGATCACCGAGGAACTGCTCACGGCATTCGAGGCGGGCCGGCAGGTGGATATCGTCGACGATTTCGCCTACCCGCTGCCCGTCACGGTGATCTGCCGGCTGCTCGGTGTGCCGCGCGAGGACGAGCCGCTGTTCCGGGCATGGTCCGACGCTGTGGTCGCATCCGCTGATGTCACGCCCGAAGACGACTCCACCGAGCGGGACCGGACGGGCGAACAGGCGCGGATCGAGATGGGCCAGTATCTGGTAGACCTCGCCGAGCAGCGCCGTGGCCGTCCGAGCGACGACATGCTCTCCGCCTTCGTCAACGAACCGGATCCGGCCCTACGGCTCAGCCGGGCGGAACTGGCGGAGACCGCCGTGCTGCTGCTCATCGCCGGACACGAGACCACGGTCAACCTGATCACCAACGGTGTGCTCACCCTGCTGCGCCACCCCGGGCATCTGGACCAGTTGCGTCGCAAACCGGGCCTGTTGCCGCAAGCGGTGGAGGAACTGCTGCGCTACGAGCCCCCGGTCCACATGCGCGAACGCATCCCCCTCGCCGACATGGACGTCGCCGGCACCACCATCCCCCAAGGCACGCCCGTCGTACTCGTGCTCGCCTCAGGCAACCGCGACCCCAAGCGGTTCCAGGACCCCGACCGGTTCGATCCCACCCGCCCCGACAACCAGCACCTCGGCTTCGGCAGCGGCATCCACCTGTGCTACGGGGCGCCGCTCGCCCGCATCGAGGCCCAAGCCGCCCTCGGGGCGCTGATCCCCCGCCTCGGCACGGCACGTCTGGTCCAGGACCCGCCCCCCTACCGGCAGAACGCCATGCTCCGCGGACCGCGCCATTTGCCCATCCACATATGAGGCCGGAGCATGTCTGAAAGCTGGAGCATGTCTGAAAGATCGTGTAGTCCGTGATGCGACCGGTCAAACGGAGCCCGCCGACTGGCCGCCTCCGGAGCGGGCCGACTTGGCCTGCCATCCCTGGTCTGACCTGGGGCTTCGCTCGGCTGTTGGTCACGTGGTTGGTCACGACACAGCCCGAGAAACAGAAAAACCCCAGATCAACTGGGGTCTCTGCTGGTACTGGTACTGGTGGCCAACCGACATAATTGCTCCGGCCTGCGTTTTTTGTACCGCTAGCTGGGGCAGTCTTCCCCGGCGCTTCAAGATCGTTTCCCAGCTCACCGTAGGTGGCGGCGGTGGTGTGGCTGATGTGCCTTGCCGCGACTGGGGCGGGCCGCTTGACCGATCATGAAGATCCCTTGGCCAGCATTGACAGCGCTGCCACCGTGTTCCGAGCCTGCGTGAGGTTCCCCCGAGATGCGGGGGTGGGTGACAGAGGGTCAGATGGGTTTCACGAGAGGAGCCCAGACGATGCCTGCCCCGAGGAAGTACCCGAGCCGGCGTGCACCTGGTTTCGCCACCTGGCCTACCTGGGACGCGATCCGGCTCGCCGCCACGCTTCCTCATGCCTCGTGTCGGGGCCGGCACGCGTGTCTGCGTTTGTCCACCTCCGTCCGGTGTTCCTGTTGCTCTAGCCGCTATCCGGCGTGTGGGGAACGCTGCATTTGGTGTCCAGCGCGTTACCGGCCTGGTCTGCCAGGGTCACGGCGACGAGGCGGGCTTCTAGGGAGGGGACGGCACCCGGGGTCGCTTCGAGCATGAATCGGCCGTAGAAGCGGCCGTTGCTGAAGACCCGTAGTTCGACTTCCTCGTCCGGTAGGCCGAGTCGGTCGACGTCCCATTTCTTGCGGCCCAGGACGACGGAGCCGTCCTGTTCCAGGCGTGGTGGGTGGCCCAGCAGCGTGCCGTACTCGAAGCGGCAGCCGCGCAGGTGGAGCAGGCCGACGAGTTGTGCTCGTACCTGGTCGATCACGGCGGTCGGGGAGGTGGACGACTGGGCCAGCCGGGCCGTGTGGTGGATCTGGGCGAGGTAGTCGGCATCGGTGATGGCGATCACCTGGAGGCGGCGGGCGCGGGCGGCCAGCTGGGAGACCGCCAGTCCGACCAAGAGGAGCAGGACGGCGGTGGTGATGTCGGTGGACCTGGTGATCGAGAAGTGCTCGTAAGGGTGAAGAAGAAGTCGAACCACACGGCGGCGGAAACGGCCGCCAGTGCTCCGGCCAGGCGGTGTCCGAGGGCTGCCGCTGCGACGACCACCACGACCAGGATCAGGGCGACGTTGGTGTCGGCGATGTTGCTGCGGAAGGGCAGCAGGACCGCGCAGACGGCGAGCGGGGCCGCCAGTGCTGCAAGGATCGCGAGGGGGCCTCGGGTGGGGAAGTGAGACATGGTGCGCCTCCTGCATTCAGGTGTAACAGGGGGCACACACGGTGAGGATGGTCGGCACAGGATTTAGCGCTTTCCTGGCGGGTGGCGCCGCACCCCGGTTCCGAGTCGTATTTCCTCGGATCGGTCATCGGCCACCGGCAGGCCGTCCATTCCGCTCGCTTCGTGATCGGCCTTGCTGCTCTCGCATCGCCGTGGCACGGGCCTGGAGGCGGCTGGTCCGGAGTACCTTCGGGCTCAGGCTGGTGGGATCGTGCGGAGCGGGAGGCGGTCGCGGTGGCTCGTGGGCGTTTGCGGGTGTACTTGGGGGCCGCGCCGGGCGTGGGCAAGAGTTACGCCATGCTCGCCGAGGGGCAGCGCCGCAGGTCCCGGGGGACGGATGTGGTGATCGGGCTCGTGGAGTCGCACGGCCGTCGGTTGACGGCCCAGATGGCGGAGGGGCTGGAACTCGTCCCTCGCCACACCCTGGTCCACCGGGGCGGGGCGTACACCGAGATGGACCTCGACGCGGTGCTGGCTCGCCGGCCGCAGGTCGCTCTGGTCGACGAGCTCGCGCACACCAACGTTCCCGGGTCGAGGAACGCCAAGCGCTGGCAGGACATCGAGGAGCTGCTCGACGCGGGCATCGACGTGGTCACCACGCTGAACATCCAGCACCTGGAGTCGCTCAACGATGTCGTGGAGCAGATCACCGGCGTCAAGCAGCACGAAAGGATTCCCGACGAGGTGGTGCGCCGCGCCGAGCAGGTCGAACTGGTCGACATGACGCCAGAGGCCCTGCGTCGCCGCATGGTGCACGGCAACGTGTATCCGGCCGACCGCATCGATGTGGCTCTGACGCACTACTTCCGGCCCGGCAATCTCACCGCCCTGCGCGAACTCGCCCTGCTGTGGGTCGCCGACCGTGTCGAGGAGGGCCTGCAGCGCTACCGGACCGAGCACGGCATCGCGACGCCCTGGGAGACGAAGGAACGCGTCGTGGTCGCACTCTCCGGTGAGCGGGACGAGGAGGCGCTGATCCGGCGTGCGGTGCGGATCGTCAGCCGGAGCCCGGGGAGCGAGCTGCTCGCCGTGCACGTGGCCCGCAGCGACGGCCTGGCTGGTGCCGATGCCGCGGTGCTGGCCGGTCAGCGAGCTCTGGTGGAGTCGCTCGGTGGTAGCTTCCACCAGGTGGTCGGTGCGGATGTCGCGGCGGCGGTGCTGCAGTTCACCCGGGCGGAGAACGCTACCCAGATCGTCCTGGGCGGGACGAGACATGGCAGCCTGTCCGGACTCCTCCTCGGCGACCAGGTGGCGCCCAAGGTGACGCGGTTGGCCGGTCATCTGGACGTGCACATCCTGACGCACGAGCGGATGGCGCACCGTGCGGTGGTGACGCTGCCGCCCCTGGCGGGAGGAGTCGGCCGAGCCCGGTTCTGGTGGGGAGTGGCCGTGGGGGCGCTGCTGCTGCCGGCCCTCACGGTGCTGCTGGTCGCGGTGCGCGGCTTCGGGCTGGCGGGTGTTCTCCTGCTGTACCTGCTGGCCGTGGTGGGTGTCGCACTTGTCGGCGGGCTGTACCCGGCGTTGGGGGCCGCGGTTGCCGCGGGTCTGCTGGCGGACTACTACTTCGTGCCGCCTGTTCATTCGCTGGTGATCGGTCGGCCCGCGGACGCGGCCGTCCTGGTGGTGTTCGTCGTGGTGGCGCTGGTCGTCGCCGGCGCGGTCGAACGGGCGCTGCGCTGGGCCCGCGCTGCCGCGCGGTCGGCCGTGGAGGCCGCCACCCTCTCCGACCTGGCGACCGGAGCGCTGCGCGGTCAGGACGACCTGCCCGCGCTGCTGGAGCGGGTGCGCGAGACCTTCGGTCTGGCCGCGGTCAGTCTGTTGGAGCGGGACAGCCCGGGCGGGCGCCGCTGGTTCACCGTCGCCAGCACCGGGGACACGTCACCGGAGAGCCCCGAGGAGGCGGACACGGACGTCTCGATCACGGACACCCTGGTGCTGGCCGGGCACGGCCGTCCCCTCGCCGCCGGGGACCGGCGCGTCTTCCTCGCCTGCGCGGCGCAGGTCGCGGCGAGCCGGGAGAACTACCGGCGCCGGCTGCAGGCCGCGGAAGCTGAGGAACGCGTGACCTCCGATCGGCGCCGGGCCGATCTGCTCCAGGAGCTGGAACCTGAACTCGCGGTCGCGCGGAGGGCGCTGGAACAGTTGCGTGACCGCGAGGCGACCGGTACGGAGGGGGAACGGGCGGCGCTGTGCGACCTCGGGCAGGGCGCCGTCGACCGCGTCCGCGGCCAGGTCCGCGACCTGCTCGCGCTCAGCCGCCTGCATGCCGGGGCGCTCGAAGTGTTCCTGCGCCCGGTCGACCTCGACGACGTCCTGACCGTCGCCCTCGACGATCTGGGCCCCGGCGGCCACGACCTCACCGTGCGGCTGCCCGACGACCTGCCGGACGTGATCGCCGACGCGGCCCTGCTCACCCGCGTGATCACCAACCTGGCGGCCCACGCGCTGCGCCGCAGCCCCGCCGAAGCGCCCCCGCGCGTCGAGGCGGTGCCGGCCGCTGGGCGGGTGGACATCCGCCTGGTTGACCACGGCCCGCCCGCGCCCGAGGCAGCACAGCAGGAGCCGGACGGCGGCCACGGTCCGACAAGCGGGGTGCTGCGCCTGTGCTCCGATCTCGCCCAGGCGATCGGTGGCACGCTGCGCTGGGAGGAGACCACCGGAGGCGGTCTCACCTCGGTTCTCAGCCTTCCCGCAGCAGCCGAGGCCTGAGGCCGACGGGCTCGCGGCCGGTGAGGTGCGGGTCGTGGCGGGGCGCGCGATGCTGCAACTGAGAGCCCGACCACGACGTGGTGCGCCGAGCGAGGGCGGCCGCGCTCGCGGAGGCCGCACCCGCGTCGTGGCCCGTACCGGCATGACACGAGAGACGGACGGTTGGGACCGATGAGCGCCGCGAGAGGCACCCTGCACCTTTACCTGGGGATCGCCCCGGGTGTCGGGAAGACGTACGCGCTGCTCGCCGAGGGCCGGCGGCTCGCCGAGTCCGGCGTTGAGGTCGTCGTCGGGCTGGCGGAACTGCACGACCGCAAGGACACGGCAGCACAACTGAACGGCCTGGAGGTCGTACCGCCCCGGTGCATGCCCTACCGCGGTACCTCGTTCGACGAGATGGATCTGCCCGCGATCCTGGCCCGGCATCCGCAGGCCGTCCTCGTGGACGAACTCGCCCACACCAACGTGCCGGGCAGTCGGCACGACCGGCGCTGGCAGGACGTGGAGGAGCTGCTGGAGGCGGGCATCGATGTCGTGTCGACGCTCAATGTCCAGCACCTGGAGAGCCTCAACGACGCGGTCGAAGACATCACCGGCACCGCCGTACGCGAAACGGTCCCGGACGAGGTCGCCGTTGCGGCCGGGCGGGTGGACCTCGTCGATATCGGCTCCGACGCCCTGCGCGAGCTGATGTCCCGCATCTACGCCCCTGGCACCGCGGACAGGGCACTGGCCGGCTACTTTCGCCCGGGGAACCTGGCCGCCCTGCGCGCCCTGGCCCAGCAGTGGCTCCACGACCACTCCGGCGACCGAGCAACGGCCCCGCCCGCGCACGACGGCGGTCCTGGGGCCGCTCCACCCGGCGAGCGGATCATCGCCGCACTCACCGGCGAGCCCGAGGGTGAACACGTGCTCCGCCGTGCCGCCCAATTCGCAGCGGACAGCCACGCCCAGCTCATCGGCGTCCACGTCCGTGAACCCTCCGGCCTTGCCGAACCCGACCCGCCCTGGCTGGAGGGCCAACGCCGCCTCCTGACCGAACTCGGCGGCCGCTATGCCCAGATCGCCGGAACCGACGTGGCCCAAGCCATCCTCGACTTCGCCGAAGCGGAGCGGTCCCGCAACCTGGTCCTGGGCGCCAGCCGCCGC
The DNA here is from genome assembly GCF_041435435.1 of Streptomyces sp. NBC_01241. NCBI lineage: Bacteria > Bacillati > Actinomycetota > Actinomycetes > Kitasatosporales > Streptomycetaceae > Streptomyces > Streptomyces sp. NBC_01241. Next base: position 7,537,357 of record NZ_CP108494.1, on the reverse strand, counting down.
ACCCCCGGATACGAACTCCTGCACGGCTCGGTGATCAGCCGCGCCATCCACCGGGCCGGGCCGGTCGAGCTCCACGTCATCCCGTTCCGCCGGCCCCCCAAGCGGCCTCTCACCGCCCGACTACCGCACCTCAGCCGCCACCGGCGGGTGCCCCTGCCTCCTCGGCGTGCGGCCGTCGGCTGGCTGCTCGCCGTCCTGGCACCGCTCGCGGTCGCGGCGGTCCTGCTCCCGGCCCGGGCCACCCTCGGGCTGGCCGGAGCACTGTTCTGCACGCTCCTGGCCGTCGTCCTCACCGCCGTCGTCGGCGGCATCCGCCCCGCCGTCACGGCCACGGTGATCGGCTTCCTGGCCGCCGACGTCCTCTACACCCGCCCCTACCACAACCTGCGCATCGGCCACCTGATCGACCTGGTCGCACTGCTTGCCTTCGCCGTCGTCGGTGCCACCGTCGGGCTCCTCATCGACATCCTGGCCAGACACGGGCTCCAGGTCGCCCGCTCGCAGACCGAGGCCGAGAACCTGGCCCGCCTGGTCGCCGATGTCATCGCTGACGGCCCACGGACCCCGGCGGAGCTGGTGGACGCCGTGCGCCGCACCTTCGACCTGGACGCCATCGCCCTCCTGCGCCCCACCGAAGCGGGCTGGCAGACAGAGGCCGCAGCGGGCGGCCCACTCCCCGCCACTCCCGACGAGGCCCCGTTCAGCGCCGAGCTCTCCGACGGCCGCGTCCTTGTGATGGCAGGCGGCAGGCTCACTGCCCGTGACGCGCAACTCCTGCGTGCCTTCGCCACCCAACTGCGCCTGAACCAGGAGAAGATCCAACTCGATCGGCTGCACCGCGGCTGATCGGGTCGATCCATTGGCGGCGCTGTGCCAGTGTACTGGGCGAGCTCGTCGCCGAGTCGGCGCAGGGACTCGCCCTGAGCCGCCTGTTGCGCCCCGAAATAGAAGCCGACCAGGGCTGCGGTGAGTGCCTTCAGGAGGTATGTGTTGCCCTGACGTAGCCGTCCCGACACGGCGCCGAGGCGCCTCCGGGCCGGGTGTCACAGGCGAAGGCGACGAGCGCGTCCCACTCGGCGTCGCGGTCGAAATCCGTCTCCGGCTTCCCGGGACGAGAAACATCGGAAGGCGACATAGCTGCTCCCATCGCTCGGCAGCGCTCCTGCCACCAATACAACGCCGAATGCCGGGCGCAGCGAGACGCGCGCACACAGGCCCGGTCCCGTGCTCCCCCCTTCGCCCACCTGTGGTCTCAGTCCGTCAACCCCGTGTCCATGGCCTGGTGGCACGTGAACCATGCGTCGCGCGCCCTGGCAATGGACTCGACATCACCGGCGCTGCTGCGGACGCGGGCTGCGGTGATGTCGTTGTCGGGACTCCGAGTAGGGCCGAATGCGGCCAGCTGGGGGTGGGTGGAAGCGGGCACCTGTCCGGTTCGTGGTACCGGGTAGGGAAGCCATCAGCCGACGACATCGAGGTCGAGGTCTGCAGCTGGACGCGGTGCTTCGACGCGGCGGTGTCTGCTCCACAGTCGTTCCGATCGCGGTTGCCGCGACCTGCCGTGGCTCTGGCACCGAGGCGTCGTTGCTGTTGCCCGCGGCCGATCGACCGTCCCAGCCAGCGACGGTTGCCGCGTTTTGCTGCCAGTGCAGGCCGCAGATCCTCTCCCGCAGATTCGATGCACATGCCCTGCGCCCCGGGAGGGGGCGGTGCGCTGTCCAGCGCGCAAAGTTCGTGGCCGGGGGGCCTTGACCCCTGATCTTGAACACGGGTTATGCGGCTTCGGCCAGCGTAGTTGATGTTGTTCGGAGTGCTCGCTCGTAGGCGATGGGGCTGTGATGTCCGAGGCGGGAGTGGCGTCGGACGGTGATGTAGCGGTGCAGCCAGCGGAAGAGGTCCAGGTGGGCCTCGCGCTCGGTGTCGCCGTGGATGCGGTGGCTGGTGGCATTCTGGGCAAGGACGAAGCCGAGGGCGCGGCGGTTCGATGGGCATGGTCCTCGTTGCGGTCCGCGTCCTGTTCTTCCTCGCTCTGGGTCGTGCCACCATCCGACCCTCGGTCTGAAGCTCGAGATGAGCCTGCTGCTCGGACATCCGTTGATCGCCGTCCTGTTGCTGCTGGTCAAGGCGGTCCAGCTCGGCTGAGCCGGGCCACGAGAAAGCTGGTCCTTTCGTCCCTGGCCCAGTGCCATCCGGCCTACTGACCTCCGCCTCTGTCTGCCAGACACTGGCAATATGGATACGCGGACGCGCCGGCGCAGCGCAGCGGCATGAATCGGCTGCCGACAATCGTGCTTGCACGAAGAACGCGTGGGCCCTGCCGACAGGATCAGGCGGCCGAGAAGAACAGCAGACCGAAACGGAGGTGGCTCCGGAGTCGGCGGATCGAGGGTTGTCGGACGAAGGTCGACCAATGGCGGCGACATGTTGAGCCAGCTCTTCTTGAACACTGCGGACGCCGCAAGGGTGCTTTGCGTGCTTCTCCTGGCGTATGAGCTGCCCGGTCTCATCGCCGTTGACCTTACGTGCCCGACCAGCGCGGCCTGCGGACAGGCCTGCGGCAAGCGCCACCACGAGATCCGGGTACGGCGGGACGGTGGCGTTGACCTCGCGGCTCCTTCGGTGGGTGAGACGTTGGACTCGGATGGCCTCGCCCCTGATCACGTCGCAAGCGCCCCTGGTGCTTTTCAATTCTTCCGCTCGGCCGGCAGTCCTTCTGTCGTGCCAAGGCTGCACGCGGCCCAGCATCCGGCCGCAACGGTCCCATGACCGGCGCCGGCACGGTCCGTGCGGCCGAGGTCATGGAATTGACGGGCTGGCCCTTCCTGGCCGTCCTGTGCGCATGCTCGATCGCGTTGATCACCGTGACCATGATGCTGTGGAACCGCTGGCCGGCACGCTGGGCATTGGTTCTGCGGCTGGGGTGCCTGCTGCTGCTCATGATCACCGGGGCTGCTGTGTCGGCGGATGTCGTCAATCGCGAGTTCGGCTTCTACGCCTCCTTCGACGACCTTCTCGACCGGCTGCCTCCCGTCGCCGTGACGCATTGCCCAGGCGGGAGTGACGGTGCGACTCCCGGACTGGTACGGGGCCGGATCGAGCGCGTCCGTCTGGCCGGTTCCGACTCCGGTATCTCCCGAGAAGCGCTGGTCTACCTCCCCGCCACGTACGCGTCACCGGTGGGTGTCCACCGGCGCTTCCCTGTGATCGAACTGTTTCACGGTTACCCGGGCGGGCCCGGCAACTGGCAACGCCGTCTGGGCCTGACCGGCGTGCTGGACCAGGAGATCGCTGCGGGCTGCATGCCGCCCGTCATCGTCGTCGTCCCGACGGACAACGATCCGGGGCATGACGGGGAATGTATGGACGCCGTGCGCGGCCGCCGCAACGAGACCTACCTGGCAGTGGACGTACCAACCCAGATTTCCGCCCGTTACCGGGTCATGGCCGCACCCAGGAGCTGGGCGACAATGGGTTACTCCACGGGCGGGTTCTGTGCTGTCAACACCGCCTTCCACCACCCCGCACGGTACGCCGCCGCCGCATCTCTGTCCGGTTACTTCACTCCGGTCACCGACGCCTCCACCGGGGACCTGTACGGGGGCAGGCCCGGCGTGCGGCAGTGGAACGACCCGCAATGGCAGGCCGCCCGCCACCACGCCGACGTACCCCTGTACGTCGTGGCGGGACGAGCCGACCCGGAAGCACAACGCGCCATTGAGCACCTGAAAGCCGTCGCCCGGGGCCACCCTCCCATCACCACAGGTGAATCCCCGGCAGGCGGACACAACTTCAGCGTATGGTCCAAGGCATGCCCGGCCGCGTTCGAGTGGCTCGCCGCCCACCTCCCGCCGGCCACGCCCTTGCTCCCACCCCCGCATCCGGGCAGGTGAGCCATGGAAGACCGGTCAGAACACCACGCCCGGCCCCACATGTTCCGGCTCGGCGCCATAGGGGGAATGATCGGCGCAATCACCTACAGCTCGTTCCTGTTGGAAGCCCTCTTCCGCACGGGCCTCAACCCGCTTAGCTCCTATATCAGTGAACTCTCCGTCCCCGGCCGCCCGTACGCGTTCCTCTTCCGCACCGGCGACATGATCGCAGGCTGCGGCCTCCTCGTCCTGGCCATGGCCCTTGCCCGGCGGTTGCCCGCCAGCCCCCCGCGTACGTGGGGATGCCTGGCTCTGGCCGTCGGCGCGGCAGCCTCAATCGCCGACGGTCTGTGGCCCATGCCCTGTGCCCCGTCCGCCGCCCCTGCCTGCCGCGCAACCGACAGTACCGACCTGGGCCAGCAGCTGCGGCAGGTCCACACTCTGTCGAGCCTGACGGAGTTCACCGGCGTGATCCTGGCCATGCTCCTGCTGGGCATGGTCCTTCACCGGGCCGGCCGACGCCGCCCGGCCCGGTGGAGCCTCGCCGCAGGCGTCGCCACCGCGTTGCTCGGGGTCCTGGAGATCACCATGGTGCTCACAGGGGTGCGCTGGGTAGGCCTGCCCGAACGCGCACAGGTCCTGCTGGTCTCGGCCTGGTGCGCCGCCATGGCACGCCTTCTGGTGCGCACAACCCCTGCGTGCGCACCTGGGCGTGACGTGATGGCCGTTCCTCAGCACACGTCCCTCACACCCAGCCGCCGCAGCAGGCCCGGTCGGATGTGGCCCCGGCATGGCGTCGGCCAGATAGTCGGCAAGACCGTCAGGGACCTGCTCCGGATGATCCGCTTCGACCACTGGAGGGTGGCGGCCTCACGCGACCCGCGTCGATTGCCCAGGTCCGAAGACCGTCGATCACCGGAATCAGGGCGCAGCAGAGAAGAGATGGAAATGTGACGGGAGGCATTGATGTGGATCCTGCTTCACCCTCACCACGTCGAGCACATAGTGGCCTTTCTTCCGCCGGTGTGGACGAAGGTCCCGGTCCCCGGCCACAGGGGCGTCGCCGCAGCCGTTCTGGCCGTTGCCTTCGCCGCCCTGGTCGTGGGCACATGGGTGCGACGGGCCCGTTTCCGGCCGTTCAAACACCCACAGGCCCGGACCGCCGAGCTGGTCGACACCTCATGGTTTGTCCCCCACGCCCTGGACGGCTTCCCCGAGGAGGCGGTCCGCGCCGCCCTGGAGACCCCGGACACGCCGTCCCTCGACCGCCTGTATGTCGCGTGGGTCCTGGCCACCCACACCCGTGGAGTAGACGCCGCATGGCTGGAAAGGAACCTGGCCCTGACTGCGGACGCGGCACATCTCATCGTTGAAGTTGCTGAGTCACTGCGTGAAGAACCGGCCTCACAGGAAAGCCGCGACCGGTCGGCAGGGCTGCTGTCGCCCTCGGCCGGACGGACGCACGGGCATTGAACGGGAGCCGAAGTCCAGCCCCGAGTTCTCACCACGCCGATGCCTGCGTCTGGCAGGTCCTCGATGTCCGGGTCGGACCGGAAATCGAGAAGTCTTCAACTCCGCAAGGGGGATCTGGTGGTCGTCGCCGAGAGTGGCGGCGCGCCGTTCTGCTCGTCGTCCACGGCGACAAGAGCGCAGTATCCACTGCGGACCGGGGTGCAGGTACGCGCCCGTCACCTCGCGCGCATAGCGGGGGGGGTTCGCTGCGAAGAACCGCAGCCGCAGGTCTTCCTGCGACATCTCCTCATGCATTTGCCGCACCCCGCCCAGGTCCAGCGGGCCGCAGCCCGTATCTCAACGGTGCTTGCCGTCGGCGAACAGTGCGTGGAACGTGTGCAGTCGCTGCGATGCGTCCGGCATCCGCGTCCCCTTTTGTCTCGGGTCGCCTGTGAGGGGCGCGTCACCAGGGTGTGCGGGTGAGGTCGGCCCCGCTGTGGCTCAATCCATCCGGCTTTCGTCTGCTGGTGGAACGCAACGCCGACCAGCGTGCGGCGCAGGGCGTCGTACCACGGTTCCGGCTGCGAGCGCGTCGGCCGCGAGCCGGGCGAGGGTCTTGGGAAGGAGACTGATCGTGGCTCCGACGAGGAGCCTCGGTGTGTCGACTGCGCCCGGCGAATTCAGGTGGTCGCGCAGACGGTCTCGACGAAGTGGCCCACCTGCTCCTCCGGCAGGCTGCGTGAGAGGTCCGACTCGCTGATCATGCCTACGAGGCGGTGGTTTTCGACGACGGGCAGCCGCCGGATCCTGTGCTCTTCCATGGTCCGGAGGATTCGGTCGCTGTCGGCGGTGGCGTCAATCGTGATCGGCTTGCCTCGCTCGAGCTGGCCTGCGGTCCTGGTCCGAGGGTCCTTGCCCTTGGCGAGGCACTGCACCACGATGTCACGGTCGGTGATGATCCCGTGGAGACGATCGTCCGGCCCGCAGATCGGGAGGGCTCCGATGTCCAGCTCTTTCATCCTGCGCGCTGCGTCCTCCAGCGTCTCGCTTTCCTGGATGCAAGTGGCACCGGCATGCATGATGTCCCGTGCAGTGGTCATGGCCGTCTCCTTCGGTGATCGGCGCAGGGCGAAGAGCCCAAGGCCTGGCCTGCCCGCATTGCATGACTCATTGCCAGTGTGGGCTCTCCGGATGCCGTACGCATGCCGAGGCATGGCCGGCTCAGGGGCAAGGAGGCCGGCCTGTGCAGGAACGCGACCTCCACCGCGCATGGCAGCACCTCAGGGCCTCCCATATTGCGCCGACGTCGCCCTTGGGCAAGCCGCTGGGGCTTGCCCAAGGGGTCAGGGGTTCCAGACCGCCGTGGGCGCCGGCGTCCGTACGTAGTCCTCGAAGGATCGTGAGGCGCGGCCGAGTGCCTCCGGTACGCCGGTGCTGACGTAGTCGTCCTCGCTGAGGCGTATGCCGTCCAGGAAGGCGGATCCGCAGCCTGACCCTGTTCCGCTTATGAGCAAGGCAAAGTCCTGGCCTCGATCAGTGGCCTGGCGTCCGTGCCGCCAGCGAAAGTCACCACCTGTGCGGGCCGGTAGCGCCGACGCCACGGATCGCCGCCGACCTGGCGCGGTGACGGACGCTTCGTTTCCGGTCTTCGACCCTCCTCGGGGAATCGGGCCTCCATCAGATCCGGATTGCGACACGGAGCGGCACCGCCGCAGGCAAGACAGGGGGAGACAATATGCTGCAGTTGCGACGGAATTGAACGGAGTGGGCGATGGCGCGTCCCTGGCTGAGCGTGCTGGCGCAGGTAGTGCCCGTTCCGCTCGGGTTATTGCTCAGCGGTGCTCTGGTCTGGGGTGCGACCAACGCCGACTGGAGTGGGACCAGCAGCAACAGCGGCAACACGTGGGAGTCTGGCTCGCTGGGGCTGGCTAACGACAGCAAGGTGCCCATGTTCCGCATCGACAACATGCGGCCTGGCGACACAGGCTCCAACTGCATCAGGATCAAGTCGAACGCCGGCTTCCCCACTGCGCTCAAGCTGTACAGCAACTCACCGAACTGGCCAAGCAACTTCCAATCCTTCATCAACCTCAAAATTGAGGTGGGCAGCGGCGGCACCTTCGGCGACTGCAACGGCTTCACTCCGCACAAGACTGCGTTCGACGGCACCCTGGACGAGTTCATCGCCCTGTACACCGACTTCCGCACCGGCGTGGGTCCCTGGACCCTGCCCGGCAAGCCACCCAACTCGCTGAGCTTCCGCTTCGCGTGGGAGTTCAGCCGGAGTGCACCCAACAGCTCGCAAAGCGTGGACACTAACGAGGCGTCCTTCACCTGGGAAGCGCGGGAACACGAGTGACTCTCCCAAGTGACCTGGCCGTCAGCGCGCTCCGCCAACCCGCGGCCAAGGGTGCCCCGCATCCGATCCGCGTGGTCACCTCGGTCATCTCACGTACCGTGCTCGGCTCGATGGTTGGGCTGCTGGTGTGGGCCCACTTGCCCGTGGTGGCGCTCGGCTGGACAGCGGGCGTGGTGCAGTCCGGCTCCATGCGTCCCGCCCTTATGCCGGGCGATGTCGTTCTCTACCAGCCACCACCGCATGACCGCACACCGGCGGTGGGCCAAATCGTGCTGGCCCAGGACCCGACCCGACCCAGCCGCCTCGTCACCCATCGGGTCTACCAGGTACTTCCCAACAACGACCTGATCACCAAAGGTGACGCCAACTCCGCACCGGACTCCACCCCGGTACGGCCCACGGCAGTCCAGGGCGTAGCACGATTGCGCGTGCCCTGGATCGGGTTGCCAGTCCAGCTCTGGCGCGCCAAGCAACCCGTGCCCGAGGCGATCGTGCTGCTCGGACTTGCCATTCTGCTCGCGCTTGCCGCTCTGCCACTGCACAGCCGCAGCCGCAGCCGACACAAGTAGCCCCGGTGGCTTCCTGAACGACGCGCGATATCACTGAGGCGTGCGACGAGCTTCAAGGCAGACCTGGCCGCGGCACGCACCAGCCTCCGAAGAACGATCCGAGAGGAGAACAGGAGCCGCCGATCTCGGCTTCGGCAACCTGGACGACGACCCCGACGACCCGGTCATCGTCACCGGCCGCCGGGCGACCCGCGGCCATCCGCTCACCGGCGCCCAGAAGGAAGCGAACCGGTTGGTCAGCCGCGAGCGAGCGGCGAACGAGCACGGCGTCGCCGACCTGAAGAACTGGCGGATCCTCACCAAGGCCCGCATGAACGCCCGACACGCGACCACGCTTCTGCGGGCTCTCCTCGCACTGACGAACGGCGAGGTCCACCACTGACGGACGATCAACTCCTACCGATCACCACACCCACGACCGGCACGAGCATCCCAATCTCGACTCATGCCAGCCCCGGGACCTGCAATTTCAAGATGAAACACGCTCACTGAAGGAGCGGGAGACCATGAGTGTCGAGAACGCCGCCGGCTTGGCAGTCGCAGCAGCCCTGGTGGCCTACCTCGTTGTGGCTCTGATTTTCCCGGAGAAGTTCTGATGCCGTCCGCTGTTCCGGCCGGGCCGGCCGTCGAGGTGACCCCGGGGCCGCCCGCTCCCACCGGCCCCGGCAAGGTGGGCGCCGGGGTGATGGACCCGAAGCAACTCCTCCTCGCGCTACCGGAGGCGCTGCGCAAGCTCAACCCGGTCACTCTCGTGCGCAACCCGGTCATGTTCGTCACCGAGGTCGGCGCCACGCTCACCAGTGTGATCGCCATCGCTCACCCCAGCGTGTTCGGGTTTCTGATCGCCGGTTGGCTCTGGTTGACGGTGGTCTTCGCCAACCTCGCCGAGGCGGTGGCCGAGAGCCGGGGGAAGGCGCATGCCGACACGCTGCGCCGCGCCCGGAAGCTGACCGCCGCACGCCGTCTGATCGGCTGGGAGCACGGCACGCCGGAAACCTCATACCGCGAAGAGGAGGTGGCGGCCACTCGACTACAGCGTGGTGATTTCGTCGCCGTCGCGGCCGGGCAGGTGATCCCCGGCGACGGGGACGTGGTCGAGGGCGGAGCGAGCGTGGACGAGTCGGCGATCACCGGCGAGTCGGCGCCCGTCATCCGCGAGGCGGGCGGCGACCGCTGCGCGGTAACCGGCGGTACCGTCGTGCTCTCCGACCAGGTGGTCGTGCGGATCACCCAGCAGCCCGGTGAGAGCTTCCTGGACCGGATGATCCTGCTGGTCGAGGGCGCGAACCGCCAGAAAACCCCGGGCGAACTGGCCCTGACCCTGTTGCTGGTGATGCTGACCTTCATCTTTCTGATGGCGGTCGTCACGCTCCAGCCGATGGCGATCTTCTCCAAGCACTACAACGCCGCCGCTCACGACACCGCCGTGCTGAACGCCGACGGTGTCACCGGCCTGGTACTGGTATCACTGCTGGTCTGTCTGATGCCGACCACCATCGGCGCGCTGCTCTCCGCGATCGGCATCGCCGGCATGGACCGGATGGTCCAGCGCAACGTCCTGGCCATGTCCGGCCGCGCGGTCGAGGCGGCAGGGGATGTCAGTACCCTGCTGCTCGACAAGACGGGCACCATCACTTTCGGCAACCGCGAGGCGTCGGAGTTCCGGCCGGTCGGTGAGATCCCGGCACAGCGGCTCGCCGACGCCGCGTTGCTGTCCAGCCTGGCGGACGAGACACCCGAGGGGCGTTCGATCGTCACCTACGCCCGCGCGCGCTACCAGGTCACAGAGCAGGACACCGCGGGAGCCGTCTGGGTTCCGTTCAGCGCCACCACCCGGATGTCCGGGATCGATCTGCCCGGCGGCCGTCAACTGCGCAAGGGCGCCACCGCCGCGGTCGCGGACTGGGTCGCGGAACACGGCGGCAGCGTCCCGCTCGTGCTGAACACGGCGACCGACCAGGTGTCAGCTGCCGGAGCAACGCCGCTGGCCGTCGCCGAGCGCGACGACAGCGGCACCGCGCGGGTGCTCGGCGTCATCGAACTGAAGGACGTGGTCAAGCCAGGCCTGAAGGAGCGGTTCGACGATCTGCGCCGGATGGGCATCCGGACCGTGATGATCACCGGTGACAATCCGATGACGGCCCGGGCGATCGCCGCCGAGGCCGGCGTGGACGACTTCCTCGCCGAGGCCACCCCGGAGCACAAGCTCGACCTGATCAAGCGCGAACAGGCCGGCGGACATCTGATCGCGATGACCGGCGACGGCACCAACGACGCGCCGGCGCTCGCCCAGGCGGACGTCGGAGTCGCGATGAACACCGGCACGTCGGCCGCCAAGGAGGCCGGCAACATGGTCGACCTGGACTCCGACCCGACGAAAATCATCGAAATCGTCGAGATCGGCAAACAGTTGCTGATCACCCGGGGCGCGCTGACCGCCTTCTCGATCGCCAACGACATCGCCAAGTACTTCGCGATCCTGCCCGCGATGTTCATCGCGGCCTACCCGAGCCTGCACACCCTCGACGTGATGCACCTGCACTCGCCGATGTCCGCGGTCCTGTCCGCCGTTATCTACAACGCGACGATCATTGTCGCCCTGATTCCGCTCGCCCTGCGCGGCGTGCGCTACCGGCGAACCAGCGCCTCTGCTCTGCTCACCCGTCACCTTTGGATCTACGGCTTGGGCGGGATCACCGTGCCGTTCCTCGCGATCAAACTGATCGACACCGCCTTCGTCCGATTCATTCCGGGGATCTGAGCAGAGGATCTGACTATGAGTCGACTGATCGCCTGGCTGCCCCAACTGTCGACCGCAGCCCGGGTACTTCTGCTACTCATCCTGCTCACCGGCCTGGTCTACCCGCTCGGCATGACCGCACTCGCGCACCTCCCCGGGCTGCGAAACAGCGCCCAGGGCTCCCCACTCACAGGCGCGGACGCCCGCCAGGCCGGCAGCTCGCTGATCGGCCAGGCCTTCACCGACAGCCAGGGCAACGCACTGCCGGGCTACTTCCAGTCCCGGCCGTCCCACGCCGGCAGCGGCGACGGCTACGATCCGACCGCCTCCGGCGCAAGCAACCTCGGCGCGCGCAGCATCGTCGACACCCTCGCTACCGGTGCCGATCCCAAGTCTTTCAAACCCAGCCTGCTCACCCAGGTCTGCGCGCGCAGCAAGGCCGCGGGCGAGCTGGAGCACGTGGACGGCTCGCGCCCGTACTGCACCAGCGACGGCGTCGGCGCGGTGCTCGGCGTCTACTACGACGGCGGCCCCAGCGGCACCGTCACCAAGGTGGTGAGCCTCAACCAGGCATGCCCGGCCAAGCCGTTCCTGGCGTCCTATCAAGGCGTGCCGGTCGTCTGCGCCACCCCCGGCGAGGACTACAGTGCCGCGGTCGCCGTGCCCGTGCGCGGCAACGCGCCGGCCCACCCCGCCGTACCGGCGGACGCGGTGACCGCCAGCGGCAGCGGCCTCGACCCCCAGATCAGCCCGGCCTACGCGCAGCTGCAGATCCCCCGCGTCGCCCGCGAGCGGCACACAAGCGAGGACGCCGTCCGACAACTCGTCGACCACTACACCACCGGACGGCCGCTGGGCATCCTCGGCGAGCCGGGCGTCAACGTCCTTCAGCTCAACCTCGCTCTCGACCGCACCTACCCGAAGCAAGGGGCCTGACCATGGCAGCCTGGATGCAGGCCACTCTCGTCATCGCCCTCGTGGTCGGGCTGCACGTCCCGCTCGGCGACTACATGGCCCGCCAACTCGACGGCGGACTCCACCTTCGGCTCGAAAGAGTTCTCTACCGGGTCTGCGGCATCGACCCTGACCGGGAACAGACCTGGAAGCACTACCTGCTCGCACTGCTGGCCTTCTCCCTGCTCAGCATCGCAGCGCTGTTCGGACTGCTCACCCTGCAGTCCGACCTGCCCTGGTCGCTCGGTCACGGCGGCATGCCGTGGCGCACCGCCCTCCACACGGCGGTCAGCTTCACCACCAACACCAGCTGGCAGAACTATGTCCCCGAGACCAGCACCGGCCACTTCGTGGTGATGGCCGGCCTCGGCGTCCAGGCCTTCGCCTCGGCGGCGGTCGGCATCTGCGCGGCGCTGGCCCTGATCCGGGGCCTGGTCCGGCACAGCACCGAGGAGCTCGGTAACTTCTGGGTCGACCTGATCCGCACCATCTTCCGCGTGCTCGTGCCGCTCGCCGTGGTCGCCGGCCTGCTGCTGATCGGCCTCGGTGTCGAACAGAACCTGGCGGGCGCGCACACCGTCACCACCGTGACGGGTGGCCGGCAGACGCTGATCGGCGGTCCGGTCGGCTCATGGGAGTCCGTCAAACTCTTCTCCGGTGACGGCGGCGGCTTCTTCAACGCCAGCAGCGCCCACCCGTTCGAGAACCCGAACGCGGTCAGCAACCTGATCGAGATCGTGCTGATGCTGCTGATCCCGACCGCCTTCATCCGCACCTACGGCCGGATGATCGGCAGCCTGAAGCAGGCTTGGACCCTGCTCGCGGTGGTCGGCATCCTGTTCGGCCTGCTGATCGGCTGCGCGTCGCTGGCCCAGCACTCCACGCACAGCGTCGTGGCGGCGGCGGTCGGCGGGAGTTACGAGGGCACCGAGACCCGCCTCGGCGTCCCCGGCAGCACCCTCTTCGGGGTCTCCGCCGCCGCCACGGCGGACGGCGCGGTCGGCGCCTCCTACGACAGCTTCTCCAGCCTGGGCGGCGGGGTGCTGCTGGTGGCCATGATGCTGGGCGAGATCGCTCCCGGCGGCACCGGCAGCGGGCTGTACGGACTGCTGATGGCCGTCATGATCGCCGTCTTCATCGGCGGCCTCATGGTCGGCCGCACCCCGGAGTACCTGCGCAAGCGACTCGACGTCGCCGAGATGCGCTACGTCGTCCTCTACGCGCTGGTCGCGCCCACGGTGATCCTGACCTGCACGGCGATCGCCATCGCACTGCCCCAGGACGGGGCAGCCGACATGGGCAACCCCGGGCCGCACGGCCTCACCGAGCTGATCTACGCCTACACCAGCAACACCCACACCAATGGCAGCTCGATGGCCGGCTTCAACGGCGCCACCGCCTTCCACAACGGCCTGATGACACTCGCCATGCTGCTGGGCCGGTACGCGACCATCGCCTTCGTGCTCGCCCTCGCGGGAAAGCTGGCCGTCCAACAGCAACGTGTCGTCACCACAGGCACCCTGGCCGCCTCCGGCATCAACTTCATCACCCTGGCCACCGGTGTCGCGCTGATCCTGGCCCTGCTCAACTTCCTGCCCGCACTGGCCCTCGGACCACTCGCGGAGGGACTCGCATAGGCACGCTGTCCCGTCGCGACGCGGCCTCGCCGGAGGCCGTCGCCCACACGGTCGCGCCTGCGGCCACAACCATCACCCAGCACTCAGGCCGGCGGCGCTGCCACCTGCGGCCAACCGCTACCTGTCAAACCTGGACAGCTACCTGGCCGCGCTCCCAAGCACGGCCTCCAGCCTCCCGTGCGCCACCGCTGCACCGATGGCCACACCTGGGCCGCACATGCCCCCCGTCCCGCCTGAGCACCCGCCTGTGACCGGAGCACGCGTTCAGCCTCAGGCCCCCGCGTGGGGAACCGGGGTCATGTGGTCGGTGAACCAGTCACGGGCCAGATCGGTGACCTTCTCCAGAGCACCGGGTTCCTCGAAGAGGTGGGTGGCGCCGGGGACGACCGCGAGCCGGTTCTCGCAGCGCAGCCGAGCCTGTGCCTCGCGATTGAGGTCGAGCACCAACTGGTCGTGGCCCCCGACGATCAGCAGCGTGGGCGCCGTCACCGCCGGCAGCCGTGGCCCCGCCAGGTCGGGCCTGCCGCCCCGCGAGACGACCGCGGCGATCCGCGCACCCGGCTCGGCGGCCGCCCACAACGCGGCTGCCGCGCCGGTGCTGGCGCCGAAGTACCCGACAGCGAGCCCTTCGGTCTCCGGCTGTCCCAGCAACCAGCCGGTGGCGTCCGCCAGACGCCGGGCCAGCAGTCCGGTGTCGAACACGTTGGCCCGGTCGATCTCTTCCTCCTCGGTGAGCAGGTCGAACAGCAGGGTGCCCAGCCCGGCCCGATTCAGTCCGGCGGCCACGAACCGGTTGCGCGGGCTGTGCCGACTGCTGCCACTGCCGTGCGCGAACACCACGACCCCGCTCGCGCCCTCGGGCACCGTCAACTGCCCGCGCAGCACCACCGCACCAGCCCGCACCTCCACCTCCCGATCCTCGAGCACGGCGTGACGCGACTCGGTCCGGCGGGTGCTCACCGGGCGGGCGGCCGCCTCTTCCAGACAGGCGACAACCTCATCGTCGTCGACCTGACAGAAGTCGATTGTGTAGAACTGTCCGACCGCGAAGAAGTTCCGCGGGGTTTGCAGGCATATCAGTTCGTCGGCCTCCTCGCCAAGCCGTGCGGTCCAGTCGTGAGGTGCCACGGGGACGGCGAGCACGATCCGTGCAGCCCCGCGGGCGCGGGCGATCCGGCAGGCCGCGCGCGCCGTCGACCCCGTGGCCACCCCGTCATCGACCACCAGCACCGTACGGCCCTCCAGCCCGATCGGTTCCCGCCCGCTCCGGTACCGCTGGGCACGGCTCTCCAGCACCTCCCGCTCACGGGCCTCGACCTCAGCCAGCTCATCCGGGGTGATGTGCGCCGTACGTACCACGTCATCGTTGATCACGCGTACCCCGCCCTCGCCGATCGCTCCCATTCCCAGCTCCGGCTGGAAGGGCACGCCCAGCTTCCGCACCAGGCAGACATCCAGCGGCGCGCCCAGCGCCTCGGCGACCTCTGCGGCGACCGGAACCCCTCTGCGGGGCAGGCCAAGGACCACCACCTCAGCCCCCTTGAGGTGCGCCAGCCGGGCGGCCAGTTGCCGGCCGGCATCACGACGATCCATGAAGAACACGATCCGACCTCCTCGTCCCGGAGGAACGGTGGGCGACGAGTGCGCCCGTACCTCCATCCTCGCCCCTTCGCTGGTGCTTCTTACGCAGGCGGGCACGCGTGAGGCCGTACTCGACGGGACCTGTCCGGGGTCCACGAGCGCTTCGAGGTGACGGTCTGCGCCTCTCTCACCGAGCAACTGCCTACCGGCGACATCACGGCGGTCGGCTCGAAATGAGTGCGGCAGTCCAGGTTCCGGCCTCAGGACCGGATCGCTCCGGCGGCCTTCGTGCGATACATCGGTTCTCGCCCGATTCGCGAGGCGATAGGCAGGCACGCAGCATGGAGGGGTACCGGAATCGTCGTTATGCGGAGGTGAACCGCGATGGGTCTTCCAGTCGTACACCGCAGGCCCGGCCGTCTTATGGAACGGCCGTTCCCCTCTCTGGGCTGGGGCGAGCTGACCGCCGCCGAGTTCGATGACCTCTTCGAGCGGATGAACCGCTTCCTGGGAGCCGTCGGCACCGAGCCCTCCGCCGGGGCATGGTCGCCCCTGGCCGACCTGCACGAGACGGACGACGCCTACGTGGTCGAGGCGGAGCTGCCCGGGATCGAGCGTCAGGACATCGACGTCGAGATCAGCGACCGGGAACTGCGCATCACAGGGGAGTACAAAGAATGTGAGCGCGAGGGCGCCCTGCGCCACAGTACGCGGCGCACCGGGCATTTCGAGTACCGGGCGCTGCTGCCGGCGGACCTCAAAGCCGAAGAGGTCACGGCGGCGCTGTCCGGCGGGGTACTGACCGTCACCGTGCCCAAGGCGCAAGCGGTCAAGCCGCACCATGTCGAGATCGCTCAAGCCTGAGGCATGTACGGCGGTGGGGGCAGTTCCCAGCCCCCACCGCCTGGAAAGAGACCATCCGATTCCGGGAGAACTCGGTGGCACCGGGCTGCGGTGGGGCCGACCGGCCCCTGTGCGGTCCGGGTGTCACCGACCGTCGGCACCTGGAAGGGGGCGGGGGAGCGTTGCCGGCGCCGAGCCTCGGAGCGTTTCATGGCGGGTGTCTACGCACTCATCGATCCCGACGGACGGCTGGAATTCCGCGACGGCGTCCCGGACCGGATGCTGGGAAACTCAGACCCGCAGCACGGGGCCCCCGTGGCCTTCACCATTCAGCGCGCCGCATGGGGCGGCAACGGCCTGCAGGGCCACATCGGCAACGTCTCCTGTTTGGCCGGCACGTATCCGCCGAACCGCATCGCCACCGGTGTCGTGGCCGCCCTGGGCGGCCCGCAGGAGTACATCTTCGGCAACCTGACCGTCTGCGGCAGTCAGAGTTTTTCCGTCAGCGGGAAACCATACTTTCTCTGCGCCCTCACCGAGGCACAGCAGGACCTCATGGGTGATGTCCACACCGCCGTCTTGAAGAGAGCCGTCAACGGCCCGTAGCCGAGTGGCAGCAACTGTGCATGGTCTTGCCGGTAGGTGTCCACCGAGAGCCGCCGATGTCACATCCGGCTTTGAGGGGGTCTTTCGCGTGCACCCGGGTGCTGGCGAGGCGGTAGACACCTCACGATGCCAACGTGTCAAGCGGCGGCGGCGAGTTCGGTGGGGAACGCGGTGTGTTCGTCGACCAGCCTTCGGTGCTGGAGGCAGTGGTAGAGCTGTCCGACTCATGCGGTTGAAGAGGTTGCGCTGGGCGGCTGCGCGCCAGTCGCCGTGCTCGTGTCGTCGGCGGTAGTGGGCGTTGGCTCCGGCAGACGCTCGGAGTGAGGGGAAGCCCCAGAGGTATCCGGCGTGGTTGAGCCGGTCGTTCTTCACCCATCGCCTGGTGATGGCCGACTTTTTTACCGGAGGCCCTGGTAACGGGCGAGGAACCCGTGTACGCCTTCAAACCGCGGGCGTCGGCGAAGCGGGTGTGGTCGTCCCCGATCTCAGCCAGGATCCGGGCGGCGAGCTGGATGCCGAGCCCGGCCTGTTCATCGCCATGACCCTGGACTCCTGGCGCAACCAGGGACGCGTCGTCCTGGCCGAGGTCGCCGACATCCTCGCCCAGCAGCTCACCGCCGCCGCACGTGCCCAACTCGCCCTGCCCGCCTGGCCGGACGACGCCGACGGCTTCGAGTCCGCCTACCTGGCCGTGCGGCGCACCTTCCACGCCGCCGAAGCGGTCATGGACCCCTCCCCGCTGCCCAAGCGCCGCCTCCCGCGCGCGGAGGCCCTGCGTCTGGAGCGGGAGGCCGACCCGGAGCAGCTCGCCGCACGCCGCCAGCTGCTCGTCGAGGTCACCAACCGCATCGTCGAAGCCTCCCTCGCCCCGGCCAGAGCCGTCATCGAGGAATTCTGGGACGGCTCGGCCGCCGTCGACGCCACCCCGATCCGGACCTTCTCACGCGGCGTCAGCGCCACCGGCCCGGACACCGCCACCGACCCCGACGCCGCCTGGTACGTCCGCGAAGGCAACCACCGCGACCCCGCAACCACCCCGCAAGCGGGACGCGACTCCCACCACGGCAATAGAACCAAGAAGAAGGCCAAGCGCTACCTCTTCGGCTTCGAAGCCACCCTCGTCGTCACCGGCGACACATCCAGCACCCCGCCCAGCGGCACCCCGGCAGCCGCCCGCGATCACACCCGGCACCTGCCCGCCCTCGTACTCGCCTTCACCGTCCACAAACCCGGACACGACCCCGCCGGCAACGCCATCACCGCACTGCGGGACATGCGGCGCCGCAACTACCCCACCGGCTGGCTCGCCGCCGACCGCGCCTACAACGCCGCCCTGCCCGAGAACTTCCACATCCCCGTCCGCGACCTCGGCTACCGTCCCGTCTGGGACTACCGCATCGACCAGCTCGGCATCCAGGGCACCCACGCCGGCGCCCTCCTCATCGACGGTACCTGGTACTGCCCCAACCTCCCCGAAGCCCTCACCACCGCCACCGCCGACCTCCTCAACAAAAAGATCGACAAGAACACCTGGCGCGCCCGCATCGACGCCCGCGCCTCCTACCGCCTGCGCCCCAAGCCCCCGACCACCGCGGCGCCCAAAGGATGCTCTGCCCCGCGGCAGGCACCCACCCCACCGTCGCCTGCCCGGTCAAACGCCGCAGTCTCGGCCGGAACCCCCGCCTGCCCCTCATCGACGTCACCCCCACCCCGGCAGGACACCCAGAGATCTACCGCCGCGAGTCACTCACCTTCACCCGCGACATCGGCATCCGCCACTGGCAGGAACTCGACCACGGCCTCGCCCCCCGGGTCCACCACTACCTCCGCCTCCGCAACCGCGTCGAGCACTTCAACGGCTACGCCAAGGACCACGAAGCCATCGAACGCTCCCGCACCCGCCGCATCCGCGGAATCGCCGCCCAGTCCCTCCTCCTCGCCTTCCAGATCGCCCACGCCAACCACCGCAAACTCGCCGGCTGGCTCGACACCCTCCAGACCAACGGCCAACCCGCCCGCCGCCGCCCCTCCAACCGCCACAAACTCAAAAACCCCCATAACTGGACCCTCAACGGCTACCTCCCCGACACCACCCCGGGAACCTGACCCACCCCACCCCTCACACCCCACCTGAACAGCACAAACACATCTGGCCCTCTGCGAACCCGCAGAGGGCCAGATCACGTCCACCACAACAACAAAGCCGGTCAAAGCGACAAAGTGTCGCTTTGACCGGCTCTATTTGGTCGGTTGACCCTGGTGTCCGAGGGGGGACTTGAACCCCCACGCCCGATAAAGGGCACTAGCACCTCAAGCTAGCGCGTCTGCCATTCCGCCACCCGGACCAGGTGGTCGGCCCCGGTTTCCCGCGGCGACATGGAAAACAATACCAGGGGTTCGGGGTGGCTCTCACCTGCGTTTCCGGTGGTCAGTGCGGTGCGCTGGGCATCCTCGGCGCGATCCGGCGGACTTCCCCCCGCCACGTGTGCGGTCCGTCGCGGGTCGCGCACGCAGGGTGTCGAGCGCGACCCACCCCCGGGTGGCAGCCTGCATCGCCCTGACGCTGAGGCAGCCGGGGAGGCCGCGGGTGCGGGACACCGCCCCGAATCCGCAGCCGATCAGCCGGGAAGTCGTCCGACCTGTCGCCACAGGCACCGTACGCTCCTGGTGGCTGCCGTGGAGCGTACGGTGCCTGACGTCACCGGGCGGGCGCTTGCGCCGCTCCCCGGTCTCCAGGAGTCCGGGGTGAGGCGCGGACCGCCCCTCCAGCGCCGCCGATGGTCCTACTTGCGCAGAGCCGCCAAGTTGTCGTAACCGATCCGCGCATGGTTCAGGGACTGCGCGGGGACGGTCGAGCTCGGTGCGTTGTCCTGCTCGACCATCGGGTTGTGGTAGTTCTTCGCCCCGACGCGGCGGAAGAACGTGCGGTAGTCGATGACCCCGGTGCCGAAGGGGACCATGTCGTAGCCCTGGCCGCTGGTGGTGTTGACGATGCCGTCCTTGGCGTGGAACAGCGGGTAGCGCTTGGTGTTGCAGCCGACCAGTTCCGCCGGGTCGAAGATGTTCTCCTGCTGCGACCCGTCGTGCGCGGTGTAGGTGTGGAACTTGTACTGGGCGACGTGCGCCCAGAAGATGTCCATCTCCAGCCATACGGACTTCGGGTCGGTGACCTGGAGGAAGTACTCCAGCTTGCGGATGCCGGAGCTGCGGGTGGGTCGGCCCTGGGCGTCCAGCGGACCGCCGTCGAGCAGGAAGTCGTAGGCCGCGTCGTGGTTGTGGGTGTACAGCTTGATGCCCGCACTCCGGGCGATGCGTCCCAGCGTGTTCCACTTGTCGGCGGCCACGTCCCAGTCGGCACGGTAGGCGCTGCCGGTGGGGTCGCCACCGGTGCCCATGTGTTCCATGCCGAGGATGTTCGCTATCTCCAGGTGGCGCTTGAACTGGTCCAGGTCGCTCTGGTTCAGCGGCCAGGACGACGGGATGAAGCCGTGGTTGCCCTGGGCGCGCAGACCGTAGTCGTCCAGCCACGAGCGCAGCAGCTTCGCGCCCTCCACCGATTCGAGGTTGCTTCCGCCGGGTGCGTTGGCGTGCTGGCCGTACCCGGCGAACTCGACCTGCTGGTAGCCGTAGCGGGCCAGCTCCCTGAAGACCTCGCGGAAGCCGGAGGGAAGGTCCGTGCTGAGCGGATCCCGGCCCGTGGCGTCGCGCACGGTGTAGAGGATGATTCCTCGCTTGTCCGCCGGGACCAGAGCCTGGCCGACGCCCCGTCCGTTGCTGGAGGCGGTCTGGGCGAAGGCCGGCGACGCGCCGAAGGCAGGTGCGGCGATCGCCGCTGCCGCAGCGGCCGTGCAGGTGCTCAGAAAGCGGCGGCGGTTGACGCCGAGGCTGCGGCGCAGGGCGCCGTCCGTCGCGGATTCGTCGTTGTACACGGTCACGGTCTCTCTCCTTCTCGAAGATGCTCGAAACGCCATGTGCGGACCGGTCTCATGCGAGACCGGCAAGCGTGAGGAGCAAGGACTTCACCTCGGTGGCCCGGACGGGGCCGCTGAACGCGTGGGGGGTGGAGCACAGGATGAGCGGACCTTCTTCGTCGCTCATGGGGAGGCGGCCGTGGCTGCCGCGAATAGGTGACGGGTCCAGCGGTACGACCGCCATGCGGTAGCGCATGCCGAGTTTCTTGCGGGCGACCGCCGTGGCCGCCTTGACCCGGACGTACGGGTCCTGGGGGTCCAGGAAGAGTTCGACGGGGTCGTAGCCGGGTTTGCGGTGGATCTCGACGAGCTGTGCGAAATCGGGCGCGTGGGCGTCGTCGAGCCAGTAGTAGTACGTGAACCAGGCATCGGGGTCCGCGACAGCGACGAGCTCGCCGGAGCGGGGGTGGTCCAGGCCGTTGGCCTTCTTGCCCTCGTCGTCGAGGAGCCGCTCGATGCCCGGGAGGTCCTGGAGTGCTTCGCGGGTCGCTTCGAGGTCCTCGGGGCGGCGTACGTAGACGTGGGCGATCTGGTGGTCGGCGACGGCGAAGGCGCGCGATGCCATCGGGTCGAGGTACTCCATGCCGTCCTGGGTGTGGACCTCGAGGAGGCCGGCCCGGCGCAGGGCCCGGTTGATGTCGACGGGCCGGTCGACACGGGTGATCCCGTATTCGGAGAGGGCGACGACGGTGCGGCCCTCGCGGCGCGCGTCGTCCAGGAGGGGTGCCACGGCCCGGTCGAGATCGGCTGCGGCGCGGTGGGAGCGGGGGTCGTCGGGGCCGTAGCGCTGGAGGTCGTAGTCGAGATGCGGGAGGTAGCACAGGGCCAGGTCGGGGTGTCGGGTGTCGAGGATGTGCCGGGTCGCGTCGATGATCCACTGGGAGGAGACGAGATCGGCGCCGGGGCCCCAGAAGTGGAAGAGGGGGAACGTGCCGAGTTTCCCGGTGAGTTCGTCGTGCAGGGCGGGCGGGCGGGTGTAGCAGTCGGGTTCCTTGCGGCCGTCCGCGTAGTAGACGGGGCGCGGGGTGACGGTGATGTCGGTGTCGGCGCCCATCGCGTACCACCAGCAGATGTTGGCGACGGTGTAGCCGGGGTGGGCGCGGCGGGCGGCGTCCCAGAGTTTGTCTCCGGCGACCAGACCGTTGTGCTGGCGCCAGAGCAGGATGTCGCCGAGTTCCCGGAAGTACCAGCCATTGGCGACGATGCCGTGCTCGGCAGGGGTGGTGCCGGTGAGGAACGTGGACTGGGCGGCGCAGGTGACGGCGGGGAGGACGGTGCCGAGGGGGGCATGGGTGCCGGACTGCCCCAGGGCCTTGAGGTGGGGCATGTGGTCGAGGAGTTGTGGGGTGAGGCCGACGACGTCGAGAACGAGGAGGGGGGTGGGTGCGGTGGGTGCGGTGGCCGTGGTGGTCCGCTCGGTCGGGTGCTCGGCTGCGGTCATGGGAGTTCCTTGAGGCCGAGGTCGACCAGGAGGTCGCGGGCGAGGGTGAGTTCGGCGGCGATGCCGTCGGCGAGCTGGGTGCGGGTGCGCGGGCGCAGCGCGGCCGGTAATGCCTGCCAGGTGTACGTCTCGACCTCCAGGTGCCGGGTGAGGGGCCGGGCGCCGCCGACGAGCCGGGTCAGCGTGGCACGCAGGACGGGAAGGGTGGAGGTGAGGGGTGGTGCCGGGGGTGCGTGCAGGGGGACGTGGAAGTGGGCGCGCCACGGGGCGCCGTCGGGCAGGGCCCGGCCGGTGAGCGCCGCGGCGAGGTCGTCGGTGCCGCGCAGTCCGGCGGCGGTGCTGGTGCGGGTCTGGTGGAGGAAGCGGGGCTCGGCGAAGGCGGCGAGCGCGGCGCGTACCTCGGGGAGGTGGGGGTGTTCGGCGTGCAGTGCGGCGGAGAGCTGGGCCTTGGCGACCGGGATGCCCGCTGCGCGGAGCGCGTCGACGGCGGCGTGGGGGTCCTCGAAGGAGGTTGCCAGGTGGCAGGTGTCGATGCAGATGCCGATGCGCGGGTGTCCGACGGCGGTGAGGGGTGCGATGGCGTCGGCGGTGGTCTCGACGGTGCAGCCCGGCTCGGGTTCGAGGCCGATACGGATGGACTTGCCGGTGAGCTCGGCCAGCGCGTCGAGGCGTTCCGCGAGGGTGGTGAGCGCGGTGTGTGCGAGAGCGGCGGCTTCGGCGTCCGTGTCGAAGGGGGTGCGCCAAGCTATGGGGAGGGTGGAGACGGTTCCTTCGGTGACGTCGTCGGGGAGCAGGCCGGCGAGGAGCCGGGCGAGGTCGGTGGTGTGGGCGAGCCGTTCGGGGTCGGTCCAGTCCGGTTTGTACACCCGGTACTTGACCTCGTCGGCGCCGAAGCCCTCGTACGGGAAGCCGTTGAGGGTGACGACCTCCAGGCCGCGCCGGTCCAGTTCGGCGCGCAGGGACCGCAGTTGGGAGGGATCGTTGATCAGGCTGCGGGCGGCGTCCCTGGCGAGCCAGAGGCCGATGCCGAGCCGGTCGCGGCCCAGGCGCTTGCGGACGGGTTCGCAGTGGTCGCGCAGTTGGGTCCGGACCCCGTCGAGCGTCTCGGCGGGGTGGACGTTGGTGCAGTACGCGAGGTGGACGGTGGAGCCGTCGGGGTGGCGGAAGCGCATCGCCTCACTCCCCTCCGCGCAGGATGGAGTTGCCCTCGTGGAGTGGTTGCGGTGCGGCGGTGTCGAGCTGGAGACGGCCGCTCTGGCCGTAGAAGGCGACGGGGTTGCGCCAGAGCACCTGGTCGACGTCGTCCTCGCCGAATCCGGCGGCGAGCATCGCGTCGCCCACCTTGCGGGTCTTGAGCGGGTCGCTCCTGCCCCAGTCGGCGGCCGAGTTGACCAGGACCTTCCCGGTGCCGTGGCTCTTGAGGATCGCGATCATGCGGTCCTCGTCCATCTTGGTGTCGGGGTAGATGGAGAAGCCGGCCCAGCAGCCGCTGTCAGTGGCGTCCTTTACGGTCGTCTCATTGAGGTGATCGAGCAGGACCAGCTCCGGGGGGAGGTGCGATTCACGGATGACGTCGAGGGTGCGGTGCAGACCGGCGAGCTTGTCGCGGTGCGGGGTGTGGACGAGAGCGGGCAGGCCGTGGTCGGCGGCGAGCTGGAGCTGGGCGGCCAGGGCGGTGTCCTCGGCCGGGGTCATGGAGTCGTAGCCGATCTCGCCGACGGCGACGACGGAGTCCTTGACGAGGTAGCGGGGCAGGGCGTCCAGGACGGGGGTGCAGCGGGGGTCGTTCGCCTCTTTGGGGTTGAGGGCGAGCGTGCAGTGGTGGGCTATGCCGTACTGGGCGGCGCGGAAGGGTTCCCAGCCGAGCAGGGCGTCGAAGTAGTCGAAGAAGCTGGCGGGCGAGGTGCGGGGCTGGCCGAGCCAGAAGGAGGGTTCCACGAGGGCGCGGACGCCCGCGTCGTACATCGCCTGGTAGTCGTCCGTGGTGCGGGAGGTCATATGGATGTGGGGGTCGAAGATGCGCATCAGGACTCCTCCGTGGGGGCCGCGGGGCCAGGGGTGGTGAGGGCGAGGACGCGGGTGAGACCGGCGGGAACGCTGCGGCCCGCGGCGATACGTTCGGCCGCGAAGTCACCGAGCATGCGGGCGAGTTCCGCGTCGCCGCGCGAGCGCCGGGCCAGTTGGTCGACGGTCTCGACGGGGACACCGGTGAAGAGGCATTTGAGAATGGCGTGGCGCCAGTTGTGCGCATCGAGATGGGCGGCCGCGTACGGTCCGACGGCCGCGGCGACGAGCCGGGTGTCATTGGTGCGCAAGGCGTCCTCGACGAGCGGAAGGGCGGTGGGGCCGAGGTCCAGCCGGTGCAGAGTGAGCAGGACGGCGCGCCGTTCGGCGGCGGTGCCCTGCTCGTAGAGCCTGGTGAGGGCAGACAGTGCGGCGCGGGCCTCGATGAGCAGCAGGGCACGTACGGAGTCGGCGTGTTCGAGTCCGCAGTGCCGGCCGGCGGCCGCGTACCGCAGCTCCCACGACGGTACGGCGTACGGGCCGCCGGGCCGCTGTTCGGTGTCTTCGCGGGAGGCGGCGTGTTCGGCCTCGGCGAGGGCCTCGTCGAGCCAGGCGCGTGCGGCTCCGCCGAGCCGGGCTTCGAGTTCCTTGCGGGTCAGCAGCCGGGTGGTCGTCGGGTTCATCGGCATGGCGTCGTCGCTCCCTTCGCGGTTTCAGCGTCCTGACGGGCCGTGCTTGCGGAGGAACTCGATGGAGGTGCGGGCGAGTTCGGGTCCGGCGTGGGAGTGACGGGGCAGCTCGACGACGGTCAGACCGCGGTAGCCGGTGTCCGAGAGGGCGTCGAGCGCTTCGAGTACGGGCGGGAAGTCGATCTCGCCGTCGCCGAACGGGAGGTGTTCGTGGACGCCCCTGCGCATGTCCTCGATCTGGACGTGCCGCAGCCAGGGGGCGGCGTCGCGGACGCAGTCGGCGGGCGGCGCGGGCTCCAGGCATTGGCAGTGGCCGATGTCGAGGGTGAGTCCGAGCGGTGGTGGATCGCCGCTGAGGACGCGCAGGTGGTGGAAGTCGGCGAGATCGGCGAGGAGGTGTCCGGGCTCGGGTTCGATGGCCAGGGGGATGCCGGAGCGGTCGGCGGCGTCCAGGACGGGGTCGAGGGAGTCGACGAGCCGCTGCCAGGCGGTGTCGGGGGTGGTGTCCGGTGGGGTGATGCCGCTGAAGCAGTGCACGGCGTGGGCGCCGAGGTCGGCGGCGATACCGACGGCCCGGACGAGCAGCCGGGTGCGGGCGGCGCGGGCCTCGGGGTCCGGGTCGAGGAGGGACGGGCCGTGCTTGCGGCGGGGGTCGAGGATGTACCGGGCCCCGGTCTCGACGGTGACGCCGAGGCCCAGCTCCTGGAGCCTGGACGCCACCCGGTGGGTGCGGGCGTGGAGGTCCGGCGCGAGGGGGTCGAGGTGCATGTGGTCGAGAGTCAGGCCGACCCCGTCATACCCGAGGTCGGCCAGGAGGCCGAGGGCGTCGTCGAGGCGGAGGTCGGTGAGTCCGTTGGTGCCGTAGCCGAGGCGGATCGTCATGTGGGGCTCACCTTCCGGGCGAGGGCGCGGGCCAGCGGGACGAGCCCCATGACGGCGTACCCGGTTCCGGCTGCTCCGGCGCGGGCGGCCAGGGCGGCCTGGAGCGGGATCATCGCCCGGATGCCACCGCCGACGGCGCGCTGGGTGAGCGGCGGGGACGGGTTGAGGGCGGCGTGGAGGAGGGGCCCGGCGGCGGTACGGAAGTAGCTGCCGGTGAGCGCGGTGAGGAGGAGGCGGGGGGTGGTGGTGGACGCCAGGGTGGCCCGGGGCCGGTGCGAGAGGTGCGCCGTCCGCGTCCGGCCGTGAGGCCCGTGCGGGGGCGTGCCCTCGGACCCTCCCGGTTCCGGGAGCGCGCCCCCGGGCTCACGCAGGGCCGCGGCGCCCAGCGCGGTGACGGCCGCGAGCGCGGCGAGGGGGACGGCGGTGGATCCACCCTGCGCCTCGTGCCGGGAGACGGCGGTGACGGCGTAGGTGTGCGCGCCGAGCAGTCCGGCGGCCGGGAGGGCGCTCCGCATGCCCCCGCGGTTGCCGCCGCGCGCAGCCGCACCAGGAGCCGGGCCCGAGCCCGAACCCGTCGGTCTCTTCGCGGCCCCCGTGGCTGCGGCGCCGAGCAGGAGATCCAGTCCTCGCGCCGCCGCCATCGCCGCCGGTCCCGCCGGGGTGTGTTTGAGACGGAGGTCGTACGCCCAGACCGTCGCCGCCAGCCCCGCGGCGACCGCGAGGGCCGGGCGGCCGGCCCGGGCGGCGAGGCCCAGGCCCGCGGCCGTCAGCGCGCCGGCCGCCGCGAGGGCCGCGCCGGGGGCGATCCGTCCCGAGGGGATCGGCCGGTGCGGGCGGTCGATGGCGTCCTCGTCACGGTCGGCCCAGTCGTTGAGGGCCATCCCCGCCTCGTACAGGCAGAGCGAGGCGCCGACGGCGAGCGCGGTGCCCCGGTCGGGGCGCAGGCCTCTCGTTGCCGCTCCGGCGAGCGCGTCGCCGGGGACGGTGAACAGCGCCGACACCCGCAGCAGTTCCGCCCAGGCCCGTAGCGTCACTTCGCCCCCCGCAGGGTGTCGGCGAAGGCCAGCAGCTCTCCGTACTGCTCGAAGAGTGCGGCCGGGCCGCCGTCCGGGTCCTTGAAGTAGAAGCCGAGCTGGGGCAAGGGGCCGGTCAGTCCCTTCTCGTGGGCGCGGGCGACCAGTCTCGCCAGGTCCAGGACCAGGGGTGCGGCCAGTGCGGAGTCGCACCCCTGCCAGGTGGTCTGGAGCACCATGCGCGCACCGAGGAATCCGTCGAACGCGATGTGGTCCCACGCCGTCTTCCAGTCGCCGAGGGCCGGTACGTCGTCGATGTGGACCTCGCCCTCGGGCGCCGATCCCAGCGTGTCGGCGAGGACGCGTTCCTTGCCGGCGTTCTTGGCCGCGGCCGCGCCCGGGTCGGCCAGCGCCGCTCCGTCCCCGCCGCCCAGCAGGTTGGTACCCGACCAGGCCCGTACGGGCAGGGCGCGTTGCACGAACATCGGGGCGAGTACGGAGCGGAGCAGCGTCTGGCCGGTCTTGCCGTCGCGGCCCGCGTGAGGAAGTCCGCAGCCCGCGGCGGCGTCCTGGAGCGCGGGGGTGCGCAGCCCGGTGGACGGGGTGAAGTTGACGTACGGGCAGCCGGCCCGGAGCGCCGCCGCGGCATAGAGCGAGCTGACGGCCAAACGCGGGTCGCCGGGGGCGGGGGCGGGTTCCGTGGAGGCGACGTTGACCACGACCGTCCTGGTCAGACCGTTGCGGCGCCCGAAGTCGACGAGGTCGGCGGCGAAGGCGGTGATGAGTTCCTCGTCGCTGCGGGTGTCGCCGGGCAGTGGCCCGCCGGGCCGTATCTCCGCGTCGGCGGCGGCGAGTTCGGAGCGCACGGCCCGGGGCAGTCCGTGCGGCAGCACTCCCCCGGCGGCCAGGGCCTCGGCGCGTTTGGGCAGGGGGCAGCCGACGGTGTCGTGTCCGCCGAAGACCAGTGAGGTGAGGGTGGGCAGCCCGCTGTCGGCGAACGGCGTGGTCTCGGTGACCATGCCGGCCGCCGGGTGGAGCCCTGCCGCGACCGCCGCGCACCCCGCCGTGGCGGTGGTGGCGACGGAACCGCGTGCTCCGATGAACCAGACTCCGGTACGAACGGCGGATGCTGACACGGGCTGCCTCCCTGGCTGGGGGTGCTGGCTGGGCAGAGCGAGTGGCGCTGTGCGACGAGCGAACAGGATCGAAGAGGGAATCGGATAGAAGGCGGAACAGGACCGGGAGCGGAACAGGATCGAAGAGGGAAGACGGCCGCCGAGGTGGGACGGCCGGGTGGTGACGGCGGGCGGGGAGGTCTTCCCTTCCCTGCCCGCCGTCGGCCGGGGTGACCGCCCTACGCCGAGGGCAGTTCCTTCAGCTGGATGTTGCGGAAGGACACATGGTCATTGGCACCGTGGTTCTGGATGCCGAT
Source organism: Streptomyces sp. NBC_01241 (assembly GCF_041435435.1). Taxonomy (NCBI): domain Bacteria; kingdom Bacillati; phylum Actinomycetota; class Actinomycetes; order Kitasatosporales; family Streptomycetaceae; genus Streptomyces; species Streptomyces sp. NBC_01241. The sequence continues at coordinate 7,509,315 of NZ_CP108494.1, read as the reverse complement.
GTAGCCGTTCTTCAGGCTCCGTGCCGGATCGGTGTTGGTGAAGTCGTTGATCTTCACTCCGTTGAGGAAGACCTGGAGACGTTCGCCCTGGACCTTGATCTCGTAGCTGTTCCACTGGCCGGGCGGCCGCAGGGCCTGGTCGCGGGCCTTGATGTTCGCCGCCTTGAAGGTGTAGATCGAGCCCGTGGTGCGGTCGGGCGCGTCGGTGGCGTCGATCTGGACCTCGTAGCCGTTGTTCACCGCGGACCAGGGGTCGTCGGACTCCGGGAAGCCGACGAAGACACCGGAGTTGTCGTCGCCCTGCATCTTCCAGTCGAGCTTGAGCGAGTACGCACCGAGCTCCTTGGCCTGGTAGGTGAGCAGACCCATGCCGCCCTCGGAGCGCAGTTCACCGTCGACGATGTCGAACTTTCCGGGGCCGGCCTGCTTCCATCCTTCGAGCGTCTTGCCGTTGAAGATCGACCGGTAGCCGGTGTCGGGCTTGCAGTCGGCCTTCACCTGACCGGCCGCGTACCGCATGCCGCCGAGGAGGAGCCCCCGGAAGGCCGGTTCGGCGTACGACTCCTTGGTGTGGCCGAGGCCGGTGTAGAAGGAGCGGCCGCCCTGGTAGGACTGGCACCAGGTGATCGGGTGGTCGCCCTTCATGGTGCCGCCGGTGTAGGTCGTCTCGTCGAGTGTGGCGAGGACCTTGGCCTGACCGCGCGGGTTGGTGCGGTAGTTGTACCACTCGTCGGTGCGGTTCCACTCGTCGTCGAGGTGGGCGGTGGCCGGGTGCTTGTGGTCCTCGACGCGGACGGTGGCGGGCTGGATGGCGGGGTGCGAGGAGAAGTACGCCCCGACGAGTCCGCCGTAGAACGGCCAGTCGTACTCCGTGTCCGCCGCCGCGTGGACGCCCATGTAGCCGCCGCCGGTGGCCACGTAGTTCTCGAATGCCTTCTGCTGGTCGGCGTTGAGCACGTCACCGGTCGTCGACAGGAAGACGACGGCGTCGTACCGCGCCAGGTTGCCGGTGGTGAACTGGCGGGCCTCCTCCGTCGCGTCGACGGTGATGTCGCTGCCCTTGCCGAGTTCCTTCAGCGCGGCGATGCCCTCGGGAATCGCGTCGTGGCGGAAGCCGGCCGTCTTCGAGAAGACCAGGACCCGCTTGGCGGCCTTGCCGGCGGTGCTGTGGGTGAGCTCGAAGTCGTCGACGTCGTACAGCGCTCCGTCGCCTCCCTTGAAGACGAGGAAGAGCTCGGTGGCCTTCTTGGGGACCTTGCTCAAGTTCACGTCGACGTCCTGGAAGTTCTCCCAGCCGCCGGTCACGGGTACCGGGGTCGAGCCCAGGAGCGTACCGGTCGCCGAGCCTGCCCGTACCTCCAGGAATCCTCCGCTGCCACCGGATGCGATGCGGGCGGTGAGCTTGTTGGAGTCGCCGAGGATGTACGGCTTGAAGGAGATCCAGTCGCCGTTGTCGATGTCGCCGACGGTCTTGCCGCCGTTGGCGGTCGCCTTGTCGTAGACCTTGATCCCGGACGAGGCGCTGAAGTGCTCGGCCTGGCGGTGCCTCGGCTGGAGCTGCGCCTGGTCGTGACCGGACAGGGACGCCTGGCCGCCGCCTCCGCCGTCCGTGTAGGAGGCGTCGATGACCCCGAAGATGTTGGCGTTCGGGTCGTGCCCGCCGTCGACTGCGGTCTTGATCGTGCCGGAGCACCCGTTGACGGTGGTGATCGGGTGGCCGTGGCTGTCGTGGCCGAGAACGAAGCGGACCTCGACCTTCGAGCAGTCGATCGTGCCGTCCTCGGGGTCGGTGACGGTCACCTTGAACGGGACATCGTCACCGAAGGTGAACAGCTGCCCGTCACCGGGGAGTTTGAGTTCCACCTTCGGTGCCGTGTTGCCGACCGTGACATGGACACTCGCGGAGGCGGTCCGGCCGGTCGGGTCCTTGGCGGTGACGGTCGCCGTGTAGGTGCCGTTCTTCTTGTATGTGTACGTGGGGTTGGCGGCGGTCGAGCTGCCGCCGTCGCCGAAGTCCCAGGCGTACGTCAGGGGGTCGCCGTCGGGGTCGACGGTGCCCTCCGAGGAGAAGCCCACCTTGAGCGGCGCCGTGCCCGAGGTCTTGTTGGACGACGCGACCGCGTTGGGTGAGCGGCCGCCGGTGGCGTTCTCGATGCGGTAGAGCCCGGAGTTCTCGTCGCCGCCGAACCAGCTGGTGCCGTAGTCGAGGACGTACAGCGCCCCGTCGGGTCCGAAGGCCATGTCCATCACCTGGGTCCCGGTCCACGGAACGGGGTTGATGGACTGGACGGTGCCGTCGGCGTCGTGCTTGATGGCCTTGATCCAGCGTCGGCCGAACTCTCCGGCGAAGAACTGCCCGTCGTAGGCCTCGGGGAACTTCACCGGCGAGTCGAGGTCGGCGTCGTAGTGGTAGACGGGGCCGCCCATCGGCGACTCGGAGCCGGTGCCGAACTCGGGCACGGATCCGCCGTCGTAGGGAATCCAGGCGGGCTGGGCGGGCGGCAGGTCCACGAGGCCGGTGTTGTGCGGCGAGGTGTTCTTAGGAGCGTTGCAGTCGAAGGATGCGCCGGACGTCTTCGTCGCGAAGTCGTAGTCGACGTACGCGTCGTTGGCTCCGGTGCAGAACGGCCAGCCGAAGTTGCCCGCCTCGGTCACCCGGTCGAACTCGACCTGTCCGGCCGGTCCTCGCTTGGGATCGGCCGCACCCGCGTCGGGCCCGTAGTCGCCGACGTAGAGGATGCCCGTGGCCTTGTCGACGGAGAAGCGGAACGGGTTGCGAAGGCCCATCGCGTAGATCTCGGGACGGGTCTTGTCCGTACCCGGCGCGAAGAGGTTCCCGTCAGGGATGGTGTACGAGCCGTCTTCGGCGACCTTGATGCGGAGAATCTTGCCGCGCAAATCGTTGGTGTTGCCGGCGCTGCGCCTGGCGTCGAACGCCGGGTTGCGGTCGGGGCGCTCGTCGATCGGCGCGTAGCCGTCGGAGGCGAACGGGTTGGAGTCGTCGCCGGTCGACAGATACAGGTTGCCCTGCGCGTCGAAGTCGATGTCGCCGCCGACATGACAGCAGATACCGCGCGAGGTCGGGATGTCGAGGATCTTCTTCTCGCTGGCGTTGTCGAGGGTGCCGTCGGCGTTCAGGACGAAGCGCGAGAGACGGTTCACCCCGTCGAACTTGGCGAAGTCGGCGGCCGTGCCGTTCTCCGGCGCGTCTCCGCCGGGGGTGTCCAGCGGGGGCGCGTAGTAGAGGTAGATGGCCCGGTTCTCGCTGAAGTCGGGGTCGATGGCGACGCCCTGGAGGCCCTCTTCGTCGTGCGAGTACACGGGGACGGACCCCACGACCCGGGTGTTTCCACCGCTGTCGGTGAGACGCAGCTCGCCGGTGCGCGAGGTGTGCAGCACGCTGCGGTCGGGGAGGACGGCGAGGGTCATGGGCTCGCCGGTCTCGGCCGCGCCCTTGGCGAGCGTGACCTGCTGGAATTCCTCGGCCGCGGCGTCGGCGGCGGCCGGCGACGCCGGTCCTTCCACGGCCGCCCCGGGCGAGGCGCCGAGGGTGAGGGTGGCCGCGGTGAGCAGGCCGCCGGTGAGCAGGGCGAGGGATGTACGGACGCGGAGCCGGGTTCTGCTCCTGTATCTGGTGATGTGCACGAGTGTCCTCCGGAGAGTGCCGGTGGTACGGGCGGGTGCTGCCGTGCCGTTCCGCGCGGGGACTGCCGCGCAGGTCGTTCGGGGCCTGTGGGGCGCCCGCGACCCGAGTTATGTCATGTACGCGTTGTGGACGGTAGACCTGTTCGTCCCGGACGGAAAGCCCTTACGCAGCAGTCATGTTGAACTTTTTCCCGGGTCAGGACAAAGCGGGGCGAGGGCAGGGGCGAGCGCGGGATGGCGGCGGACTCCCGTCCCCCATCCCGCTCGGCCCGCCCCTTCCCGGCCCGGTGGCCCTGACATCGGGGCCCCTCGGGCAACACCCCGGGAAGGACCCGTCAGTCGCCACCCCCGAAGGCCGAGTCGAACGATGCCGACGGCGGTTCGAAGTCGTACCGCTTCAGCGTGGAAAGCGCTTCCGGCGCACCTGCCAGCCGGTCCATCCCCGCGTCCTCCCACTCGACGGAGACCGGCCCCTCGTAGCCGATGGACCGGAGCATCCGGAAGACGTCCTCCCACGGCACGTCACCGTGCCCGGCGGAGACGAAGTCCCAGCCGCGCCGCGGGTCGCCCCACGGCAGATGGGAGCCGAGGCGGCCGTTGCGGCCGTCCAGGCGCTTGCGCGCCTCCTTGCAGTCCACGTGGTAGATGCGGTCCCGGAAGTCGTACAGGAAACTGACCGGGTCGAGGTCCTGCCAGACGAAGTGGCTGGGGTCGAAGTTCAGCCCGAACGCGGCCCGGTGGCCGACTGCCTCCAGCGCGCGGTGTGTGGTCCAGTAGTCGTACGCGATCTCGCCGGGGTGCACCTCATGGGCGAACCGCACGCCCTCCGCGTCGAAGACATCCAGGATCGGGTTCCAGCGCTCGGCGAAGTCCTCGTACCCCCGCTCGATCATGTGCGGCGGGACGGGCGGGAACATCGCGACGAGGTGCCAGATCGAGGAGCCGGTGAAGCCGATGACCGTACGCACTCCGAAGGCGGCGGCCGCGCGGGCGGTGTTCTTGATCTCCTCGGCGGCACGCCGGCGTACCCCTTCGGGCTCACCGTCGCCCCAGATCCGCGCCGGGAGAATCCCCTGGTGCCGTTCGTCGATCGGGCTGTCGCAGACGGCCTGGCCGACGAGGTGATTGGAGATCGCCCAGCACTTCAGCCCGTACTTGTCGAGCAGTTGCCGTCGGCCGTCCAGGTAGCCGGGGTCCGTCAGGGCCTTGTCGACCTCGAAGTGATCGCCCCAGCAGGCGAGTTCGAGCCCGTCGTAGCCGAAGTCCCGGGCATGCCGGCAGACCTCCTCCAGGGGCAGGTCGGCCCACTGGCCGGTGAAGAGTGTGAAGGGACGGGGCATGAGCGGGACCTCCTAGAGAGCCACGGGGGTATGTACGGAGTTCTTCTCGGCGCTCTCCTCGACCGCCGCGAGCACCCGCTGCACCTGCAGCCCGTCGGCGAACGACGGTGCGGGGACGGTCCCTTCGGCGATCGTGCGCACCACATCACGGGCCTGATGCGTGAAGGTGTGCTCGTAGCCGAGGGCGTGGCCGGGCGGCCACCACGCCTCCAGGTAGGGATGCTGGGGCTCGGTGACGAGGATGCGCCGGAACCCTGCCGTGGCGGCGGGTTCGGTGTGGTCGTGGAAGGACAGCTCGTTGAGCCGTTCCAGATCGAAGGCGAGCGAACCGAGCTGTCCGTTGATCTCCAGCCGCAGCGCGTTCTTCCGGCCGGCCGCCATCCGGGTCGCCTCGAACGAGGCCAGCGCCCCGGAGGCGAGCCGGCCGGTGAACAGGGCCGCGTCGTCGACGGTCACCGCCCCGCGCGCCGCCGGGTCCGCGGCGCCGGAGAGCCCGGCGGACGGACCGGCCGGCAGCGGCCGTTCACGTACGAACGTCTCACGGACCGCCGACACCCCGACCAGCTTCTCCCCCGCCAGAAACTGGGCCAGGTCGACGATGTGCGCCCCCAGATCGCCCAGCGCTCCCGAGCCGGCGTGTTCCCGCTTCAGCCGCCAGGTGAGCGGCGATTCGGGATCGACGAGCCAGTCCTGGAGGTAGGTGGCACGGACATGCCGCAGGGCACCGATCCGGCCCTCGGCGATCAGCTGCCGGGCGTACGTGATCGCGGGCACCTTGCGGTAGTTGAAGCCCACCAGCGCGACCTGACCGCGGGCCGCGGCGCGCTCCGCGGCCTCGGTCATCGCCTCCGCCTCGGCGACCGTGTTGGCGAGCGGCTTCTCGCACAGCACGTGCTTGCCGGCCTCCAGGGCGGCGATGGCGATCTCGGCGTGACTGTCGCCGGGGGTGCAGATGTCGACGAGCTGCACATCGTCCCGGGCGATGAGGGCCCGCCAGTCGGTCTCCGCCGCCGCCCAGCCGTGGCGGGCCGCCGCCGCGTCGACAGCCGTCCGGTCACGTCCGCAGATCGCGGCGAGAGCCGGTCGCATCGGCAGCTCGAAGACGTGCCCCGCGGTACGCCACCCCTGCGAGTGGGCGGCGCCCATGAACGCGTATCCGACCATGCCGACTCCGAGCGTCGGCGTGCTCGCCACCGGCGGATGCGGCGGCGCGCTCGCCACCGGCGGATGCGCGGGCGCACTCGTCGTCGGCCGTTGCGTGGGCGCGCCCGTCGTCGGCCGTTGCGTGGGCGCGCTCGCCACCGGCCGTTGCGTCGGCGAACCTGCGGCCTCCTGATCCGTCTCTTCCCTACGGGCCATCCGGGCTTCCTCCTCGTCGGTCGTTCGATGGGTGCGGCAGGAGGGTCAGCACCCTCCTGCGGGGCGGCTCAGCTGAAGCCCGTCGGCAGGTACTGGTCGATGTTCTCCTTGGTGACCACGGCCGAGTAGAGAGTGAGATTGGTCGGGATCTCCATTTCGGCCAGGCCGCCGACACCCTTGCCCTGGGCGAGGGCACGGGCCAGGTCGATGGCGGACGCCGCCATCGTCGGCGGGTAGAGAACGGTCGCCTTCAGCACGCTGTCGTCGGCCTTGATGGCGTCCATCGCGGACTTGGCCCCGGCGCCGCCGACCATCAGGAACTCGTCGCGGCCCGCCTGCTGGATGGCGCGCAGCGCGCCCACACCCTGATCGTCGTCGTGGTTCCACAGAGCGTCGAACTTCTTCTGTGCCTGGAGGAGTTGGGCCATCTTTGCCTGACCCGACTCGACGGTGAAGTCGGCGGCCTGACGGGCCACCAGTTTGATGTTGGGGTAGTTCTTCAACGCGTCGGCGAAGCCCTGACTTCGCTGCTTGGTGAGCTCCAGGTTGTCGATGCCGGCCAGCTCGACGACCTTGGCTCCCGCCTTGTCCTTGAGTTGCTCGCCGATGTACGTACCGGCGTTGAGGCCCATGCCGTAGTTGTCGCCGCCGACCCAGCAGCGGTAGGCCTGCGGGGAGGCGAAGATCCGGTCCAGGTTGATGACGGGGATGCCCGCCCGCATGGCCTCCAGGCCCACCTGGGTGAGCGCCTTGCCGTCGGCGGGGAGGATGACGAGGACGTCGACCTTCTTGTTGATGAGGGTCTTGACCTGGCCGATCTGGGCGGCGGTGTCGTTGGAGCCCTCGGTGCTCTCCAGCGTCACCTCGGAATACTTCGCCGCCCGCGACTTGGCGTTCTCGTTGATGGCGTTGAGCCAGCCGTGGTCGGCCTGCGGACCCGCGAAGCCGATGGTGACGGGCTTGCCGGGCTTGTCGTCGGCGGCGGGCTGATTGCTCTGCGCGGTCTCCGTCTTCTTGGGCTCGTTGCTGGTGCAGGCGGTGAGGACGGCGCCTGCGGAGACGGCTGCGGTGCCGAAGAGCAGTCGTCTGCGGCTGGTTTCTGGCATGGCTGTCAAACCCTTCATCCGGTGCGTGATTCGTCATGTCGGTGCGTGACATGTCACATGTGACGAACGGAGCGGTGGGCGGTACGGAGAAGCAGGGGGATGGGAAGAAGCAGGGGCAGTGCGGAGAACCGGGGCGGTGGGCTCAGGTCTCCCCGTGCGCCGATGCGCGGCGCTGGACCAGGACGGCGGCGACGATGATCGCGCCCTTGGCGATCTGCTGGACGTCGCTCTGCAGGTTGTTGAGCGCGAAGATGTTGGTGATGGTGGTGAAGACGAGGACGCCGAGTACGGAGCCGACGATGGTGCCGCGTCCGCCGCTGAGCAGGGTGCCGCCGATGATCGCGGCGGCGATGGCATCGAGCTCGTAGAGATTGCCGTTGGTGTTCTGTCCCGAACCGGACAGGACGATCAGCATGAAGGCCGCGATACCGCAGCACAGCCCGGAGAGCAGATAGAGGTAGAGCCGCTGCCGTCGTACGTCGATGCCTGCCAGCCTGGCCGCTTCCGCGTTGCCGCCGACCGCGACCGTTCGTCGCCCGAAGGTCGTGCGGTTCAGCACCAGCCAGCCGATGACGGTCACCGCGGCGAACATCATGACCAGGGGCGGGATGCCGAGGACGTACGAGTTCGGCAGGCCCAGGTCGAGGACCGACTTGACGGTGACAATCTGGGTCTTGCCGTCCGTGATCTGGAGGGCGAGCCCGCGGGCCGAGGCGAGCATGGCCAGCGTCGCGATGAACGGCACCATCCGCCCGTAGGCGATGAGCACACCGTTCACCAGCCCGGCGCCGAGTCCGACGATCACGGCGGTGAACAGAATCCCCGCGAAGCCGTACTCCTGAGTGGCGAGTGTGGTCGCCCAGACGGAGGCGAGCGCAACCATCGCACCGACCGACAGGTCGATCCCCCCGCTGGTGATGACGAAGGTCATCCCGACGGTGACGACTCCGATGACGGAGGACTGGGTCAGGATCAGCTGAAGGTTCCCGGTGTCCAGGAACGCGTCGGGTTCGGTGAATCCGCCGACGACGATCAGTGCGGCGAGGACGCCGAGCAGCGAGAGGTTACGCACGTCCAGGCGCAGGCCGAAGGTGCGCGAAGGTCCGTCCTGCTTCCTGGGTCCGGCGGCCGGGGCGGGGACGGCCCCCTTGTCCGGCCCGCCCTGCTGCGCCGAGGAGACGGGCTGCGTCATGACGTCGGGCTCCCTTCCATCACTAGGTCGAGTACGCGGTGTTCGTCGAGCTCCCGGGCGTCCGCCGTGTGCACGACGCGGCCCTCGCGGAGCACCAGCACCCGGTCGGCGAGGCCGAGCACTTCGGGCACCTCGCTGGAGACGAGCAGGACGGCGAGGCCTTCGTCGGCCAGCCGGCGGATCACGGCGTAGAGCTCGGCGCGGGCGCCGACGTCGACACCGCGGGTCGGTTCGTCGAGCAGCAGAACCCGGCAGCCGCGCAGCAGCCAGCGGGCCAGGACGGCCTTCTGCTGGTTGCCGCCGGACAGTGTGCGGACCGGGGTGTCCGGGTTGTCGGGGCGCAGGGAGAGCTCGCGGGTGGCGGTGCGGGCGGCCCGGCGTTCGGCTCCGCGGTCGAGCCAGCCGGCCCGGGAGAAGCGGGACATCGAGGAGACGGAGACGTTACGGGTGACGGTTTCGAGCATCAGCAGGGCCTGCGCCTTGCGCTCCTCGGGGGCGAGCCCGATCCCGGCGGCGACGGCGGCACGGACGCTGCCGGGCCGCAACTGCTTCCCTGCCACGGTGACGCGTCCGGCGCTCGGCCTGCGGGCACCGTAGAGGGTCTCCAGGATCTCGGAGCGTCCCGACCCGACGAGTCCGGCCAGACCGACGATCTCGCCGGGCCGGAGCTCCAGGTCCACCGGGGCGAATTCGCCCTTCCTGGTCAGCCCTTCGACCTTCAGTACCGGTTCTTCGACGGCCGCCCCCACGCGGTCCGTGATGCGCGGCGGGAAGACGTGTTCGACGTTGCGGCCGGTCATCATGGCAACGACGTCGCGTGTCGGTGTGGACTTGGCGGGCAGCCCCACGGCGACGGCGCGACCGTCCTTGAGCACGGTCACCCGGTCGCCGATGCGGCGGATCTCCTCCAGGCGGTGCGAGATGTAGACGACGGCGACCCCGTCGGCGGTGAGAGCGGCGACGATACGGAAGAGGTTGTCGACCTCGTCGGGGTCGAGCGCGGCGGACGGCTCGTCCATCACGATGAGCCGTACGTCGTGGGAGAGTGCCCGCGCCATGGAGACGATCTGCTGCTGTGCGGCGGACAGTTCTCCGACCGCCCGGGCCGGGTCGATCTCGGGGTGGCCGAGACGCTTCAGCAGCGCGGCGGCCGCCGCACGGCCCTCGCGGGTGCGGACGATGAAGCGGGCGGTGGTGGGTTCATGGCCGAGGAAGACGTTCTCGGCGACCGACAGGCCCTCGACCAAGTCGAGTTCCTGGTAGATGGTGGCGATGCCGAGCCGCATCGCGGCGATGGGTGACTTGAGCGCGGCCCGTTTGCCGCGCCAGGTGATCTCGCCGCCGTCGGGCTGGTGGGCCCCGGCGAGCACCTTGATGAGGGTGGACTTGCCGGCGCCGTTCTGTCCGAGGAGACAGTGGACTTCGCCGGCCTGTACCTCCAGGTCTACGCCGTCGAGGGCGCGCACTCCGGGGAACGACTTGGTGATGCCGGACATGGTGAGCAAGGGCGGTTCTGGTGCCATGACAAATCCCCTCGGCGAATGGGGTCTCCTCTGCTCGAGCGCAGCTGAGAACTGAGGGAGGGCCGGTGAGCGGGCAGGGCGCAGTGCTGTCCCGGGGGTCGCCCCCCGGCCCCCGGCCAAAAGAGGCGGGAGCGGTTCGGTGGTACGTACCGGCCGAGGATCAGGCCGGTGAGAACAGGTGGTCGCTGATGAGCCGGGCCGCGCCGATCACTCCGGCGGCGGGTCCCAACTCGCCGAGCACGATGGGGAGATTGCCGGTGGCCAGCGGCAGCGACTGCCGGTAGACCTGGGTCCGGACGCTGGCGAGGAGTGTGTGTCCGAGGCCGGTCACGCCGCCGCCGATCACCACCAGTCCGGGATTGAAGAAGCTGACGAGTCCGGCGATGACCTGGCCCACCCGGTTGCCGCCTTCGCGGATCAGGTCGAGCGAGGTGGCATCGCCGGCGGCCGCGGCGGCGGCCACGTCGGCGGCGGTGAGTCCGCCGGCCGCCTCCAGTCGGCCCGCGAGCTCCGGCGACTGCCCGGCACGCGCCGCGTCCTCGGCGTCGCGGGCGAGCGCGGCACCGCTGAAGTGGGCTTCCAGACAACCCCGGTTGCCGCAGGCGCAGGGTCGTCCTTCGTGTTCGACCTGGATGTGGCCGATGTCTCCGGCGCTGCCCGTCGTACCGCGATGGACCTCGCCGCCGACGACGATGCCGCAGCCGATACCCGTACCGATCTTGACGCAGAGGAAGTCGCCCACGGAGCGTGCGACGCCCGCGTGCTGCTCCCCCATCGCCATCAGGTTCACATCGTTGTCGACCATGACGGGGCAGCCCAGTTCCTGGCTGAGCGCCTCGCGGACCGGGAAGCCGTCCCAGCCGGGCATGATCGGCGGTGCGACCGGCACGCCTTCGGGGAAGCGGACCGGTCCGGGTACGCCGATGCCCGCGCCGTCGAAGCCTTCGGCTAGGCCGGAGGCCCGGAGCTTGGCCGCCATGGCCAGCACCTGCTCGAAGACGGCGACCGGCCCTTCGCGTACGTCCATGGGGTGGTTGAGGTGGCCCAGGACCTCCAACTCGGCGTTGGTGACGGCCACATCGACGGATGTGGCACCGATGTCGACGCCGAGGAAGCGCAGTTGCGGGGCGAGCCGGATGTTGTGCGAGCGACGCCCTCCGCGGGATGCGGCGAGTCCATCGGCCACGACAAGTCCGGTCTCCAGCAGTCTGTCGACCTCGACGGCGAGCTTGGAGCGGGAGAGATCGACCTGATCCCCCAGCTGTGCCCGTGAGTTGGGCCCGCCGTCGCGCAACAGCCGGAGCAGTCGCGCCTGATGCGCATTCGCAGGTCGTGCCGTCATACGTCTCACGCGCCCCTCCCCGCCACATCGGCCTGTCCGTCGGGCTTTCGAGGGGAACGTAGCAGCGGTTGCCGGGAGTGGGAAGAAGTTGCGCAGGAATCCGCTACAACTTTCTCCACATCGAGGACAAAGCCGCTCGGTCGACGGCGGCCACGAACCCACGAACCCGCGGACCCGCAGACCCGCGGAAGGGCCGGGGCTCACGCCCCGGCCCTTCCGTTACGGCCCCGTGCGACCCGCCCGGCCACGCGCTACTCCTCGGCGCGCTGGTGGTACGTCCTGCGCGTGTGTTCCGTGTGCGCCCGCATGATCTCCGTGGCCCGCTGTTCGTCGCGCGAGGCGATCGCCGCTATGAGCGAGCGGTGCTCGATCCAGGACTGGGTGCCGCGTTGGCGGGCCACCGGGGTGTAGTACCAGCGGACCCGGCGGTCCACCTGCCCGGCCAGCTCGGAGAGGACGACATTGCCCGCCAGCTCCATGACCTTGGCATGGAAGGCCGTGTTCGTGGCGACCGCCAGATCCACGTCGTCGTCGGCGACCGCCTGCTCGCCCTTGGCGCAGAGCTCCCCCAGGGCGGCGATGCCCGCGGCGTCGGAGTTGGCCGCGGCGAGGCGGGCGGCCTCGGCCTCCAGCAGGGTGCGGACCGAGAGCAGCTGATCCGCCTCGTCCTCCGTGGGCTCATGCACGAACGCACCCTGGGCGGGCCGGAGATCGACCCAGCCCTCGGTGTTCAGCCGCTGCAGCGCCTCCCGCACCGGCTGCCTGGACACCCCGAGATGGCCGGCCAGTTCGCTCTCGACCAGGTGCTGGCCGGGACGGAGCACACGCGTCGTTATGAGTTCGAGCAGCGCCTCGTACACGCGCTCGCGCAGCGGACCGGGCCGTTCCAGCTTCGGCACAGCCCCTGGCGGCAGTCCTGCGGACAACATCGCGGCCCCCTCCGGGCGACGAGCAATTGCTTATTGTCTACAGTCTACGGAGCACAACGCCGCTCAGGGGCAGCGGATCACCTGGCCCGCGTACGAGAGATTTCCGCCGAAGCCGAAAAGCAGCACCGGCGCGCCGCTGTGCACCTCGCCGCGTTCCACCAGCTTGGACAGGGCCATCGGGATGGACGCCGCGGACGTATTGCCGGAATCCACGACATCCCGGGCGATGACCGCGTTGACCGCGCCGATCTTCCTGGCGACGGGTTCGATGATCCGCAGATTGGCCTGATGCAGCACGACCGCGGCCAGATCCTCGGGGGCCACACCTGCCTTTTCGCACACCTTGCGGGCGATGGGCGGCAGCTGCGTGGTGGCCCAGCGGTATACGGACTGCCCTTCCTGCGCGAAGCGCGGGGGCGTCCCCTCGATCCGCACCGCGTTGCCCATCTCCGGCACCGAACCCCACAGGACGGGGCCGATCCCGGGACCGTCCCCGCCGCCCGGGTCCGCGACGACGACCGCCGCGCCGGCTCCGTCACCGAGCAGGACGCAGGTGCTGCGGTCGGTCCAGTCCGCGATGTCGGCCATCTTGTCGGCGCCGATGACGAGGACGCGCTCGGCCGCGCCCGCCCGGACCGCGTGGTCGGCGGCGGCGAGGGCGTGGGTGAATCCGGAGCAGACCACGTTGATGTCCATGACCGCGGGCGAGCCCATGCCTAGCCGGGCGGCGACCCGCGCCGACATGCTCGGCGAGCGGTCGATCGCGGTGGAGGTGGCGACCAGCACCAGATCGACCTCGGCGGGCCGCAGCCCCGCCGCGGCGAGCGCCTTGCCCCCCGCGTGCGCGGCCATCTCGTCCACCGGCTCGTCAGGGCCTCCGACGTGGCGGGTCTTGATGCCTACGCGGCTGGTGATCCACTCGTCGCTGGTGTCGACCATGGCCGCCAGATCGTCGTTGGTGAGCACCTTGGCGGGCTGATAGTGGCCGAGCGCCACGACACGTGAGCCGGTCATGTACAGGATCCCCTCGCTACGTACGGCAGGAACCATCCAGTCTTGGTCGCTACTGCCCGGTACGGGGGCACGTGTTCCCACAGGAATAGGACCCGGTCGTTGGAGGCTTGACGACAGCCCTGACCCTTCGAAAGGCATACTGTAGACAATATTCTGTCGACGTGACGTTCCATCGTCTCCTGTTCTTCCGCTGGGCGCGCTCAGATCGCTCTGCCCGCTCCTCGGACCGCCCCCTGCCACGCCCCCGGCGTCAACGTCGGCACCGACAACGTCCGCACGCTGGTCAACCTGTCGATGCTCACCGGGCATGTCGGACGGTACGGCTCCGGGATGCAGCCGCTGCGCGGCGAGAACAATGTGCAGGGCGGCGGCGACATGGGCGCCGTTCCCAACCGGCTGCCCGGCTTCCAGGACATCCTCGACCCGGTCCGGCGGAAGTTCGTAGCGGAGCTGGGACACCGTCATCCAGCCCCGCTACGGCAAGACGCTCACCGAGATGTTCGAGTCGATGGAGAGCGGTGAGGTGCGGGCCGTGTACTGCATCGGGGAGAACCCGGCGCAGTCCGCGGCCGACAGCGAGCAGGCCGTCCGGCGGCTCACGGCGCTGGACCATCTGGTGGCGCAGGACATCTTCCTCACCCGGACCGCCGAGCCGGCGGATGTCGTCCTGCCCGCGACGGACGCCTGGGCCGGGACCGACGGCACGACGACCAACAGCGAACGGCGGGTGCAGCGCGTCCGGGCCGCGCTGATTCCGCCGGGTCAGGCCCGTGAGGACATCGACATCCTCTGCGCGTACTGCGGAGTCGGCTGCAATGTCACACTCCATGTGCAGAACAATGACGCCGCCAAGGTCACCTCTCCGCACGACAATCCGGTGACCCACGGCAACCCTCTGCATCAAGGGCCGGTTCGGCTTCCACCACGTACAGAATCGGGTTTAACCGCTATGGGACGGGTCACCGAGCGCCGCCGCACCATCCGTGTCCGGGACGGGGCGGTCTCCACGCGCCCCGACACGCTCGTCGCCGAGGAGCCCCTGGAGATCCGGCTGAACGGCAGGCCACTCGCCATCACGATGCGCACGCCGGGCGACGACTTCGCGCTGGCGGCGGGCTTCCTGGTGAGCGAGGGCGTGATCGGTGACGGCTCCGAGGTCCAGTCGATCGTCTACTGCGCCGGGGCCACGGCGGACGGCGTGAACACGTACAACGTCGTGGACGTGAGGCTCGCGCCCGGTGTCCCGGTTCCCGACATCACCCTCGAACGCAATGTGTACACCACGTCGTCCTGCGGGCTGTGCGGCAAGGCGAGCCTCGACGCGGTACGCACCACGACCCGGCATCCGATCGCCGACACTCCCCCGGTCCGGGTCGAACCCGCGCTGCTCGCCGTCCTCCCCGACCGGCTGCGGGCCGCGCAACAGGTCTTCGACCGGACCGGGGGCCTGCACGCGGCGGCGCTGTTCTCAGAGACGGGCGAACTGCTCGACGTCCGGGAGGACGTCGGCCGGCACAACGCGGTCGACAAGCTGGTCGGCCGGGCCCTGACCGACCATCGGCTGCCGCTGTCCCGGGCGATCCTGCTGGTGTCGGGGCGGGCCTCGTTCGAACTGGCCCAGAAGGCGGTGATGGCCGGGATCCCGATGCTCGCGGCGGTCTCGGCGCCGTCGTCACTCGCCGTCGATCTGGCGGCCGAGACCGGACTGACCCTGGTCGGTTTCCTGCGGGGCCCTTCCATGAACGTGTACGCGGGTGAGCACCGGATCACCCTGGCGGCGACGATCGGCCAGGACTGAGGCGCCCCGCCCGCCCGCACGGGCCAGGGGTCCGGCCGGCGGGGAGCGCCCCCTGCGCCGGCCGGACCCACCCCTGAGCGGCGGGCCCCAGGGCTCCGCCCTCAGCTCACCGCGGCCGGCTCCCGTGCCACCACGCCGTCTTCCTGGATTTCCTCCAGCGGGTCGCGCGAGCGCCGCTTGGCGATCACCGCGCACACCATCAGCTGCATCTGGTGGAAGAGCATCAACGGCAGCACGGCGAGGGACGCCTGCGCCCCGAACAGGACGCTCGCCATCGGCAGCCCGGCGGCCAGGCTCTTCTTCGAGCCGGCGAACTGGATGGCGATCCGGTCCCCGCGGTCGAAGCCGAGCCGCTTCGTCCCGTACCAGGTCAGCATCAGCATCAGCGCGAGCAGCACCGCTTCGGCGCCGAGCAGCGCGCCGAGCCTGGCCGGGGTGACCTGGTGCCAGATGCCCGCGACCATGCCCTCACTGAACGCCGTGTAGACGACGAGCAGGATCGAGCCGCGGTCGACATGGCCGAGGACCTTCTTGTGACGGGTGAGGAAGCCGCCGATCCAACGGCGCAGCAGCTGCCCCGCGACGAACGGCAACAGCAGCTGGACCCCGATCTTCAGCAGCGCGTCCGCCGAGAATCCGCCGCCGTTGTTGCCGAGCAGCGCCGCGGCGAGCAGCGGGGTGAGGAAGATTCCGGCGATCGAGGAGAAGGAGCCCGCGCAGATCGCCGCGGGCACATTGCCGCGGGCGATCGAGGTGAAGGCGATCGACGACTGGATCGTCGAGGGGACGAGGCAGAGGAAGAGGAAGCCGCTGTAGAGCTGCGGCGTCAGGACGTACGGAACCAGCCCCTTGCCCGCCAGTCCGAGCAGCGGGAAGGCCACGAAGGTACAGACCAGGACGGTGAGATGGAGCCGCCAGTGCTTGAGTCCGTCGAGCGCCTCGGCGGTGGAGAGCCGGGCCCCGTACAGGAAGAAGAGCAGGGCGACGGCTCCGGTCGACGCACCGCCCGCCACCTCCGCGGCGGTCCCCGACGCCGGCAGTACCGCCGCGAATACAACCGTGCCGATCAGCGCCATGATGTACGGGTCGATCGGCACCCAGGACGGAAGTTTCAGGGTGCGGCGGCTCATCTGCTCCACTTGTTCTCTTGGTTCCGGTCGTGCCCTCCCCATGCTCCCCCCGGTCCGAGCGATCGGGAATCCCGCATACCGCTCTCACTGTCATCACGATTCGCGTTAGCCTGAATCCATGTACGACCCCGCGCAGCTCCGTACCTTTCTCGCTGTCGCCCAGACCCTGAGCTTCACCCGGGCCGCCCGCCGGCTGGGGGTCCGGCAGTCCACGGTGAGCCAGCATGTGCGGCGCCTTGAGGATGCGACGGGACGGCAGCTGTTCACCCGGGACACGCACCGGGTCGATCTCACCCTGGACGGTGAGGCGATGCTCGGTTTCGCCCGGACGATACTTGAGGCCCATGAGCGGGCGGCAGCCTTCTTCACCGGCACGCGGCTGCGCGGGCGGCTGCGGTTCGGGGCGTCCGAGGACTTCGTGCTGACGCGGCTGCCGGAGATCCTGGAGTGGTTCCGCCGCGACCACCCGGAGGTCGAGCTGGAGCTGACGGTGGAGCTCTCCGGGACGCTGCACCAGCGGCTCGCGGCGGGCCGGCTCGATCTGGTGCTCGCCAAGCGGCGCGTCGGCGACACGCACGGGGAGCTGGTCTGGCAGGACGCGCTGACCTGGATCGGCGCTCCGCAGCTGCGGTTCGACCCGGACGGTCCGGTTCCGCTGGTCCTCTTCCCGCCACCGGGCATCACCCGGGCCCGCGCCCTGGAGGTCCTGGAGGAGCACGGCCGGGCCTGGCGGGTCGCCTGTACGAGCACCAGCCTGAGCGGGCTGATCGCGGCGGCCCGTGCGGGACTGGGCGTGATGGCTCACAGCCGTGGGCTGATCCCGCCGGGTCTGGTGCCGGTGCCGGCCAGGGCGGGGCTGCCGGAGCTGGGCGAGGTGGACTTCGTCCTGCTGCATGGCCACCGCCGGGGCAGGGCGCAGGAGGCCGCGGACGCCCTGGCGGCGGCGATCCTGGCGGGTGGCGACCGGCTGATCCGCGGACCAATCCCCCCGTAACCATCCGGAACGGGAGTGACTGTGGCGTACAGATTTGGTGGAGATTCCCGCGCCGGCCGCTTACTCCGTGGTCTCAGCCACGCCCGAGCCTTGCCCATCTGGCCGGTTTTCGGTGGCTGACCTGTGCATATGCCACCGGGACCGCGGGTATGGGGCCCTCCCGCCGCGCCGTCCGTTGGGGTAGCGTCACGGCGCTGTGCGGAGCGCCACAAGGAGCAGGTCATTGCGCGAGTTCACTGTCCCACCCATGGCGGCCGCGCCCCTCGTAGGCGGGCTGGCCGATGTGGTGTTCGACTACGCCGAGCAAGATCCGGACCGGGTCGCGCTCGGCCGAAAAGACACGAGCGGACGCTGGCGGGATGTCACCGCGGCGACGTTCCGCGACGAGGTGCTGGCGCTCGCCAAGGGCCTGATCGCGCACGGCGTCAGATTCGGCGACCGGGTGGCCCTGATGTCGCGGACGCGCTACGAGTGGACGCTCTTCGACTTCGCGCTGTGGACGGTCGGCGCCCGGTCCGTACCGGTCTATCCGACGTCCTCGGCCGAGCAGGTCCTCTGGATGCTGCACGACGCCGATGTGTCCGCCGTCATGGTCGAGCACGAGGACCACGCGATGACGATCGCGTCGGTGATCGACCAGCTGCCCGGGCTCAAGCGGCTCTGGCAGCTGGACGCCGACGCGGTGAACGAGCTGCTCGACGCGGGCGCCCAGATCGAGGACGAGGTGGTGCACCGCCACCGGCGCGCGGTGACGCCCGAGTCGGTGGCGACGATCATCTACACCTCAGGGACGACGGGACGCCCCAAGGGCTGTGTGATCACGCACGCCAACTTCATGTTCGAGACGGACACCATGGCCTCGCGCTGGGAGTCGGTCTTCCACTCCAAGCCGGGCGACGAGGCGGCCACCCTCCTCTTCCTGCCGCTGGCGCATGTCTTCGGCCGGATGGTGGAGGTCGCCGCGGTCCGCGGCCGGGTGAAGCTGGGCCACCAGCCGGAGCTGTCCGCGAAGGCCCTGATGCCGGATCTGGTGTCGTTCCGGCCGACGTTCATCCTGGCGGTGCCGTACATCTTCGAGAAGGTCTTCCACGGCGCCCGGCGCAAGGCCGAGGCGGAGGGCCGGGCCGGGGCGTTCGACAAGGCCGTGGACATCGCGGTGAAGTACGCCGAGGCGGTGGAGGCGCGAGCGTTCGGGACCGGTCCCGGGCCGTCCGCCGGGCTGCGGATGCAGCACCAGTTCTTCGACAAGATCGTGTACCGGAAGGTGCGCGAGGCGATGGGCGGCCGGATCCGGCACGCCATGTCCGGCGGTTCGGGCATGGAGCGGCAGCTGGGGCTGTTCTTCGCGGGCGCGGGCGTCACCGTGTACGAGGGGTACGGGCTGACCGAGTCGACCGCGGCGGCGACCGCCAATCCGCCGGAGCGCACCCGGTACGGCACGGTCGGGCAGCCGATCCCCGGCACGACCGTGCACATCGCGGAGGACGGCGAGGTGTGGGTGCACGGCGACAATGTGTTCGCGGGCTATCTCGGTGCCCCGGAGGCCACCGCCGCGGTGTTGCGGGAGGGCTGGCTGGCCACCGGGGACCTGGGGGCGCTCGACGAGGACGGCTATCTGACGATCACGGGGCGGAAGAAGGAGATCCTGGTGACGTCGGGCGGCAAGAGCGTGTCGCCGACCGGTCTGGAGGAGCGGGTGCGGGCGCATCCGCTGGTCGCGCAGTGCATCGTGGTCGGCAACGACCGGCCCTACGTCGCCGCGCTCGTCACGGTCGACCACGAGTCGGTGGACCACTGGCTCGCCATACAGGGGCGGGCGCCCCTGCGGCCGGCGGAGCTGGTGCGGGATCCGGACCTGGAGATGGAGGTCCGGCGTGCGGTGGTCGCCGCCAATACGGCGGTGTCACAGGCCGAGTCGATCCGTACGTTCCGGATCCTGGCGCATCCGTTCAGCGAGGAGCACGGCCTGCTCACGCCGTCGCTGAAGCTGAAGCGCAAGGCGATCGAGACGGCGTACGCGGCGGAGGTCGACGCCCTGTACCGCTGAGGCACCCCCGGCGGCGCCGTGCCTCAGCGGTACGGCGCCGCCGGGGGTGCGATGTGTGGGGCGTGAGGTGCCTGAGACGGTCCCGGACCGCCACCCCGCACGGCCCGGGCACCACGAACGACGCCGACAACTCCCGCAAACCACCCACCACAACACCCCCTCCCACGAGACCGGACACCCGCTACCCAGTCCAACGAGCACCAGCCGCCAAGGTCACCCATTCGACCCCAGAACTCCCGTTCCCACCCCGCGAAGCCGCCGACAGGACCCACTCCTGCTCACTAAAACTCACTTCAGCTCAGCAAACCGACAGCAGCTCATAACCCCCGTGGCATCCGGCCACCGAGCCTCCGCAAAAACCCGTTGGCGGACCACGGCGACCCCTGCTAGTTTTCCGGAGACCGTGCCAGAGAGCGAGGAGGTGGTACCCGTGAACGCAGTATCGACATGGGTGCTCCCCTCCGGGGTCACGGTCGGGCGATAGGTCGTCCGGGAGCGCCGTTCAAGAGCACTCCCGAAAGGCACGACCATGCGTTTTACTTCCGAACAGCGCCTCGACGACGGCGTCCTCGAACGCGAATTCACCCTCGGCGAGATCCCCGGCATCCTGTGGACGTCTGGATCCGCACCAGCCCCGCTGATCCTGATCGGCCACAACGGCGGCTTGCACAAGCGGGAATCGCGGCTGGTGGCCCGGGCCCGGCACTCCGCGGCGGAGTACGGCTACGCGGTGGCTGCCATCGACCACCCCGGGCATGGCGACCGGCCCCGTTCCGCCGTCGATGAGCAGGCTCGCGCCGACCTCCGCCGGGCAATGGCGGCCGGCGAGCCCGTCGACGAGATCTTCGAGTCCTTCATCGTCCCGCTGGTCGAAAAGGCGGTCCCGGAATGGCAGACCACCCTGGACGCCCTCCTTTCGCTGCCCGAGATCGGCGGCCCGGTCGGGTACTCGGGGATGACCGCCATCGGGATTCGGCTGGCGGTGGTCGAGCCGCGCATCTCGGCCGCCGGTTTCTTCGCCGGGGGTTTCGTGCCCCGCGCCCAGCGCGATGAGGCCCGGCAGGTCACCATCCCGCTGCAGTTCCTGCTGCAGTGGGACGACGAAGGGAACGACCGGCAGTCGGCCCTGGACCTGTTCGACGCCTTCGGTACCAAGGAGAAGACGCTGCACGCCAATATGGGCGGGCACGCCGGCACCCCGTGGTTCGAGGTGGACGACCGGGACCGGTTCTTCGCCCGGCACCTGAAGTGAGGCCGGGCCGTCAGGCCTGCAGCAGACGCTAGGTGGCGTCGGCCAGGATGCCGCTCATCGAGGACAGGTCCCGGCCCTCCTCGATGGCGGTGGCCGGCAGATGCACAACCGCCCCGATCGCGGCGGTACCGGCCATCGGCGGTACCGGCCGGTCGGGGCGGCGCTCGGCCACCAGCGCCTCGTCAGGTCTTCCACGATCAGCACCAGCCGGGTCCAGACCAGCCCGGACACACAGCGTGACCGCGAGGGCGGCCGCTTTGCCCCGTAACGTGGTGTGCGCTCCGACCCGCAACTGAACCCCCGTCAGGGAACCCAGTAGTTGCCGGATGCGACGATCATCGACTGGAGTTGGACGCTGCCGCCGTAGTACAGCTGCGGGTCGACCGAGGTGGCGGCGAGCTTTTTCCAGAGGGCGTCGAGCCAGACCTGGGAGCCCGGGTCGGTCAGCGCGGTCACGGCGAACGGGGCGGTGAACGCCATGTCGTCGCCGCTGTCGAAGGCGGTGCCGCTGAGGTGGTATCCGGTGACGATCTTGTTGGGGTCGCCGCCGGTCTTCGACTTGATCCAGGAGTTGAGCTTGCGCGCCGAGGCGAGCGAGGCGGCGTCCCCGCTGGTGACGGCGTCGGCACCGATGCGCCAGGGGTCGCGGCAGGCGTTCCAGGAGTAGTCGCCGTCGTTGGGCCCTTCGAGCACCTCGCCCGCGGCGGGCTTGGGAGTGGTGTTGGTGTTGACGACGAAGTCCGCCAACAGACCGGTGTTCGCCGCGTACTTGGACTGCTGGGAGGTGATCAGGTTCTGGTGCGCGGTGCGCACGGTGTCCCAGGTGCTGTCGCCCGTCGCCGTCTTGAAGGCGCGGAAGTGGTCGGTCATCCAGTCCGAGGAGCGGCTCATCCAGTAGTGCGACTCACCGGAGTCCGACCAGTCACCGAGCAGCATGAGGTGGGTGGTCGGGTTGACCTCGCTCTTCTTGATGGCGTTGATGTGCTTGACCGCGAGATCCTTGTAGTTGTACGTGCCCGTGGAGCCCCACTGCTTGTCGGCGAGCAGCAGTCCGTAGGCGACGTCGAGGTCGCCGTCGGTGGCCGAGTCGGAGCCGTCGACGCTCTTGCAGGAGGCGTCCTGCTCGGCGGCGAGGAGGTTGGCGTTGTTGACCGAGGGGTGCGCGAGCAGGTACTTCACCATGCCGTCGAAGACCGTCCTGGCCTCCGGGTCGGCTCCCGCCATCGTCGCCGTGACGACCAAGCCGTAGCCCTGGGCCTCGGCGACGTAGGGGTGGTCGGCGTCCGGCGAGATGACCTCGTACCAGCCGTTGCCGCAGTTCTGCCTGACGAACGCGGACTTCCAGGCGTTGTACGTCTTGGTCACGGCCTGGTCGAGCGTGGACTGTGCGCCGGACGGCTTCAGCGTCCCGGCGGCGTAAGGGAATTGGTGGCTGCCGAACGGCACCGCGGGACCGCCGGCCGCGGGGGCGCCCGTGTCGAGGTAGTCGAGGTTGGGGCCGCCATTCGCGGTGGTCGCGGTGGCCCGGACGGTGTTGGTTCCGGCCACGAGCTGGGCGGCGACGGTCTTCGTCGCCCAGGTGTCCCAGGAGCCAGTCCCGTTGAACGCGACTCCGGAGGCGACGGCCTTGCCGTTGACACTGATGTCCATCGGGCGGTCGGTGGTGGTGCCGTTGGCGTAGCGCAGGGCGAGCGAGGTGCTGCCCGCGGTGGTGTTCACCGTGAACTCCACGGAAGATCCGGCGGTGTTGGTGGAGTCGACGAAGCCGGTGCCGGAGTAGCCGGTGTGGTTCGTCGCCGCAACCGTCTGCGAGAGCATGGCGGTCTCCGCCTCGTAACGGCCGTCCGCCGCGGCCGTGGGCGGCGCGGCGAGCAGGGGCAGCAGCAGTGCGGCGGCGAGTGCCGTGCCGCCGATGGCCGGTTTGCTCGTGATGGTGCGCATCGGACCTCCTCAGCCCTGGTACTGGACGACGATCTTGGTGAAGTCGTACGGGGACTGGGACACCCCGCTGCAGGCGTCCGGGTCACCGCCGGAGCCGCAGGCCCGGTCCCGGTTGACGGACCAGAAGGCGTACCGCGCGATGTGGTGCTGCCGCGCGTAGCCGAGGATGGTCCTGAAGTCGGTGGTGGTCACCGTCTCGTCCGACTCGTCGGTCTTCCCGTTCATCGAGGAGACCCCGATGTGCCGGTACGCGGCGTCGTCGCTGTACCCGTAGGCACTCTTGACGGTGGCCTTCAGACCGTCGAGCGCGCTGACCGTGGCCGCGCCCATGGTTCCGGTGTGTCCGCCGAAGTCGAAGGGCATGATGACCCAGCCGTCGTTGTCGAGACCGGCGGCCGCACCGCGTTTGATGAGGTCCTTGCCGTTGGCTTCGGGGCCGGACGGGGTGGTCCCCATGGTCACGTACGTCACGATGCCCGGGTTCTTGGTCTTGACGATCTTCAGGGCGTCAACCACCCGCTGCCGCACGGTGGCTTGAGAGAACTCCGTGTCCTCGATGTCGATGTCCAGCGCCTTGAGGTGGTAGGCGTTGATCACCTTCTGGTAGGCCCCGGCGAGCGCGGAGGCGTCGGCACACTCCTCGCCGAGCTTGTCGCCGCTCCAGCCGCCCGCCGAGACGACGATGTCGCCGCCGGCCGCCCGGATGGAGTCGATGGCGGCCTGGTCCGGGCCGCCGGTCAGCACCCGATCGCCGTCCCACTTCGGGTTGCAGGTGCCGTCCGAGAGGACGAAGGCGAGCGTGAACCACTTCACGCCCGTCGCCGCCATCACATCGGCCGGCTTCTGCGGGTTTCCCCAGCCCAGGTACTCGTAGGGGGCCGCGGCCATCGCTCCGGGGGCCGCGGCCACCGTGGCGGCGGACGGGGAGCCGGCGTCCGAAGCGGCGGAGGCCTTGGGGATCTGGGCGAGCAGGGGCAGAAACAGACAGCTGAGTCCGGCGAGGACGGCCACGATGCGGCGTGGGGGGCGGTCAGTGTGCACGGGTGCTCCCTTCGGGGCGACGTTAGGAAAGGTTCCTAACCATCACTGCATGGGATTCCCTGGCGAACGATCTGTCAATGCTCCGCGCGGGCCCAAATCTCCATGCCCGCACGTGAGTTCGCAGGATTTCGGACAGCTCGGGCACGGATCGGCGGCATCGGGGCACGATCGGGGCGGGACCGGGTGCGGCCGACGCCCGGGCGGCGGGGAATGCATGGCACTCGCTGATCGTTGACCTTGAGAATCCCAACCGACGACGTAAGGATCGACCGCTCGTGAGCAAGGTCCCCTCCATCACCCTCAACAACGGCGTCGAGATGCCGCAGCTCGGTTTCGGTGTCTGGCAGGTGCCTGACGACGAGGCCGCGAAGGCGGTCGCGACAGCCATCGAGTCCGGGTACCGGAGCATCGACACCGCCGCGATCTACAAGAACGAGGAGGGCACCGGCAGGGCCGTCGCGGCCTCCGGTGTCGCCCGCGAAGAGCTCTTCGTCACGACAAAGCTGTGGAACACCGATCAGGGCTACGACTCCACCCTGCGCGCCTTCGACAGCTCGCTCGACAAGCTGGGTCTGGAGTATGTCGATCTGTATCTGATCCACTGGCCGGTGCCGGCCAAGGACGCGTACCTCGACACGTACAAGGCCTTCGAGAAGATCTACTCCGAGGGCCGCGCGAAGGCCATCGGTGTCTCGAACTTCCTCCCCGAGCACCTGGAGCGTCTGCTCGGCGAGACCTCCGTGGTCCCGGTGATCAACCAGATCGAGCTCCACCCGCAGCTCCAGCAGGTCGAGTCGCGCGCGCTCCACGCCAAGCACGGCATCGCGACCGAGGCCTGGTCACCGCTGGGCCAGGGCAAGGGGCTCCTGGAGGTGCCGACGGTCGTCGCGATCGCCCGGAAGCACGGCCGCACACCGGCTCAGGTGGTGCTCCGCTGGCACATCCAGACCGGCAATGTGGTGATCCCGAAGTCGGTGACGCCGTCCCGGATCGTGGAGAACCTCGATGTGTTCGGCTTCGAGCTGGACGCCGACGACCTGGCCGCGTTCGCCGCGCTGGACGAGGGCAAGCGCCTCGGCCCGAACCCTGGTGAGTTCAACCTCGGTGCCTGAGCCCTGTCATCGCACCGTTGACGCACACGGACCGCCGCCCTGCTGCCGAGCCGGGCGGCGGTCCGTGCCGCGGGAAGGAACCGGAACATGAGCGGGGACACCGCGCCCGTCGTAGCGGCCGGCCGCTACCGGCTGCGCAATGTGGGCAGCGGACTGCTGCTGGAGGTGTACGGATCCGCCAAGGGCGGGGGCGCCCCGGTGCAGCAGGGCACGGAGAGCGGTTCGACGGCCCAGCACTGGCAGCTCTCCCCCGTGCACGAGGGCGCGGCGCTGTACCACCTGGTCAATGTCCACAGCGGCAAGCGGCTGGACGTCGCCAACGCCTCCACCGAGAACGGCGCCGCGATCCAGCAGTGGCGGGCCAACAACTACGGCGCCCAGGAATGGCTGATCGAGCGGCATCTGGAGGCGCCGGGGGTGGTGACACTGGTCAGCTTCATCAGCGGGCTCGTTCTGGAGGTCGCCGACGGCAGCACGGCGGACGGTGCTCGTGTCCAGCAGTGGGAGGACACCGACTCCCCCGGCCAGTGGTGGCGGTTGGAGCCGGTGCGGGACGCCTCCGAGGTGTAGGCCGGAGACCGGCCGGCGTGCGGATGCGTGCGGACCGGAACGTGGACCGGGATGCGGGTGGCCCTTCGGGCCGTGCCGCCCGGGCCGTCACCCATCCGGGTCAGGGCCCGTCGCCAGGTGCCTCCGAGAACCGCGGGGTTCCTCGATCGCCGGTATCCCGGCCGTACGGCCGACCGGCGCCCTGGCGGCCGGGACGTGAGCGGCGTCTGCCACGCCGGCGCCACGTTCTGCCGCTCGGTCGCCGGGCCCCGCCGAGGGCCGCAGGCCGAGAACGAATCCGGAAGCCGGTTCCCGGAACCGGAGCCCGGAAAGCCGAACCCGGGACCGGAACCGGAACCGACACCGGAGCGTGGTGACCGCGCGTGGCGCGGCTGTTCCGGTCGGCTGGCAGTGCCTCGCCGTCCGCCTCTAGTATGGCGTGGCAGGTGTTTGGGTTTGTCAGTCGTCGTTCAGGTGTGGGCATCCGACCGGGTCGCTCCGATCGGATGCCCTGACTGGAGCCCCGGCCCGATTCCGGCGGGCCGGGGTTCTACGTCAACCGGGTGACCCGGTCACCAGTCCCGGTCACCGCGGTCACCGCGGTCACCGCGGTCATCGCGGTCGCGGTCCTCGTCGAAGCGGTGGATCACCCGGAAGCTGCCCACCACTCCGTTCTTGACGAACACGCCGCCCTTGACGCGCCCCGGGAACACCCCGTCGCTGGAGCTCCACGGTCCGACGGTGGCGATGGGGGCGCCGTTGTCGCAGGTGGCCCCGCGGAAGACCTCGACGGTCCGGCGGCTGTCGTTGCGGATGTTGAGGCTCTTGGCGCCGAGGCCGCTGACCACGACCATGCAGCCGCCCGGCTCGGCGGAGTACGTCCGCTCGTTGATGTGGATGCGGCCCTCGAAGTGCTCACGGCCCTCGAAGCCACGGCGCTCGTAGCCACGGCCCTCGTTGCCCCTGCCCTCATTGCCCTTGCCCTCGTTGCCCTTGCCGGCGTCGCCCTTTCCGGCGTCGCCACCGTCAAGAGCCGAAACGGGAGCGGCCTGCTGGACGGCCGGGACGGCCTGGACCGGCTCGGAGGTGGCGGCCGAGGCGTAGGTGATGCCGGTGGCGGCCATGGCCGCAGCGGCCGCGACGGCGGCTGTAACGATAGTGGAACGGGTAACCATGTCGCTTCTCCTGTCTCAGAGAGGTCGGCTGAGCAGTCGACCCGTGGATGAACGTACTGACGGCGCTCATACCTGTCATATCGGACACGTTGAAGGTCGACGCCTGCACGCCGATCGAGGTACATAAAGTACGCCATATGCTATTTCCATATAATTAGATGAGCTGCCAATTGCCTTTATTCGTAGGCAAATTGACTCGCTATTAGCCTGTACAGGGGACTTTCTGATGCCCGCTCACCCTGACGGCAGCGTGTCTTCTCTTGACACGGTCCGGGCAGCGGACGGGGCCGTGGACGCCGGTCGTCCACGGCCCCGTCCGCCGGTCGGCGGGCGGTCAGCCGTCCAGCCAGCGTCTGAGGTCCTCGGTGTGCTCACCGAGGCGCGGCGGCCGCCGTTCGTACCGCGGCGGCGTACGGGACAGCCCGATGGGGTTGGCCACCAGACGCATGGGGTCGGCGGGACTCGCGTCGGCCGGTGTGACCTGCGGGAACAGGCCCAGGCGTTCGGCGAGGCCGAAGGCGCCCGCGAGATCGTTGACCGGACCGCAGGGCACCCCGAGCGGGGTGAGCAGGGCGGACCACTCGGCCGCGGTGCGCGGGGCGAGCAGCGCGGAGATCTCCTCAGCCAGCGCGTCGACGTGCGCGACCCGGTCCGCGTTCGACACGAACCTGGGGTCGGTGGCCAACTCCTCGGCGCCCAGACCCCGGCACAGGGCATGGAACTGCCGGTCGTTGCCGACGGCGATGACCAGCGGCCGGTCCGCCGCCCGGTAGATCTCGTACGGGGCGATGGACGGGTGACGGTTGCCGAGGATGCCCGGCACCTGGCCGGCCAGGGTGTAGCCGCCCGCCTGGTTCACCATGCTCGACAGCAACGAGGACAGCAGATTCACCTCGACGTGCTGGCCGTCACCGGTCGCGTCGCGGTGGCGCAGCGCTGCCATGACGCCCACGGCCGCGTGCAGTCCGGTGAGCACGTCGACAAGTGCCACACCCGTCTTGACGGGCTGTCCCGGTGCGGGCCCGGTGACGCTCATCAGCCCGCCGACCGCCTGCAGCAGCAGGTCGTAGCCGGGCAGCGCGGCTCCTTCGCCGGCTCCGAATCCGGTGATCGAGCAGTAGACGATGCCTGGGTTGAGCGCGTGGGCCTCCTCGTAGGAGAGCCCGTACTTGCCCATCGTGCCGGGGCGGAAGTTCTCGAAGAGCACATCGGCTCGACGCACCAGTTCGTGGGCGTGCCGACGCCCTTCCGCCGTGCCGAGATCGAGGGTGAAGGACCGTTTGTTGCGGTTCACGGACAGGAAGTAGGTGGATTCGTCATGGGCGTGCGGCGGGCCCCAGGCCCGGGTGTCGTCGCCGGAGCCCGGACGTTCCACCTTGATGACGTCGGCGCCCAGGTCCGCGAGGAGCATCGTGGCGTACGGGGCGGCCAGCACCCGCCCGAAGTCGGCGACCACGACACCCGACAGGGGGCCGGGAACCGCGGCGGTCACCGGGTCACCGTCCGGGAGCCGCGTGCGCACACCGTGGCCGCGTCGGTACGGAAGTCCTGTGCGGCGCGGACCTGTTCGCGTGGCTCGAACACCTCCTCGGGCCACAACGGGTCCTCACGGCAGGGCAGTTCGACAACGGTGCGGCGTATGTGGGCGCCCTCGGCCCGCGGCAGGATGGCTGAAGTGTGCTGCATGGGCTTCCTCTCGATGCGCGTCCTCGCGCGAGGCGACGTGGCGCGAGCCGGGCCGGTGACGGCCGGGCTCGTGAGGCCACATCCTGGGCCCACAGCACACATCACCGCAGTGGACGAGATGTCCCACTCGGCTGCCGGGGAGCACTCCAATCCGTCCATGGGCGGTGCGAGGGGACGACCGAGGCGCTTACAGGTCAGCCCCGTCGGCCCAGGTGCACCGTGCGTGCCATGAGCAGGAAGACATCGGGGCGCTGACGCAGTCCGGCCGGGTCCTCGGGGTCGAGGAGCCGGTCCAGTACGGCAACGTCCTCGGCCGGGAGCACCTCTTCGAACATCTCGCGGCGCCGGGCGAACTCGGCGATGACATGGTCGCGCGCGGGCTCCGACAGCGGTGCCGGGAGGTCGAGCAGGAAGCTGCGGGTGCCCTGCGGGTCGAGCCCCACCGCGGTGAACAGGGCGCTCCAGTCCTCGGTCTCCCGCTTAGTGCCTGGCAGTGACGTCCGCATGTCCTCGAACCAGTCCGCGGTGATCGCGTCGAGCCTGGCCTCCAGACCGGGCCGCCCGATGCCGATGTCGCGCGGGAGCTGACGGGGCGGCAGACCTCCCTCGACCAGGGCGATGGTCCCGCCGGGGCGCAGCAGGGCGGCGAACCCGGCGAGGACGGCGCGCTGGTCGCCCATGTGATGCAGAGCGTTGCCCACCCAGATCAGATCCGCCTCCCCCAACGCGTCGAGGCTCTCGGGGATCTCGGCCTGCTGGGTCCGTACGCGGTCGCCGAGACCGAGCCGCTGGGCACGGGTCCGGGTGCGTTCCAGAAGGGCCGGGGTGCCATCGACGGCGACGACTTCGGCCTCCGGGAACACCTCGGCGAGCAGGCAGGAGATCACGCCGGGGCCGCTGCCGATGTCGAGCACCCTGCGCACGTTCGGGGCCGTGGGCAGGCCGGCGATCCAGCGGGCCGCCTCCTCGTACTGCGGGCGGCTGAGCTCGGCGTTCTGCTCCAGCAGCGGGCCCATGACGTCCCAGTCGAATTCGGTGGTGCCGTGGTGATGCGCGTGGGTGGGGTCGTTGTGCCGGTGGCCGGGAGTGGTGGTGTGCTGATGACCATGGTCGGTGTGCTGGCTCATGGGGACAGCCTCGCCACACATCGGCGTCCTGGCCAGATTTGTTGCCGATTCGGCAAGCCGCCGTGCCGGTACGGGCAGGGTGGTGGGGCGGGCGGCGGGCGGCGGGGCGGGGCGTGGCGTGGCGTGGCGTGGGAGGGGTGGTCCAGGGTCAGTCGCTCCGGCGCAGTGCCAGCAGCCGGTAGCGGGGGTCGGCGCGCGGTCTGTCGGGCTCGGGCAGCGCTGTCAGGGCGGCGGCGAGCCGTTCGGCCGCCGTCCCCGGCAGGTGCAGGCGTGAGGCGTAATAGCCCGCACGCACCGCGTGCGCCGCGCTCGACGGGCTCCGGCCCTGACCGTGTCCCAGGAAGTGGGCCTCCCCCACCACGGCGAGGCCCGCCTCCGAGCCGTACCTGATGATCAGGTCCGTGGCGTCCGACGGATCGGCGTTCAGGTAAGGGGCGAACGCCACGTCGATGTCGCTGCCGACGTCATGGGCCGCGTCCTTGTCGACGGTGGTGACGAACACACCACCGGGCCGCAGCACCCGCGCCGCCTCGGACACCACAGCCCGCACGTCCTCCTCCCCAGGCAGCAGATGCAGCAGCCAGATCGCGGCGACCACGTCCACCCTCGCGTCGGGCAGCGGCAGCCGGCGCGCGTCGGCCAGCGCCACCGCGCCGATCCGCCGCCGGGCGACCCGTGCCATGCCGTACGAGGCGTCCGTGCCGAACACCCGAAGTCCGGGGCGGGCAAGGGCCATGCGCTCGGTGACCAGTCCCGTACCGCAGCCGATGTCC
Source organism: Streptomyces sp. NBC_01241 (assembly GCF_041435435.1). Lineage (NCBI taxonomy): Bacteria > Bacillati > Actinomycetota > Actinomycetes > Kitasatosporales > Streptomycetaceae > Streptomyces > Streptomyces sp. NBC_01241. Next base: position 7,479,240 of record NZ_CP108494.1, on the reverse strand, counting down.
AGCAGGGTGCGGGCCGACGACGGGACCAACTCCCCTACTGCGGCAGCCGCGGCCGCAGCCCTGGGCTCACCACCGCGCGTGGCGTCGTAGACGGCTGCTTCGGTGTCGTAGTCCAGCATCCGGTCGACTCTAGAGCAGACCTCCGCCGATTGGACACCCGCATATTGCCGGTACGCCGCCGGGACAGCCGGGACCATAACTTGCGTTTGTGACTCCTCCCCCCGGATAAATCCGGGGGGCTTCTCCTGTCGGTGGCTAGGCCACGTCGGGAAGGGCCAGCCCGGCCCTGAGTGCGACGTTCCATGCGCCTACCCGGTCCGCGTGGTCGCGGTGGTCACAGGCAGTGCACTGGAACTTTTCGCCGTCGCGGTTCTCGCCGTCCACGTGCCCGCATTCGGGGCAGGTGCGCGAGGTGTTGCGGGGGTCCACCGGGATCAGTACGCGAGCGGCGCTTTCAGCCTTCTGCGCGAGGATGCCCAGGAACACCCCCCAACCCGCGTCAAGAATGCTGCGGTTCAGCCCGGCCTTCGAGGCGGCGCCGTTCGGCAGGAACGCACCGGGTGCCTGGGGATCGGGCTTCGGCTTGGGGGCGCGAACCATGTTCGCGATGTTCAGCCGCTCGTGAGCGATCCGATCGTAGCCGCGGACCAGGGCGAGCGCGGCCTTGTGCGCGTGGTCCAGACGCTGACGCCGTACCTTGCGGTGCACCTTGGCGACCTTCTCCACCGCCCGGCGGTGCTGGGCAGTGCGGTTCTCCCGCTTGCGCCGGGGGAACGCCTTGAGGGCGCGCTGAGCGTCGGCGAGGACATCGGCGTTGCGCTTGCCGTGCCGGGGGTTTTCGACGTGGGCACCCTCGGACGTGGTGAGGAAGTGCGTGACGCCCATGTCGATTCCGGTCACGGCACCGGTGGCCGGCAGCGGCTCGGCGGGCACGTTGTCACAGGCAAGGATGACGTACCACTGTCGCCCCTCGCGCTTGATGCCGACGGTCTTGACCCGGCCCTTCACGGGCCGGTGCTGGTGCACCCGGACATGCCCGACACCTTGCAGCCGTACGCGGGTGACGGGGTCGTGCGGGGTGGAGTCCCAGCGGCAACCGTCGCCGTCCTTGGGGAACTCAACGGTGTCGAACCAGTTCACGCCACGGAAGCGGGGATATCCGGGCTTCTCCCCGGCCTTCACACGCCGGAAGAACGCTTGGAACGCTTTGCCCAGGCGGCGTAAGGTGGCCTGCTGGCTGGAGAACGACCAGCGGCCTTGCCGCTCGGGGTCGAACGCCCGGATCTCTTTGAGCTGCGCGGACTGCTGCCCGTACTTGACTGAGGTCTTCGAGCTGTGCCGGTATGCGTCGCGGCGTTCCTGCAACGCGCCGTTGTAGAGTGAGCAGTGATCGCGCAGCATCTCGCCGAGCGCCTGGCTCTGCCGGACGGTGGGCCGCAGGAGGAACTTGTAGGCACGTATCAAGGCCGTTCCTCCTCCTGCTTCTTCGTCCAGGGACGTTCCCACTGGGCGTTGATGTACTTCTCCACCGTGTCCGCGCTGACGGCGCCGACCGAGGCGACGAAGAACGACGACGACCACAGGGTGGGCATACGGCTCTTGAGGTGCGGGAACTCCTCGCGCAGTACGCGGGAGGTGAAGCCCTTGAACTGGTTCGCGACGTAGGACGCGGAAGCCTTCGGCTCATGCTTGACGACCAGGTGCACGTGATCGGGCATCACCTCAAGGGCGATGATCTCCCAGCCCTTCTCGGCCGCCTTCTGTTCGATCAGCTCACGCAACCGGACCGCGACCGGGCCACCGAGAACCTGGCGGCGGTACTTCGGGCACCACACCACGTGCAGACCCAAGTCGTACACGCCGCCGGAGTACCGGCGGACCTTCCGCGTCACAACCACGCGATCACTATACACACGCCACGCATCTAGCTGAGGTCAACAGCGCAGATCCGTGGCGACAGTTGAGGTCAGAGCAATCCTGAAAAGCGATTCCCCCCATGCCTAAAGGCCAAGGCCGTGAAGTTACGGCTTGAGTGCGACTGTCCAGGCGGCTGTGAACTGTGGGTTTGCCAGACGTAGGAAGCGGAGCCCCGGTAGAACTGGCAGTCGACCAAGACAACCGTTCACTCACCGGAGGCTCCGCTGTCCGGACAGTCCGCCATCACGCGTGTCGTCACGGTGGCCGAAGGGCTCTATGCACCGGGCCACCTGGGCGAGTTGACCAGGATCGTTCCGTTCGAGCTGGTCGATGCCGTGCTTGTCGAGTGCGGAACCGTCCAGCAACGGCTGCGGAAACTGCCCGCACGGGTCGTGGTCTACCTGCTGTTGGCCGCGGCCCTGTTCGAGGACTGCGGCTATCGCGAGGTATGGCGCAAGCTCACCGGCGCCCTGGTGGGGCTGCCGCTGGTTGAAGTGACCGCGACCGCGCTGTGGCACGCCCGCTGCCGGCTCGGTGTCCGCCCGGTGCGGGCCCCGTTCGACCTACTGCGTGGACCCGCCTGCGCAATCCGTACGACCGGAGCACGCTGGAAGGGCCTGCTCGTCGTCGCGATCGACGGCACCCACCTGGACGTCGCCGACGACCAGGCGGTCCGCGCCAAGCTGGGCAAGGGATCCAACCAGTACACCGCCGCCTCGGGATACCCACAGGTCATGCTGGTGACACTGGTCGCCTGCGGCACCCGCGCGATCACCGACGTGGCCTTCGGGCCGCGCAAGCCCGGCGAACGCGGGTCGGCGGGCTCGGGACGGGTCGGGATGTGACAGGCCACCGTGCACCCTCGGATTCGCTGTCGTGCTGTGACATGACAGCGCGCGACCGTGGCGTACCCGTTCGCCCCCCCTGCTATCTCACGCCGTGCCCGGGGGCGATCGCCACCACGCGCGCGGCCAGTTTCAGATCGTTCTCGGTGACGACACCGCCCGCGTCATGGGTGTTCACGGACAGGCTGACGGTGTTGTATCCGAGGGTCATGTCAGAGTGGTGGTTCAGCTCGTCCTGGATCTGGGCGATGTGCACGGTCAGCCCCAGAGCGGCGAAATGCGTGTGGAGCCGGTAGGTGCAGGTGATCCGGTCCCCCTCCAGCGACCAGCCGGGCAGATCACCCAGACGGTCCTCGATCTCCTTCTGCGACAAGGGTGCGGCGGGCATGTTGAGACTCCCTCATGAGCGATCGGTTCCGGTCGACGGTGCCGGTGACGTTACGGTCTGGGTATGACAACTGTCGCGCTTGACACGGGGGTAGGGCCGCTGCTGCGCAGCTGGCGGGAGCAGCGTCGGATCAGCCAGCTGGAGCTGGCGCTGCGGGCCGATTCCTCGGCCCGGCACATTTCCTTCGTCGAGACCGGCCGCTCCCGGCCCAGCGAGGACATGATCCTGCGGCTGGCCGAGCACCTCGACATCCCGGTCAGGGAACGCAACGCTCTGCTGGTGGTGGCCGGTTACGCGCCCCGCTACGCACAGACCGCGCTCGACGACCCGGCGTTCGGCGCGCTGCGCGAGGGGATGGAGCGGCTGCTCCACGGGTACGACCCGTACCCGGCGCTCGTCGTCGACGGCATGTACAACGTGGTGGCGGCCAATCGGAGTATCACGATGCTGCTGGAGGGCGTGGCCGGGCATCTGCTGGCGCCGCCGCTGAACGCCATGCGGCTCACCCTCCATCCGGAAGGCCTGGCTCCGCGCATCCGTAATCTCCGGCAGTGGCGGGCCGATCTGCTGGCCCAGATGGATCGCCAGATCGCCCTGGCCCGGTCGGCGGAGCTGCGTGAGCTGTACGAGGAGGTCGCCGGTTATCCCGCGCCCGGAGGTACGGACCGGGCCGACGGCGCCGGAGCGTTCGAAGGGTCCGGCCCGGCATCGCTGCCTTTCGCGTTGCCGTTGCACATCGAGCACGGCGGGCACGTGCTCTCGTTCGTCTCCTCCATCGCGACGTTCAACACGCCGATGGATGTGACGGTGGCCGAGCTGGCCATCGAGACGTTCCTGCCCGCCGACCGGGCCACCGCCGACCGTCTGCACTCCCTCACTTCCTGACGATCGGACGGGCCCAGGGGGCGTCCGCGCGCGCCAGGACGATCGCGGCCGTGGTCACGATTGCCAGGATGGCGAGGGCGAGCAGCAGGGGAAGTCTCGGGTGCCCGTTCAGTACGGCCATGGCTCCGACGAGCGCGCCGGTCATCATGGCGGCGGCCGAGAGCACCCGTCGTCCGGCCTTGCTGCCGGCTCCGCCCGCGAACCGGCTGTCGGAGAGGACGCCGGTGATGGTGAGCGTCAGCACGGTGGTGGTGAGATCGGGGACCGCCAGTGCCCGGGACACGGCGTTCTGCACCCCGAGGCCGAGTCCGAGCAGTGTGATGAGCGCGAAACGGACCCCGCCGACGTACGGATGTCCGGACGCCAGAGTGACGAACAGCGCGGCCAGGACACAGGTGGTCTCGACCAGGAGTGCGTACATCAGCATCCGGCCGCGATGTGTCGGGGCGTGGTGCACGATCAGGCCGCCGAGCAGCGCCCCCGCCGCGAACGCGGCGAGCGCGACGAGCGAGGCGGCGAACGAGAAGCCGGGGGCTCCGGCGATCGCGAAGCCGGAGAAGACCACATTGCCGGTCATGTTCGCGACGAAGACCCGGCCGAGTTCCAGGTAACTGACCGCGTCGACCAGTCCCGTCACGACGGTCAGGGCGAGCATCAGCGGAGGCAGCGGTCCGTGCCGGTCGTTCATGTCGGGTACGACGGTGGACCATGCCTCACGCAGCATGACGGGCACGGGCGTGGTCACGGGCTCGCTCCGATCACAGGTGGGTGCTCGGAATTGTGCCGCCCCGGGCGCACGGAACGCCACGACCGACGCAGGTCGCCCCCGCCCCGAAGAAGGCCCGGCTTCCTTCGGGGCGGGGGCGTCGTACTTCCGGAGCGGCTATACGCGTGCTCCGTTGTCGAGCGGGTCCCGGCGCGCCGTCCGTGTCCCGGACCGGCGTCCGGAAGCACGTTTACGGGCGGGCGGCGGGGCCTTGCTGCTCTGTTCCAGGACGAGCGCGGCCGGCACGGCGGTCAGCACCGAGGAGTACGTGCCGACACAGATGCCGATCAGGAGGGCGAGCGCGAAGTCGGCGAGGGAGTCGCCGCCCAGCACGGCCAGTGCGGTCAGGATGAACAGGGCGCCCATTCCGGTGTTGACCGTTCTGGGGACGGTCTGGAGAACGGCCCGGTTGGCGACCGTGACGATGGGTACGCGGCGGGCCTTCGCCCACAGCTCCCGTACCCGGTCGAAGACCACCACGGAGTCGTTGACGGAGTATCCGATGACGGTGAGGAGGGCAGCGAGGAAAATGCCGTCGACGGTGCGTCCGAGCCAGGCGAAGGCGCCGACCAGGACGATGACGTCGTGGACCAGTGCCCCGACCGAGGCCACAGCGAACGTCCAGCGAAACCGGATCACGAGATAGGCCAGCTGTACGAGGACGGCGATGGCGAGCGCGATCAGGGCGTTGCGCCGGAGTTCGTCACCGAGGCTGGGGCCGATGAGTTCGTCGCGGACCTTGGTGGTTTCGCCGCCTTCTTTCGCGAGGGCGGCGCGCAGGGCGTGTTCGCCGTCGTTGTCGAGCTTTCCGGTGCGTACGGAGAGGTCGCCCGCGCCCGCGGTGGTGACCTCCGCGTCACCGAAGCCCGCGTCGGCCAGGGCGGTGCGGGCCCGCTCCACCTCGACGGGCCTGCTGGTCGAGTACTCGACGAGCCGACCGCCGGTGAATTCGACGCCCAGGTTGACGCCTCGTACGACGATACCGAGGACGGCGACGGCGACCAGTGCCGCGGAGACCAGCAGCCAGCGGCGGGGGAACCGCATCAGCTGGGGATCGCGGCGGGTCAGCCAGGTACGTACCCGGCCGGGGGAGGCGATGCCGTTGATGCCCCGGTAGTCGCTGACGAATCGTGAGCGTGCGGCGATCTCGGTGAGTGCGCGGGCGATGACGAGTGCGGAGAACATCGAGGCCAGCACACCGATGGCGAGCGTGACACCGAAGCCCTTCACCGGTCCGGAGCCGAGGAAGAAGAGCAGTCCGGCCGCGATCAGCGTCGTGACGTTGGAGTCGGCGACGGCGCTCCAGGCACCGCGGAATCCGGCGGTCAGCGAGGAGCGCAGGGTGCGACCGGGATGTTGCGCGTATTCCTCTCTGGCCCGTTCGAAGACCAGCACGTTGGCGTCGACCGCCATCCCGATGGCCAGGACGAATCCGGCGAGGCCGGGCAGCGTGAGCGTGACACCGAGGGCGACCAGGGCCGCGTAGGAGATCAGTCCGTAGGCGGCGAGCGCGACGGCGGCGAGCGCGCCGAAGAGCCGGTAGACGATGGTGATGAAGAGTGCGGTGGCCGCGGCGCCGATGAGGGCGGCCCGGGCACTGGCGTCGATGGCGGCGGCGCCGAGCGTCGGGCCGACGGTCCGCTGCTCGACGATCTCGACGGGGAGCGGCAGGGCGCCGCCCTTGATGAGCAAGGCCAGTTCGCGGGCCTCGTCGGCGCTGAAGGAGCCGGTGATCTGGGTGGAGCCGGACGGCAGACCGACGTTGCAGCCGACCGAGGGGGAGACCTGCGGCGAGGAGATGATCTTCTGGTCGAGGACGATGGCGACGCGGCGCCGGTCGTCCTGGACCGGGTGGCAGGCCGCTTCGCCGGTCAGCCGGGTCCAGTCCCGGCCCGCCTTCTTGTGGAAGTCGAGGGAGACCGTCCAGCCGGCGCCCTGCTGGGCGTCGAACGCGGCGGTGGCGTCCTTGACGCCCGCGCCGGAGAGCCGGGTCGGGCCGAGAGCGAGGGGGCGGCCCTGCTCGTCGGGGAGGGTCAGCCCGGCGCCGGTCGTGCCGTCCGCCTGGTCGTCGGGCTCGGTGCCCGCCTTGTCGTTCGCCTTGTCGTTCGCCTTGTTCTCGGGCTCGGTGCCGGGGCCCTGGACGGCGTGGAAGCTGAGCTGGGCGGTTCTGCCGATGACTTCGGCGGCCTTGCGCGGGTCCTGGACGTCGGGGAGTTCGACGATGATCCGGTCCTCGCCGGAGCGGGTCAGGGTGGGTTCGGCGACGCCGAGGGAGTCGATGCGCTGGCGAAGCACTTCAAGGGTGCGGTCGGTGCTCTCGCGGTCCGCTTTCGCGGTGTCGGAGTCCTTGGCCTGGAGCACCATTCTGGTGCCGCCCTGCAGGTCGAGGCCGAGTCTGGGTGACATGGTCAGCGTGATGAGCACGGAGACGAGCAGGACGGCCGCAGCCAGAACCGCTCGCACCGTGGTGGCGCGAGTCATGGGTTTCCTCCGAGGGGGCGCCGGGCGCCCTCACCTCGGCGAGGACGGCACGGCGTGCGTGTGGGACGGGACCGGTGGCAGGACCGGTGGCCGGTGAACGGCCGTCCTCGGAGGCCCGCGTACGCCCGGGAGCGTGACGCGGAAACGGTCGGTGGCACGAGGGGGTGCGGCGGGTGTTCGCCGGTGCGCGTGGCGCGGTACGCGGATGTCCGGTGCGCCGGGCAGCAGGATGTCCGGGCCGGGCGGCGGGAGATGGTGCGCGGTGCGGGCGTGGTCGGCCCCGGCCCTGGGCCGGGGCGGGGGTGTCGGCACCGGGCGGTGGCCGTCGGTCGCCGTGGCCGTGCGGATGTGGGTGCGGAGGGTGTCGTGGGCGGTGCCGGTGCGGGCGGTCCGGTCGCTGTGCAGGGTCGGCTGATGGGCGCCTGGCGAGGACGCGGCGGCGGGCGGCACACCGGCGAACGGCCGGGCGGGAAGCGAGGATCCGGCGGCTGCGGGGGCGCCGCCGATGACGGTGAGGACGGCGAGCAGGACGGCGACGACGAGCTGCCGGGCCTCCCGCGCGCGGCCGCGACGTGCCGAGGTACCCGGTCGTGGCCTCGGGGGCGCGTTCCCCGGGGGCGGGCCCGGGAGGGGGGTCACCGCTCTCGGCCGGGCCGGGCCGGTGCCGTGCCGGCCGTCTCCCGCCGGGCCGGTGCCTCGCCGGCACCGCTGAGCACGGAACTGAGGATCAGTCCGGCGCCGCGCACGACCGTGTTCGCCGGGTCGTCCGCGAGACGTACCGGAACGCCGAGGCGGGCCGCGATCCGGTCGGTGATGTCGGGGCGGGCGGCGCCGCCCCCGGCGAGCAACGGGCCCTTGCGCAGGGCCCCCAGGACGGCGCCGTGCCGGTCCTGCTTCCACATCTCCGTCACCATGTCCAGGACCGTGTGGACGACCGCCGTGGGCGGCTCGGAGGGGTCGAGGTCGCTCAGTCCCGTCTCGGCCTGGCGCGCGTCACGGACCAGTCCGTCGACGAGGAGCGTCGCCTCGGTCAGTTCGGCGCCGATGTCGACGACGAGCAGTGGGCCGCCGTCCTGCGGCCCGGCGCACACGGCGGCGGCCCGCGCGCTGTCCAGGGCGATGACCCGCACCGGCCCGAGTGCGGCAATCAGGTCCTTTGCCGCGGCGCGGTGCTCGGCCCCGGCGAGGACGGGGTGGCTGAGGACGATCACGGTGTCGGTGCGGTCCGCGCCCAGGGCCGTATCGGCGATACGGCCGAGCATCCGGCCGCAGGACACGGGGTCGACGATGCGTCCCCGCCGGACCGGGCGGCCGCGCCCCGGCTCGGCGCCGAAGTCGCCGCACGCCTCGGTGTCGGCGATGACGCCGTGTCCCGGCATCCAGGCGCGGGTCCGCGAACTGCCCAGGTCGAGGGCGAGACCGCGGGTGAGGCCGCGGTACTCCCGGCGGACGGACCGGTCGAGTCGCGGTCCGTCGTGCGACGAATGCATCCGCCCCTCCTCCCCCTGCGCGCCACCGTGGCCATTGACCTATCCATGGACCCGCTGATAGCGAGGCATGGCCGAGCCCTCACTATGCAATAGGGAGGCAAAGAAAGCCACTCCCCGGCGAAATCCAAGGGCTCGGGCGTCGCGAGGTCTCCGTATTGCCTCAAACCTCCGACGGCAGGTTTCCGGGTATTGCCTCAAACCTCCGACGGCAGGATTCCGGGTATTGCCTCAGACCGCCGACGGCAGGTACCCGGCGATCAGTTCGGCGAACTCGTCCGGTGCGGCGATCCGGATGCCGAGGTCCTCCGCCTTGGTCCGCTTGGATCCGGCCTTCTCCCCGGCGACCAGGAGCGTGGTGCGCTTGGAGACGCTGGACGAGGACTTCCCGCCGGCCCGCTCGATCAGTTCGTTCATCTGATTCCGGGAAAGCTTCTCCAGTACGCCGGTCATCGCGCCCGTCACTACTACGGTCATCCCGTCCAGCGGCAGCCCGGCGGCCCCCTCGCCGTCCGTGGCGGCAGCCGCTTCCGGGCCTTCCTCGCCGGGTGCGGGCGGCGGCATCGCGCCGGGCTCCGTCATGTTGACCCCTGCGGCCACCAGCTTCTCGATCAGCGGGGCCAGCTCCACCAGCTCCGCGACAACGCCCGCCGCCTTCTCCTTACCGATCCCGTCGACCCGCTGGAGCGCCTCGGCGTCGGCCGCTCTGATCCGGTCCATGTCCGCGAAGTACCGGGCGATCCGGCGTGACATGGAGCGCCCGGTGCCGCGTACCCCCAGCGCGCAGAAGACCCGGGAGAGCGGCTGGGTGCGTGCCGTTTCGATGGCGGCGAGGAGGTTGTCGGTGCTGGTCTCGCCCATGCGCTCCAGGCCGAGCAGCTGTTCCCGGTCGAGGGTGAAGAGGTCGGCGAGGTCGGCCACCAGGCCGGCGTCGACGAGCTGGACGACCCGGGTCGCGCCGAGGCCCTCGATGTCGAGCTGGTCGCGGCCCGCCGCGTACGAGATGGAGGCGACGAGGCGGCAGTCGCGGCCCCGGACACAGCGCCAGCGCTGCTCGCTGGTGTCGATCTCGGAGCCGCACTGCGGGCACGCCTCGGGGAAGACGACGGGCTGCTCCTCGCCGGTCCGCAGATGAGCGACGGGCGCCTCGATACGGGGGATGATGTCACCCGCCTTGTAGACCATAACCCGGTCCCCCAGGCGCAGATCGCGGCGGGTGATGTCGGCCGGGTTGTGCAGTGTGGCGTAGCTGACGGTCGAGCCGTCGATCTCGACCGGTTCGAGCACGGCGCGCGGCGCGATGATGCCGGTCCTGCCGACGTTCCACTCGACGCCGAGGAGCCGGGTGACCTTCTCCACGGCAGGGAGCTTGTAGGCGATGGCCCAGCGCGGCGCCCTGGTCCCGGAACCGGCCTCGCGCTGGTCGGCCGCGAGGTCGGCCTTGATCACGATGCCGTCGATGCCGAACGGCAACGAGGCACGCAGCGCCGCTATGTCCTCGACCCGGCTCTGCACCTCCTCGACGGTGGTGACGGTGCGCGGTGCCACGTCCGTGTCCGCCGCGGTGTGCACGCCGAGCCCGGCGACGTACTCCAGGACCTCGCTGTGCGGGAGTTCGGCGAGGATGTCGGTCAGCTCTCCCGTCCCGGGGAGCGGCAGCGCACCGTAGGCGAAGAACGTCATCTCCACCGTGTACGCGCGGTCCTTGGCCCGGAGTGTGCCCGCCGCGCCGTTCCTCGGGTTGGCGAAGGGGGCGCCGCCGTGCTCGGTGCGCACGGTGTTGGCCTGTTCGAACTGCTCGTTCGTCATGAGGATCTCGCCGCGCACCTCGATCGTCACGGGCTCGGCGAGCTGCTCGGGGAGGCCGGTCACGGTGCCGATCGCGTGCGAGACGTCCTCACCGGCGGTGCCGTCGCCCCGGGTGATCAGTCGCTCCAGACGGCCCGCCCGGTAGCGGGCGGCGACGGCCAGGCCGTCGAGCTTCGGCTCCACGCTCCACGCGGCGACGGGCCGGCCTATCCGGCGCTCCAGCGACGCCGTCCAGGTGGCGAACTGCTCGGCCGAGAAGACGTTGTCCAGGGACAGCATCGGCACCGTGTGCGGCACGTCGCCGCCCGCGGCGCCGCCCGCCACCTTGCCGGTCGGGGACGTCTCCAGGACCTCCTGCGGGTACTCCTGTTCGTAGGCCGCGATCCCCCGCACCAGCCGGTCGTACGCATCGTCGTCGAGCGTGCTCTCGCCGGTGGCGTAGTACGCGGCGGCGGCCTGCGACGCTTCTTCGACCGCGGCGGCGTAGGCGGCGGCATCGGCGAGCACAACAGCTGAGTTCGTCATGTCCCCCATCCTGCCGCCCACCACTGACAACACCCTCCCAGCAGGACGACGGCCCTCAGCCGGCCACCTGAACCGTTCCGTCCGTTTCGTCGGCACCGCCCACCGCGGCGGGCGCCGCCAGCGGGATCTGCGGCCCCGGGCACTCCCGCAGCCACCGCCGCAGCACCCCGTGCACCTGCTCGGCCCCCACCAGCTCCGTGCCCTCCGCCACCGGCGCCGACAGTTCCGCCGGCCACAGCAGGAACGGCCGGGACTGCTCGCCGCCCAGGCCGCCGTGCGAGCCGATCTGCTCCTCGAAGGCGTGCACAACGCCCGTGCCCCCGTCGTACATCGAGTTCACCATGATGTCGGCGACGTGCGGAAAGGTGTCCGTGCGCCGCACCGCGGCCGCCGCGCCCGGGCCGAAGGAAGCCAGCGGCCCCTGCCCGTCCTCCAGTTCCGACACCGGTACCTCGATGCCCCCGCGGCCCAGGACGACCGATCCGTACTGTTCGCTGCGGACCAGCAGAAAGCCGATGCCGGGGTGGTTGGCGAGGGTACCGAGCAGCGCGGGACGGCTCCGGTCGAGCTGTTCGCGCGAGGCGCGTCCCTCGATGTCCGGGAAGGAGATCAGGCCGAGGTTGCCGGAGGCGAGGACGACCGGGTCGGACGGCTTCGCCCGGTGTTCCGCCTCGCCCTCCTCGACCGGTCGGCGGTGCAGGGCGATCCGTACCGCGTCACGCGCCTCCGAACCGCTGCGGGTGCGCTGCGCCCGACGGGGCACGGGCAGCCCGCAGCCGGCCCGCACCAGGTCCTTGAGCGTCAGCCCGTAGGCCCCCGCGAACGTCTCCCCGGGGCTCTGTCCGTGGTCGGAGAGCAGCACGATCCGGTAGGTGCGCGGGGTGTGTTCGGCGACCTTCTCGATCAGTGCGAGCGAGCGGTCCAGGCGCGCGAGCACCTTCTCCGCATCGCGGCTGTGCGGTCCGGAGTGGTGCGCCACCTCGTCGTACGCGACCAGGTCGGCGTAGACGGCGGTGCGTCCGGCGAACATGTCCCCCATGACGGCGGCGACCACCACGTCACGTTCGACGACGGTCGCGAAGGCCCGGATGAAGGGGTAGAACCCACCGCGTTTGATCCGGGGCGTGTCCTTCCGTATCCGCGCCCGGGTCGACTGGCCGATCTCGCGGCAGACCTCGGCGACGAACGACAGCGCGGTGCGTACGGCGTTGGCCGGGTCGGAGAAGTAGGCGAAATACCCGGACCTGGAACGGCGGCCCTTGCCGAGCCGGGCCGCCATGGACAGGACGAGCGCCAGCTGATCGGCGCCGCCGCTGAAGAGGTTGCCGCGGCTGGCGCCGTCGACCGCGAGCAGCCCCCCGTCATGGGTGCGGGCGATGGCCCGGCGCTGGATTTCGAGGGCGCTCGCGGGGCGGCTGGAGACCATGACGTCGCCGGTCTCCTTCTCGTACCAGCGGAAGGCGGGGACGTCGTGGTTGCTGCCGTGCAGGATGCCGAGCTGGCTGGCGCCGGTCTGGCTGGACCAGTCGGTGCGCCAGGGGGTGAGCCGATGACCCTTCTCGTCCGCGAGCCAGTTCGCGACGGTCGGCATCAGGCCGGAGCCGGCGGCGCGGACGAGCACGTCGTGGCCGACGCCGTCGAGCTGGATGAAGACGGTGCCGGGCGGTCCGCTGCGCCCGCTGTCGGCACCGCTGCGCCGTCTGCGGCGGTCGGCGAGCCGGGAGAGACGGCGCCGGTAGGCGTTGTCGTCGCGGACGGCGAGCGCCGTGGAGGTCGCGGAGGCGACGGCGGACATCACCGCCGCGACGACGACCGCGGTCTCCGGGTTGGCGGCGCCTCGCCCGTCCGGTATGAGCCGCAGGGCGACCAGGAGCAGTGACCCGTTGAGGAAGAAGACGAGCATCCCGAGCACGAGTGCGGGCACGATGAGCAGTGCCCGTACCAGGACCGGCCAGACCAGCGCGGAGAGCAGACCGAACGCTCCGGCGCCCCAGGCCGCGGTGAACGCGATCTTGGTGATGCTGTCGCCGTTGTCCGACTGGAGCTGGAAGTCCGGCAGAATCCCGGCGAGTGCCAGCATCGTGAGCGTCGAGACCGCCCAGACCACAATCACCCGCATCAGGGCGTTGCCGGCTGTTCGCCATCGCCCGTCACCCACGCCGTTCCCACCTCACATCCGGACCCCGCCGTTCCGGGCCCTGATCCCCCAGCCTTTCACAGCGGGGCCGCGAACCGTCTGCGACAGCGGTCGGGGGGACGGTCAGCAGCCGTCGTATCCGGCGGTCGGCATGGAGAGCCTGCGGTGCACGCTCGCCTTCGTACGGGCGCTGTACGACGGCTCGTCGAGTCCCACGATCTCCAGCCGTACGCCGCGCCGCTCGCACTCCGCGGCGAACTCCGGCACGGAGGTGAGGGCCCGCGCCAGCACCCGGTCGTTGGCGGCGACGAACACCTCGACTTCGCCGCTCTCGACGTCCGTCCACAGGGCGTGGTGGTCGGGGCGCAGTCCGTAGAAACGCAACTGCCGGGTGACGACGTATCCCTTGTCGGCGGCCCAGCGGGCGCACATGTCGTGCTGGCTGCGGGTGTCCACGAGGAACGGATCACTGTCGAGTTCCTCGAGTGGTGTGAGACTGGCGATGGCCGCCACCCGTACGTCCATTGCGTCCCCCATGGCCGTCCCCCGTGCTGGGCGTAACGGCGACCCTACCCCTCCGGCCCCCGCGCAAAAAGGCGCGTGCGGGGACGGGAGGAGCGAGGGGGCGTGCGGCGTAGGGACACGGAACGCCGGTGCGCCCCCCGCCGGGGGCGCACGTGGTGCGGGTGGGTCAGAGCGAGGTCATGACGTGCTTGATCCGGGTGTAGTCCTCGAAGCCGTACGCGGAGAGGTCCTTGCCGTAGCCGGACTTCTTGAATCCGCCGTGCGGCATCTCGGCGACGAGTGCCATGTGCGTGTTGATCCACACGCAGCCGAAGTCGAGGTTCTTGGACATCCGCATGGCGCGGGCGTGGTCCTTGGTCCACACGGAGGACGCGAGGGCGTAGTCGACGCCGTTGGCGTACGCGACGGCCTGGGCCTCGTCGGAGAAGGACTGGACGGTCATGACGGGGCCGAAGACCTCGTTCTGGACGATCTCGTCGTCCTGCTGGAGGCCGGAGACGACGGTCGCGGCGTAGAAGTAGCCCTTCTCACCGACCCGGTGGCCGCCCGCCTCGATCTTCGCGTGGTCGGGGAGGCGGTCGATGAAGCCGCTGACCTGCTTCAGCTGGTTGGCGTTGTTGAGCGGGCCGTACAGCACGTCCTCGTCGTCCGGCTGCCCGGTCTTCGTGTCGGCGGCGGCCTTGGCGAGGGCGGTGACGAACTCGTCGTGGACGGACTCGTGGACCAGGACGCGGGTCGCGGCCGTACAGTCCTGGCCCGCGTTGAAGAAACCGCCGACGACGAGATCCTCGACCGCCTTCTCCAGGTCCGCGTCCTCGAAGATCACCGCCGGGGCCTTGCCGCCGAGCTCCAGGTGGACCCGCTTGACGTCCTTGGCCGCGCTCTCGGCGACCTGGATGCCGGCCCGCACCGAACCGGTGATGGAGGCCATCGCCGGGGTCGGGTGCTCGACCATCGCGCGGCCGGTGTCGCGGTCGCCGCAGATGACGTTGAAGACGCCCTTGGGGAGGATCTGGCCGATGATCTCGGCGATCAGCACGGTCGACGCCGGGGTGGTGTCGGACGGCTTGAGGACGACGGCGTTGCCCGCGGCGAGCGCGGGGGCGAACTTCCACACGGCCATCAGCAGGGGGTAGTTCCACGGCGCGACCTGGGCGCAGACGCCGACCGGCTCGCGGCGGATGATCGAGGTCATCCCGTCCATGTACTCACCGGCCGAGCGGCCTTCGAGCAGCCGCGCGACGCCCGCGAAGAAGCGGACCTGGTCGATGGCCGGGGCCAGTTCCTCACTGCGGGTGAGGTGGAGCGGCTTTCCGGTGTCACGGCTCTCGGCGGCCACCAGTTCGTCGGCCCGCTCCTCCATCGCGTCGGCGATCTTCAGCAGGGCCAGCTGCCGTGCGGACGGGGTGGTGTCCCGCCAGGCGGGGAACGCGGCAGCGGCGGCGGCCATCGCCGCGTCGACGTCCGCCTGGCCGGAGAGCGGGGAGGTCGCGTAGACCTCGCCCGTGCTGGGGTCCACGACGTCGAGGGTGCGGCCGTCCGAGGCGTCCGCGAAGACGCCGTCGATGTAGTTGCGGAACGTGGTGCTCATGGAACCGGTCTTTCTCATGGTCGGGCGGAACGCGTGGTCGTACGGCGTAGCGGTAAGGGGGGGCGGTCAGGCTGCCGTACGGGCGGACAGGTGCTCGTGGACGGCGGGCCAGCTGCCGTCGGCGGCGCGGGCGAACACGATCGTCTCCCGCTCGTGGACGGTCTCCTCGCCGGCCCGGGTGGCGACCGTGGTCTCCACGTCATGGCTGAAGACGGCCGTGGTGCCGTAGTGCTGGATCAGCTGTCCCGTCGAGGTGCAGCGCACGATGCGGAAGCCGTCCTCCGCCACCCACTGCTGCCACAGCGCGCGGTACTCGTCGGTGGAACCGAGCCGCCGCGGGGTGGAGTGGAAGACGAAGGTGGCGTCCGGGGCGAAGGAGCCGAAGTAGTCGTCGAGGCGGCCTTCGGCGAAGGCGGCGATCAGCGCGTCGGCGGCGGCGCGGACTTCCCGGGCGTCCTGCACATCTTCGACGTCCTGGACTTCCTGCGCGGGGGTGCTGCTCATGTGCGGCTCCTGGTTACGGGGCGGGGCGGGGCGTCAGAAGGCCGTGGTGTTCAGACCGCGGTGGCCGGCTCGGCGGCGGCGGTCTCCTCGTCCGGGCCGCCGACGATGGGCGCAACCGCGGTGTCCGACGCCCTGACGAAACGGGGGCCCTCCGGTCCGTACACCCCGCGCGGCTCGGGGAACAGGGTGAGCAGGCCGAGGTAGACGACGGCCGCGAGGGTGAGGCCGACCGGCAGCGAGATGTCGGCGCCGTTGGCGAGGTTGCCGAGCGGGCCGACGAACTGGCCGGGCAGGTTGGTGAACAGCAGCGCCACACCGGCGGAGAGGAACCAGGTGGACACGCCGCGCCAGTTCCAGCCGTGGTTGAACCAGTAACGGCCACCGGTCTGGCGGCGGTTGAAGACCTGGAGCGCGTCCCCGTCGTACCAGCCGCGCCGGGTGACGTAGCCGAGCGCCATCACGATCATCCACGGGGCGGTACAGGTGATGATCAGCGTCGCGAACGTGGAGATGGACTGGGTGAGGTTGAACGCGAAGCGGCCGATGAAGATGAACGCGATCGACAGGGCGCCGACGAAGAACGTCGACTGCACCCGGCTGAAGCGGGTGAAGACACTGGAGACGTCGAGGCCGGTGCCGTACAGCGCGGTCGTGCCGGTCGACAGGCCACCGATCAGGGCGATCAGGCAGAGCGGCAGGAAGTACCAGCCGGGTGAGATGGCGAGCAGTCCGCCGACGTAATTGGGGGCGTCCGGGTCGACGTACTCGGCAGCCTTCGACGCGATGATCGAGGCGGTCGCCAGGCCGAAGACGAAGGGCAGCAGCGTGGCGATCTGGGCGAGGAACGCGGCGCCCATCACGCGGCGGCGGGGCGTCGTGGCCGGGATGTAGCGGGACCAGTCGCCGAGGAACGCGCCGAAGGAGACCGGGTTGGACAGCACGATCAGCGCGGAGCCGATGAACGACGGCCAGAACAGCGGATCGGCCGTCGACGCGAAGGTGCCCGCGTAGCCCGCGTCGAAGTCTCCCGCGAAGGCGAAGACGCCGAGGACGAAGAGCGCCGACGCGGCGATCACCGCGATCTTGTTGACCATCAGCATGAAGCGGAAGCCGTAGACGCAGACCACCAGGACGAGCCCGGCGAAGATCGCGTATGCAATGCCATAGGTCACATCCGACTCGGGCAGACCCGCAAGTCGGTGGGCGCCGCCGACGAGCGCGTCGCCCGAGGACCACACCGAGATCGAGAAGAACGCGACCGCGGTGAGGAGCGAGAGGAACGAGCCGACGATCCGGCCGTGCACGCCCAGGTGGGCGGAGGAGGAAACGGCGTTGTTGGTGCCGTTGGCCAGGCCGAACAGCGCCATCGGGGCGAGCAGCAGCGCACCGGTGAGAAGGCCGAGCAGCGTCGCCGCGAGCCCCTGCCAGAACGAGAGCCCGAACAGGATCGGGAAGGCGCCCAGCACACACGTCGCGAAGGTGTTGGCACCGCCGAAGGCGAGCCGGAAGAGGTCGACCGGCCGAGCGGTGCGGTCGGCGTCGGGAATCCGCTCGACACCATTGGTCTCGACTTCGGTGATCGAGGTAGTCATGGCGCTCCAGCTTTTGTTCATGAGGCAGTCCCACACTCTGTTCATATGGGACGGTCCCGCTGTTCATGGGACGGTCCCACAGTCTGTGCTCCCGGACGACGGCCGACAATTGTGCACATCACAGAGCACTATCCTGTTGTCTGTGGCCAGCGACAAACTCACCGTCGAGGATCTGCTCTCGTTCCCCGCTCTCCAGCTCTCCGTGAAGGCGGGCAGCAGCGGCCTGGGACGTTCCGTTTCCTGGGCGCATGCCAGCGAACTCGCCGATCCGACGCCCTGGCTGCTGGGCGCCGAGGTGATCATGACGACGGGGCTGGCGATCCCGCGTACCGCCGCCGGACAGCGCGCCTATCTGGAGCGGCTGGACGACGCGGGTGTCTCCGCGCTGGCCCTGTCCGCGCAATTGCACATGCCACCGCTGCACGACGCGTTCTTCCGGGCGGCCGAGGAGCGCGGCTTCCCGGTCCTGGAGGTCCCGCTCGCCGTCCCGTTCATCGCCGTCTCCCAGGAGGTCGCGGCCTCGGTCCAGGAGGACGCCAGGCACCGGCTCGGCGCGCAGCTCCAGGTCTTCGGCTCGCTGCGCTGGCTGGTCGCCGAGGACCTCGATACGCCGACGCTGCTGCGCCGTCTGGAGCGCCTGTCCGGTTACGACGTGTATCTGTGCACCCCGCAGGGGCGGCCCCTGCTTCCGGGGGTGCCGGTGCCGGACCGGGGCGTGCTGCCCGCGTCGGTGGACGCTCCGCCGACCGTTCCCGGCGGGTTCGTGCTGCCCGTGCCGGCGCCCGGCGGCCCGGCGGGATTCCTCGTCGCGTATGAACGCGAGGGCGCCCAGCCCGCCGGGCTCGCGGTCGTCCAGCACATCGCCACGGTGGCGGCGCTACGGGTCGCGATGGTGCGCAACGAGCGCGAGACGCTGCGCCGCGAGGGCGCGGAGACGCTGGCCGAACTCCTTCAGGAGGTGCTGGACCCGGAAGCGGCCCGGCGCAGGCTCGCCCGGCATGCCATCGAGGGCGACACCGTGCTGATCGTGGTGCGGCAGGCCACGGACGAGGCGCTGCTGCGCTGCCTCCAGGACCATCCGCATCTGCTGCTCACGTGGGGCACGGACCGGTATGTCCTGGGCGCGCCGCAGCTGGCGGCGGAGATCGGTGAACTGCCGGATGTGGCGGCCGGGATGAGCCGCCCGTTTCTTCCCGGGGCCCCGTTGCGGGTGGCTCAGCGCGAGGCGCTCTGGGCGGTCTCGAAGGCCGTCGAGTCGGGCCGTTCCGTGGTCCGCTACGGCGACGACTCGCTGGGCCGGTGGCTGCCCGACGACCCGGCCGTGCTGACCGCGCTGGTCGAGCATGTGCTGGGCGACGTCCTGCGCTACGACGCGGCGCACGACTCGCAGTTGCTGGTGTCCGTCCGTACCTGGATGGAACGGGACCGCCGCACGGAGACGGCCGCGGCCGCGCTCCACATCCATCCCAACACCCTTGCCTACCGGCTGCGCCGCTTCGGTTCGCTGGCCGGCCGTGACATGGCGTCCACGGGGGCCCTGGCGGAGGTCTGGCTGGCGATCCAGGCAGCGGGGGCGCTAGGCCTCACCGACTGAGAGTGACCGGCCGCGGGCGACGGCCGCGACGGACCTGGGTCCCCCGTTCGGGTCGCGGCACTAGGCTCGATGCCGGGCCGGAGCAAGGAGCCGGAACCAAGGAAACCCGGGAACGAGGAGGCACCGCGTGCCGGTGGAAGTCACCTGGTGGGGTCATGCCACCTGCACGATCGAGGACTCCGGGGTCCGTGTGCTGACCGATCCGCTCTTCGTACGGCGCTTCGCGCACCTGCGCCGACGCCGCGGCGAGCTGCCCGGCCCCGAGGCCGCGGTCGCCGATGTGGTGCTCGTCTCCCACCTGCACTCCGACCATCTGCATCTGCCGTCGCTGGCCCGGCTCGCGCCCGGCAGCCGGCTCATCGTGCCGACGGGTGCGGTGCGCTCCGTACCGGGGCTGCGGGTGCTGCGCTCGGTGCGCGGGCTGCGGATCAACGAGGTCTCTCCGGGCGACGTGGTCCCGGTCGGCGCGGTCCGGGTCCGGGCCGTTCCCGCACTGCACGACGGCAGGCGGCTGCCCGTGGGCCCGCACCGCTCCCCCGCACTCGGCTATGTGGTCGAGGGCGAGGCGCGGACGTATTTCGCCGGTGACACCGGGCTCTTCGACGACATGGCCCGGGCCGTTGGTCCGGTGGATGTGGCGTTGTTGCCGGTGGGCGGCTGGGGTCCGTACCTGGGCCACAGTCATCTGGACGCGGGCCGGGCCGCGCAGGCGCTGGCCCGGCTGGCTCCCCGGTCGGCCGTGCCGGTGCACTACGGGACGTACTGGCCGATCGGCATGGACGGGGTCAGGCCGCACGAGTTCCACTCGCCGGGTGACGAGTTCGTCCGCAAGGCGGCGCTGCTGGCGCCGGAGGTGGCGGTGCACCGGCTGTCGCACGGCGAACACGTGCGGCCGGAGGCCGCCCGGTGATCCAGGAGGTCGTGAGACAGCTGCCCCCGGAGTCGACGCAGCAGGCGGTCGGCTACCCGTCCCTGTTTCTGCTGGTGGCGCTGGGCTCACTGGTGCCGGTGGTGCCGACAGGTGCTCTGGTGAGTTCGGCCGCCGTGGTGGCGCTGCATCAGGCGTCGCCGTTCTCGCTCCTGATCGTCTTCGGGGTGGCGTCGGCCGCGGCGTTCCTCGGTGACATCTGTCTCTACTGGCTCGGTCAGCGCGGGGTGCGGTCGAAGAACGGTTCGAAGTGGCTGCGGACGATCAGCGACCGGGCCGCTCCGGAGCGGCTGGCGCAGGCGCAGCAGAAGCTGGACGAGCACGGTGCGGTGGTGCTCGTGCTGTCGAGGCTGGTTCCGGCGGGCCGGATTCCGGTGATGCTGGCCTGTCTCCTGGGCCGGATACCACTGCGCCGGTTCGCCCGCGGGGATGTGCCGGCCTGTCTGGCGTGGGCGGCGACGTACCAGCTGATCGGCATTCTGGGCGGTTCGCTCTTCCCCGAGCCGTGGCAGGGCGTGGTGGCGGCGGTGGGTCTGACGCTGCTGGTCAGCGGGGCTCCCGCGGTGTGGCGCAGGGTGCGGGCGCGGTTCAGCCACTGACCGTGCGGGGTACCGGGTCGAGCAGGCGGGAGCCGCCGATCGGCAGGTCCCAGAGCCGTGTCCGCGGGTGCCCGGCCCGCTGCCAGGCGGTACGGAGCCGGGCCAGCGGTTCCAGTACGGGCTCCGCGGAGAGCAGAAAGGTCGCCCAGTGCATCGGCGCCATCGCGCGGGCGCCGAGGTCCTCGTACGCCTGCACGGCCTCCTCCGGATCGGTGTGCACGTCACCGAGCCACCAGCGCGGTTCGTACGCGCCGATCGGCATCAGGGTCAGGTCGATGCCGGGGTACCGGCGGCCGATCTCGCCGAACCAGTGCCCGTACCCGCTGTCCCCCGCGAAGTGGATCCGCTGCCCGTCGCCGCCGTCGGCGCCGATGATCCAGCCGCCCCACAGGGAGCGGCAGGTGTCGGTGAGGGTCCGCTTGGACCAGTGGTGGGCGGGCACGAAGTCGAAGCGGACGCCGTCCAGCCGGGCCGATTCCCACCAGTCGAGTTCGGTGACGCAGGTGAAGCGGCGACGGCGGCACCAGTGGCCGAGTCCGGCGGGGACGAACAACGGGGTGTTCCGCGGCAGCCGGCGCAGGGTGGGGGCGTCGAGGTGGTCGTAGTGGTTGTGGCTGATGACGACGGCGTCGACGGGCGGCAGGTCCTCCCAGCGGACGCCGACCGGCGTGATCCTGGCCGGGGTGCCGAGGATGCGCCGGGACCAGACGGGGTCGGTGAGGACGGTGAGACCCCCGGTGCGGACGATCCAGCTGGCGTGCCCGGCCCAGGTGACGGAGGTGGCGCCGGCCGGGGTGACGGGCAGGGGTTCGGGGGCGTACGGGAGCCGGTGGATGCCGCGCAGCCCTTCCGGGTTGGGCCGCAGGGTGCGTTCACGGGCCAGTCGGGACATGCTCATGACACTCGGGAGTGGCGTGGTGAGCCGGTCGGCGAAGGTGGTGGGCCAGATCCGGACCTCGCCGAGCGGACGCGGTTCGACGACCTCGCCGCGCGAGATCCGGGGCGGTTGCGCGATCCCGGTGCGGGAGCGCTCGGTGTGTTCCGTCATCGAGAGACTCCCGTCTCGCTGTTCCTCATCGGAGTTCGTCGAGTGCCGTCCCGAAAATGCTCAGGGCTTCGGCCACATGCGGCAATTCCAGGGGCTCCACAGCGGTGAGGGACTCCATCTGCTGTTCCGGGGTCGACCCGAGCAGCGTCCCGGTGCCCAGCCGTACGCGCAGCGCCCCCAGTTCGTCGCCGAACCGGTGGCCGCCCGGCGTCGGTGTACCGAGACGTTCCGTCAGGTACTCCTCCAGCTCCAGGGAGTCCGTGACACCGCGGTTCGCCAGCCTCGATCGGAGTGGCCCGAGGTCGGCGTACAGATGGCGCCCCGCCTGCGGGGGCCTGGCCAGCGCGCCCGATGCGAGAACCGCCCGGTGGGCCGCCGCGGCGACCTTCGCCTGGAGCGCGGCGGCCCGGCGGACCCGGTCGGTGACGGATTCCGGTTCGCGCAGCGCGTGGGCGGCGGCCATGGCGACGGGCCCCGCGACGAGCGCGCCGAGCGCGGTGAGGATGTCGAGGGTACGGGCATGGCGCGCCGACGCCCGCTCGGTGTCCGGGAACCGGGCGACCGCGACCGGCCAGGCGGACGGGGTCAGCGCGCCGGCGAGATCGCTGACGACCGTGACGTCGTCGGGGCACATCTCGGCCGGACTGAGCAGGACCGTGTCGTGCGGCCGGTGCAGGGTGTCGCGCCACGTCTCGTCGCTGACGATGTGCATCCCCTCGGCGACGGCGGCCTCGCAGGCCTCGCGCACCAGTTCCGGCGGGGCGACGGTGGCGGTCGGGTCGTCGACGACGGAGATCAGCAGCAGCCGGGGCCGGCCGCCCTCGGCGCGCACCCGGCGCACGGTCTCCAGCAGCGCGTACGGATCGGGCACACCGCCGCACTCGGCCGGGGTCGGCACGTGGTAGGCGGGCCGGCCCAGCAGCCGGGCCTGCGGGATCCAGGTGGCCGTGCAGGGGCGGGGCATGAGCACGTCACCGCCGTGTGCGGCGATCAGCGCGAGCAGCAGTGGCGAGGCGCCCGGGGCGGCGGCGACGTGCTCCGGGCCGCCGTGCAGTCCGCGCCGCGCCCAGTACTCGGTCGCGGCCTCGCGCAGGGCGTCGCCGCCGCCGGTCGGTTCGGGTTCGCCGCGTCCGGCCGCGGCGGCGAGCACCTCGGCCAGTTCGGGGAGGACGGGCAGACCCGGATCGGGGGCCGGCGGCCCGTACCGGACCGGACCGCGGTCCTCCCGTACGGAACGCGCGCCGCCCCCGCCCTGCCGGCCGCGCCCCGCCAGTCCGGTCCGCCCGGTCCGCTTCCGCGCCATCGAGCCTCCTTCGCCGCCCCGTAGCCCTGTCCCGTGCGTCCCGCGCTCAGGGTCCCTTGGTACTCAATCAGGAACCTTTAGCACTCAGGGCCCTTTATACGAGGGTTCGACCGGCGGCGCCCGCCCGACGGAGCCGTCACGCCCGCCCGACGGAGCCGTCACCGGAACCGGCAAAGGGGGCGGGCTCAGCCCGCGAAGGCCGTCTGGGGCATCGCGTGCCCCGCGTCCGGCAGCACCAGCAGCGAACCGGACAGCGGGTGCGGGGCGGCGAGGCCCGTGCGGGGCGTGGAGATGTAGAGGTCGCGCAGGTCCGCACCGCCGAGCGCGCAGGCGGTCGGGCGTTGTACCGGAAGTCCGACGACACGGTCCAGGGAGCCGTCGGCCGTGTAGCGGCGCACCGCGGCGCCGTCCCACAGGGCGACCCAGACGGCCCCGTCGGCCCCGCCCACAGCACACCGTCCGGGGCGACCGCCGCGTCGTTGCCGCGGCGTCCGGGCTCGGGGTCCCGGGTGGGGGGTGCGAGAGCGTCCATATGTCAAGACGCGTATCTCAATATTCGACATACGCGCGTACGGTGTCGCTGACGATCAGCCCTTCGCGCGGCTCGCGTTCGGGCTCCGTGCCCCGAGGAAGGATCCACCGCCATGCCGAAAGAGACCGCCGTCTACACCCACGGCCACCACGAGTCGGTACTGCGCTCGCACCGCTGGCGCACCGCCGCCAACTCCGCCGCCTACCTGATCGACGAACTCCGCCCCGGCATGAACGTGCTGGACGTCGGCTGCGGGCCCGGCACCATCACCGCGGACCTGGCCGCGCTGGTCGCACCCGGCCGGGTGGCCGCCGTCGACACCACCGGGGAGATCCTGGCCCGGGCTGCCGAGGTCGCGGCCGAACGCGGCCTGGACAACGTCGAGTTCACCACCGCGGACGTGCACGCCCTGGACTTCCCCGACGACTCCTTCGACGTCGTCCATGCCCATCAGGTGCTCCAGCACGTGGGCGACCCGGTGCAGGCGCTGCGCGAGATGCGGCGCGTCTGCCGCCCCGGTGGCATCGTCGCGGCCCGCGACAGCGACTACGCGGCGATGGCCTGGTACCCGGAGGTGCCGGGCATGGACGCCTGGCTGGAGCTGTACCGCCGGGTCGCCCGCGCCAACGGCGGCGAACCGGACGCGGGCCGGCGGCTGCTGTCCTGGGCGCGGCAGGCCGGCTTCACCGACATCACCCCGACCGCCGCCAACTGGTGCTTCGCCGCTCCGGAGAGCCGTGCCTGGTGGAGCGGCCTGTGGGCGGACCGTACGGTCGGCTCGGTGTACGCGGAGCAGGCCGTGTCCGGCGGCCATGCGAGCGCCGGGGAGCTGACCGCGATCGCCGCGGCCTGGCACGCGTGGGGCGCGCGGGACGACGCCTGGTTCACGGTCCCGCACGGCGAGGTGCTCTGCCGGGCCTGAGCGCCGCCAACTACCCTTGTGCGCATGGACATTATGGGAACCACGCTGCGCATCTGCGTCGACGACCTGGAGGCCGCGGTGGCCTTCTACGAGGACCTCACAGCCAGTTCCGCGCTGCGCTTCGAGCGCGGCGGAGTCTCGGTCGCCGCGATCGGCTGCTTCCTGCTGATGAGCGGCCCGGAGTCGGAGCTGGAGATCCTGCGCAAGGTGACGGCGACGATCGCGGTCAAGGATGTCGACGAGGCCCACGCCTCCCTCACCCGCGTCGGCGCCCGGATCCTCGCAGGTCCGGTACCGACGCCGGTGGGCCGCAATCTGATCGCGGTGCATCCGGACGGCTCGGTCTTCGAGTACGTCGACCGGACCCCGGCCGGCTGAGCCGCGGGCTCCCCTCCCGACGGATCGGACTCGCGGCCGTCCGGCCCGCACCGGTGGAGGTGGGCGCGGGCCGGACGGCCGTCGGCGTCAAGCCCCGGGCCGCATCCGGTAGTTGTACGTGTCCGGTAGTGGCTCGGCGGTGAGCTCGGCCCAGACCTCGTCCAGGATCTCCGCGCCCTCGCGCAGATCCGCGACCTCGAAGCCCTCGTCGAAGACGGCCCGGGCGGCGCTGCGGTCGCCCTCGGCGATCAGCAGTCGCGCCTCCAACAGGCGGAAACGACCTCGCTGTTGGACTACCGGAAGCAGGCCGGCCCACACCGTCCGGGCCGCCGCGGGGCGCCCCGCCGCCAGCATTGCCTCCATCGCCTCGCGGCCGAGCGCCGACGCGGCGGGCGTCCAGGCGTCATCACCGCCTTCACCGTCGCCTTCACCGTCGCCCTCGCCGTCGGGGCGTTGCGCACACAGGTCGTCGAACGCCTCGGCGTAGAGATCGGCGGCCCGGTCCCCCTGTCCGCTCTCCTCGGCGGCGACGGCGAGGCAGCGCAACAGCGGCCACCGGGACGGGGCGAGCGCCAGTCCGCGTTCCCAGCTGCGGACCGCCTGGGCGCGGTCGCCGACGTGCCACTGGGCGACGCCGAGATGGTATTCGGTGAGGGGTTCGGCGGCGGCCGTCTCCAGCATGTCGCGCCAGTGCGGCGAGACCAGGGAGGGGCCGGGCGGGGCCGCCCGGCGGGGCTCGGGGAAGGTGCCCTGGTCCAGCAACTCCAGCCAGGGCTCCTGCTGTTCATCCAACGTGGACTCGGCGAACGGCGTGCCGGGGAGTTGGTACTTTCCGCGCCGGACTTCCAGGGCGCCCCAGCCGGAACCGGTGGCGAGCGACTCGCCGGGCTCGGTGTCGGCGCAGGAGCGCCAGGCGGCGTACGCGGCGTCGACATCGGCGCGCGGCAGCACCTCGGCGAGCCGTTGCTCCGTCTCGGCGCGGGCTGCCGCCCAGTCGTCGCCGTGCACGGCCCCGGGGTCCGCGGACAGCGGCCCGTACGACTCCAGCCAGCTGAATTCGGCTCCCGGTTCGAGCGGAATGTGTTCCAGCTGGGTACGGGCGAGTCCGGCCTGGATCTCGGCGTAGCCGACGGTGCTCGGCTCGGTGAGCCACTCCTGCCAGCGCCGCCCGCCCGGGCCGCTGCCCCACAGGAACAGCTTCCGGCCCCGCAGCAGATCGGTCGACGTCTGGACGAGTCCGTTCCCGTCCTCGTCGAGGGAGGCGATCCAGCGGCGCGCGCCGTCGGGCACCTCGTAGAAGTAGTCGGCGGGGAAGTCGCCGCGCAGCGGGTACGTACGGTCGACGGAGCCCGACTCGGGGACCGGGACCCGGGTCAGGGTGCGCTCGTAACCGAAGTGCCACGCCTCCTCGGCCGGGGCCAGGACGCGGGTGCGTTCGCGTTCGGGCACGGCGATGTTGGACCACCAGTAGACGGGTGCGGTGTGCTCGTGCGGATTGCGTATCCGTACGCCGACGTGCAGGAAGTCGGAGTCCTCGGGCAGCCAGAGATCCACCTGGAACGGCAGGTCGCGCAGCCTCTCCCATTCCCAGAGGCGGACCATGTCCCCGCCGTCGGGTGCGGGCACCCGGGCCGCGTGCACCGGGGCGCACGACAGCGTGGTGTGGCCCGTGGCGCCGATGTTCCACTCGATGCCGCCGGAGAACCAGGCGCCGTTGAGCGCGAAGTCGGCGGGCTGCAGGACGGGGTTGGTGTAGAGAAGTTCGCGGCCGGTCGGCTTGTGGTGGAGGGAGTGGATGCGGCCGCCGAGCCCGGGCAGGACGGTGGCCCGCAGCCGGGCGTTCTCGATGATGATCGCGTCGAGTCCGGTGGGGACGCGCTCGCGCCCGTACCCGTCGAGGATGCGCACCGGCAGCACGGTGGCCAGCGGTTCGTAGCCGATCTGGTGTGCCATGTCACGTGGCAGTCCGGCCCGTTCGCGGTCGTCGACGACATGCATCTCGTCGAGCGGCCGCAGTGCGGGCAGCGGGTTCTCCGGGCCCAGTGGTGCGGCGGGCAGAGTCAGTACGGCACGTCGTACGGTCGTGGCCAAGGCAACCTCGCTCCCTCGCGCGGGCCGCCTCAGGTCCGGGCGCCCCCCGATGACCATCGAACACGTTGGACTGCGGCCCGGCCAGGGGCGTTGCCGTCAGACTTCGGCAAAAGACCGAAAGATCACGGGAGCGGCACCGAAGACCGCCGCCCCGGAGCCCCGGAGCCGGTGGCCCGGAATCCGGTGGCCCCGGACCCGGTGGCCCGGATAATTCGCGTGCGTCTCACCCGCACCGCCGTAACCTTGCCCCTCGATGGTTCACGAGCGAAAAGCGGAGCGGGAAACACGATGAGCACGCAGCACACCTACCGAGTGATCGTGCGCGGCACCTGGGACGGCCTGACCGAAGAGGCACGCGCCCGGCTCCTGTCCGAGGTGGACGAGCACGGCCTGAGCGCGATGCAGTTCACCGAGGAGGGCTCGCTGACGTACGACCGGGTGCTCAAGCACTTCAGCTTCCGGTTCGTGGTCGTGTCGGATGCCGAGGACGGCGAGGAGATGGCGTCCGCGATCGCCGAGGACCGGGCCGAGACCCTGCTGCGGGACCAGGGTTACGGTCATGGTGAACTCCGGTCCAAGGCAACGGACATGGACACCATGAAGATCAATTACAAGGGGCGGTGAGCGGCGGGGCGGCTGCCGCGCGCCCCGCCGGCGGCAGCCCGCTCAGCCGAGGTCGAGCTCCGGCTCGTACATGTCCAGCCACATCGCGAGGTCCAGGGTGCGTTCCAGCCCGCGTCGGGACGCCGAGGTGATCCCGGGCGCGTCGTGTTCGGCCACCCTGCGCAGTCGGTCGCGGTCGACGAGGTCGAAGACCCGGTGGCCGGGGCTCGCGAGCAGGGTGCGGGCGTGCCCCTGGAGGGCGACGGCGTACTTGGGGTCCTGGGTCGACGGATAGGGGGTCTTGGTCCGTTCGTACACGGACCGGGGAAGCAGATCCGCGGTCGCCTCGCGCAGCAGGCTCTTCTCCCTGCCGTCGAAGGACTTCAGGGCCCAGGGGGTGTTGTAGACGTACTCGACGAGCCGGTGGTCGCAGAACGGCACCCGGACCTCCAGGCCGACGGCCATGCTCGCGCGGTCCTTGCGGTCGAGCAGCACGCGCACGAACCGGGTCAGGTGGAGGTGGCAGATCCGGCGCATGCGGTACTCGAAGTCGCTCTCGCCGGTGAGCCGTTCGATGCCGGCGACCGCGGAGTCGTAGCTCTCGCGGATGTACTTCTCCAGGCCGAGTGCCTGGTTCACGTCGTCGCGGAGCACGCCCGCGTCCTCGCCGAAGTGCTCGGTGAACCGGACCAGCCAGGGGAAGGTGTCGGCGCTCCGCGCCTCCTCGTCGAAGAACTGGAGGTAGCCGCCGAAGACCTCGTCGGCGGACTCGCCGGACAGCGCGACCGTCGAGTGTTCGCGGATGGCCCGGAAGAGCAGATAGAGCGAGGCGTCCATGTCGCCGAGGCCCATGGGGATGTCCCGGGCCCGGATCACCCGGGCGCGCACATCGGGGTCGGCGAGGGCGTCCGGGTCGAGCACGATGTCGCGGTGGATGGTGCCGGCCCGCTCGGCCACGGCGTGGACGAACGGCGTGTCGGGGGTGGTGCGCAGTTCGTCGGCGACGAAGTGCTCGGTGCGTCCGACGAAGTCAACGGCGAAGGTGCGGACCTTCTCACCGGTCTTGGCGAGCTGCCGGGCGGCGAGGGAGGTGACCGCGGAGGAGTCGAGGCCGCCGGAGAGCAGGATGCAGCGGGGCACGTCGGAGATCAGCTGGCGGCGCACGATGTCGTCGAGCAGTGACCGTACGGTGGCGATCGAGGTGTCCCGGTCGTCGGAGTGCGGACGGGTCTCCAGCCGCCAGTAGACGTGTCGGCGCACACCGCCGCGGTCGACGGTGAGCACCGTGCCGGGCTCCACCTCGTACATGCCGTCCCAGACGGCGTGTCCGGGGTTCTTGACGAGGCTGAAGAGCTCCCGGAGCCCGTCCAGGGTCACCCGGGGCCGGGACAGCGGGTTGGCGAGGATGGCCTTGGGCTCCGAGCCGAAGAGCACTCCGTCGGGCGTCGGCCAGTAGTAGAAGGGCTTGACGCCCATCCGGTCGCGGATCATGACGAGCTTGTCGTGGCGGCTGTCCCAGACGGCGAAGGCGTACATGCCGTTGAGCCGTTCGGCGACGGACTCGCCCCACTCCAGGTAGCCGTGCAGCACGACCTCGGTGTCCGAGTCGGTGAGGAAGCGGTGCCCGCGGGCGGCCAGTTCGGTGCGCAGTTCGGTGAAGTTGTACGCCTCACCGGAGTAGACGAGGGCGACGTCGCCCTCGGGGGTGGAGACGGTCATGGGCTGGCGTCCGCCGGGCAGGTCGATGATCGCGAGCCGGCGGTGTCCGAGCCCCGCGTGCTCGACGGTCCAGGTCCCCCGGTCGTCCGGGCCCCGGCAGGCCATGGTCTCCGTCATCGCGTCCAGGGTCGCGGCTTCCGCGGCGCCCCGCAGATCGCGGTCGAAGGAGACCCAGCCGACGATGCCACACATACGCGTCCTCCCGATTCGGTCCCGGCCAGGAAGCGGTCGTACGCACGGTGCCGTCGCTCGGGCGGCATGCCGAAGGCGAAGGCCCGGCAGAACCAGTTGTATTTAGCAGCTATGTATCGAGCCTGTGCCTGCGCTTGCGTACGGTCAACACGATCGTCATCTCGCCGGGGGCGGACTCCCGATACTTTCGGCCGCCGTTTTCCCCTTCCTGTACGGAGTGCAGAGCCCCGCATCCCGTACCCAGCGGGCGCGCGCGTCGCGGACGCAACCCGAATCGGCCATGGGCAAAGACTTGCCCAATCCGGCTTCGGCCAGTGGGGTGTACCCGGCGGCTCAGCACGGGAGCCCGTACGCCGGATCGGGCAGCTGTGCCCGCCCTACGGGCAGCGGTACGTTCCGGGAGCGTGAACCGGCGCTCACGCGATGCAGCGTCGAATTCTCCGCGCGACGGCGTTGAGCAGTGCGAACAAAATTCATGGGCGCTGCCTGCGGGGGCTGCCCATCAACACGGCGGACGATCGACTGAGCGAGAGACCCACTCGGGACGGAGCACGTCATCTCTCTCATCCAGCACCCCGCACCAGCCGTCGATTCGCGAACGGAACATCGCCGGCCACCGCCCCCGCCCCGGAGAGCCCTGCGCCGGGCGGCCTCGTGGGCCCCCGGTCTCGTCGCCCTGCTCGTCGGGTTCTGGGGAATCCGTCGCCAGAACACCCTGTGGGGAGACGAGGCGGTCACCTATGCCATGTCACACCGGAATGTGCCGCAGATATGGCACACCCTGGGTCACGTCGACGTCGTGCACGGCCTCTACTACCTGATCATGCGCGGCGTGTTCGGCCTCTGGGACGGCGGACTCGTGGCACTGCGGCTGCCCTCGGTACTGGCGGTCGCCGCGGCTGCGGTCGGCATCGTACGGCTCGGACAACGCCTCGGCGGGACCTGGACCGGACTGCTGGCGGGCCTCGTCCTCCCGCTGCTCCCGCCGACACAGCGGTACGCGCAGGAAGGCCGGTCCTACGCGCTGATCTGCGCGCTGATCACATGGGCCAGTTGTCTTCTCGTCAGCAACCTCTCCCGGCCGGAGGGACCGGACAGAGGGCGGGCACGGGGGCGCAGACGGGCACGGATGCAGGGCTGGGCACGGGGATGGGTGACATATGGCGTTGTCATGCTGACGGCCTGTCTGCTCCACGAGTTCGCCGTACTGATACTTCTGGCCCACGGTGTGACCGTCTTCGGGACGCGTTCGGTGCGGCCGATGAGACGGGCGTGGACCATCACGGCGGGCGGGGTCGTCGCCGGGCTCCTCCCGATCGCCGTCGTCAGCACCACGCAGTCGGCGCAGGTGGACTGGATCGGCCCGCCGGACGCCGGGGAGGTGCTGGGCTTCGTCGTGACAGCCCTGCTGGGCCTCGTCCTCGCCCGCTCCACCGGCAGTTCGCGCGGACCGGTCACTTTGCCCGCGCTCGCGCTCCCGCTGCTGATCCTGCCCACCACGCTGCTCATACTGACGAGCCCGTTGCATCCGTTGTACGTGGACCGGTACGTCCTGGCCTCCGCCATCGGCTTCGCGCTCCTGGCGGGCGCGGGGCTCGACCGGCTCCGGCTACGGCTGTCGGCGCGCGACGCGGGAACCGTGCGACGTGTGACATGTGCTGTGGCCATGGTCGCGCTGCTCGCCACCCTCGTCCCCGTGAGCATCGCGCTGCGGAAGCCGGGGAGCCGCAAGAACGACGCGGTGGCGATCGCCCGGGCGGTCCAGGACATCGCCGGGCCCGGGGACGGGCTGCTGTTCATGCCGTCGCGCAGACGCGTGTGGACGCTGGCCCGGCCGGACTCCTTCGTGGCGCTGTCCGACCTCGCCCTGGAGCGGACCCCTGTGGCGTCCAACACGCTGTTCGGCCGTGAGTTTCCGCCGGAGCGGATCCGCGAACGCATCCTGACCAGCACTCGCGTCATCGCGGTGCGCGACCCGGAGGGCCAGCCCCTGGACGGGAGCGCGCGCGAGGCGGTCAAGCGCGCCACCCTCGACGCGTACTTCGAGCAGTGCGCGAGCCGGACGGTCACGCAGGCGCGCATCACCGTGTACGCCAGGCCCGGCCACTGCTGAACCGCGCGGCCGACCCGATCCGGACAACCAACACGGCCGGCCGGCCGAACCGATCCGGCCGGTCCGCTCGATGTCCCCGCAGGCCCCGGCCCTAGCTCAGCATCTCGGCCGTGATCGCCCACCGCTCGTGGTCGCGCCAGGCTCCGTCGATGAAGAGGAAGTCCGGCGAGAACCCTTCGCGGCGGAATCCGGCCCGCCGGACGAGGGCGATCGATCCCTCGTTGGCGGGCTGGATGTTGGCTTCGAGCCGGTGCAGGCCGAGCGGCCCGAAGGCGTACCGCAGGACCAGTGCCAGCCCTTCGCTCATCAGACCGCGCCCCACCGCGTGGGCGAAGGCCCCGTATCCGAGCGCGCCGCAGCGGAATCCGCCGTGGACGATGTTGTTGATGTTGATGAACCCCGCGATCCCACCGCCGCCCGCGCCCTCTCCGTCCCTGCCCTTGCCGGCCCTGCCCTTGCCGGCGTCCCGTTCGCGTTCACGTTCGCGTTCGCGTTCCGGTTCGCAGACCAGGAAGCCCGCCTTGGTCGGGTCGTCGATCAGCCGGCCCGCGTAGGTGGTGTACGCACGGACGTCCTCGGGCGGGAAGAGCCAGGGGCGGTGTACGCCCCGGCTCTCCCTCGCCCGCGTGGTGAACTCTTCGGCATCCGCCGGGGTGTAGGCGCGGATCGCCACACGGCGTCCCTCGGCCAGATAGTCGAATGCAGACATCCGGCCAGCTTAGGGGGCGGTCGGCCCGTCGCGCGCGCACGGCGAGACAACCTCGAGGGTGGCCTTCGGCGCGCCGACGACATCGACGGCGGAGGTCAGCGGCGCACTGGTCCGGCCGAGACAGGTGCCCTTGATGTCGTACGGCGCGGAGTCCGGCAGTCCGATGAGTCCGGCGAGCGAACTCTCCGAATGGGTGGTCGGGACAAGCCAGTTGGGACGAGCAGGGTGGGCGCCCTGACCCTGCTGAGGTAGTCGACCGGCGATACGCTGCGCGCGTAGTCGGGCATCGCGGTGGTCTTGTCGGCTGGATGGCGGCCGGATTCGAACAGCCGGATGGTGTCGCAAGCCTGCGGTGCGAAGTGCAGACAGCTGAGGCTGCCGAACCGGGACGGTTCGAGGCTCGCGTCGAGGATCGTCTGCGGCCGCCCGCCCGGATGGTGAACTTCAGTGGGGTGACGGTGTACGGAAGGGTCTCGGCGATCGTCGCGTGCGCCGCACCGGCGAAGAACAGCGGTGCGGCGAGCGCGGCTCCGGCCGCGTACGCGACCGCCTTCCGGGAGAGCGTCCGGCACCCGGACCGGGGGCGGGAAACAGCACGTGACACGAAGACCTCCACACCGGGGACGCCTTACTGACCAGTAAGTAATGGGTCGCGCTCACGCTGTAACACGTGTCATAGCGAAGTCAACACCTCGGGCGGAGTTTCATGAGGGGTGCTCAACTTCTTCGCGATTCGGCCCCGTTCAGACCAGCGCGGACCCCTCGATCGTGAGCGTCGCGGGGCTGCCGTCGGCCGGCGCGTCCAGCACGGCGGGCACGCCGAGCGGAATCGTCAGCGCCGTCGGTCCGTGCCCGAAGCCCAGCTCCTCGACGACGGGTACGCCCAGGGTCCCGAGCCGGTCGGCGAGGACCGCCCGCACGCTCTCGTACGGGCCGCAGCCGGCCCAGGAACCGCAGGCCACCCCGGCTGTCCCGGCGAGCGCGCCGGCCCTCAGCAGCTGGGTGAGGATGCGGTCGATGCTGTACGGGTCCTCGGTGGTGTCCTCGATCACGAGCAGCCCTCCCCGGACCGACGTGCGGGCGTGCGGGGTGCCCAGGTCGGCGGCGAGCAGACTCACACAGCCACCGTAGGTGATGCCGCGGGCCCGGCCCGGTACCAGTGCCCGCGCCGTGGGCAGGCCGAGGGTCCTTACGGTCTCGGGCTCGAACAGGGTGGCCCGCAGGGACTCCTGCGTGTCCGGGTCCTTGAGGAAGGTTTCGGCGCCGGCCATCGGACCGTGCAGGGTGGCGAGCCCCATGCGCCGGGCGAACGCCTCGTGGAGCACGGTGATGTCGCTGTAGCCGATGAACACCTTGGGTCCGGCCGCGCGCATCGCCGCCCAGTCGACCAGGTCGACCATGCGGTGCGCGCCGTACCCGCCACGGGCGCAGATCACCGCGTCGACGGACGGATCGCACCAGGCTTCCTGGAGATCCCGGGCGCGCGCCTCGTCCGTACCGCCGAGGTAGTCCAACTCCGGGTGGATGTCGCGCACATGTGGGGCCTCGACGGGGTCCAGGCCCCAGCTCCGCAGTACGTCGAGGCCCGCCTCCAGACGGTCCGCGGGCACCGGCCCGCTCGGTGCCACGACGGCGATCCTGGCACCGGGACGCAGCCGGGCGGGGCGGGTCAGGGGTGCGAGGGTCACTTCTTCAGCTCCAGTCGCGGTACGTCCGGGCAGTCGATGCCGAACGTCTGCCCGTACAGGGAGAGTTCGGCCTCCAGGGCACGGATCATCGTGTCGGCGCGCCGGAATCCGTGCCCCTCCCCCTCGAAGGTGAGGTACGCGTGCGGGACACCGCGCCCCTCGACCTCGGCCAGGAACCGCTCGCACTGGACGGGCGGGCAGATCGGATCGTCCAGCCCCTGGAGCAGGAGGAAGGGGGTGGTCAGCCGGTCGGTGCGGCTGATCGGCGACCGTTCGCGGTAGCGGTCCGGGACGTCGGCGAGGGGGCCCACGAGGGACTCCAGGTACTGCGACTCGAAGTCATGGGTCTCGTCGGTGCCCCAGCCGGTCAGGTCGAGGATGGGGTAGATGATCGTGCCGCAGGCGTAGACGTCGGTGCCGGTCAGCGAGGCCGCGGTGGTCCAGCCGCCGGCGCTGCCGCCCCGGATGGCGAGCCGCCGCGGGTCGGCCGTGCCCTCGGCGGCCAGCGCCCGGGCGACGGCGGCGCAGTCCTCGACGTCGACGACGCCCCACTGTTCGCGCAACCGGTTGCGGTAGCTCCTGCCGTAGCCGGTGGAGCCGCCGTAGTTCACTTCGGCGACGCCGATGCCGCGCGAGGTGAAGTAGGCGATCTCCAGGTCGAGTACGAGTGCGGCATGGCCGGTGGGGCCGCCGTGCGCCCAGACCACGTAGGGCGGCAGTTCACCGTCGGGGCCGGCCCGGTCGGGATTGCGGGGCGGGTAGATGTGGGCGTGGATCTCCCGGCCGTCGGGCCCGGTGAAGGTGCGGTTCTCGGGCCGCGGGTAGTACGCGGGGTCGACGGCGTCCTCGTGCGGCGTGCCGACGATCCGGGTGTGGCCGGTCGCGGTGTCCAGCTCGACGACCTCGTAGGCGCTGTACGGGCTCGCGGCGATGCCGTAGACCCGGCTGCCGTGCACGGCGAGCGACTCGGCCCATTCGGTCCAGGGGCCGGCGACGTCGGCGAGGTCACCGGTCGCCGGGTCGAGGATGCCGAGCGTGGTGGTGCCCCTGCCGTGGACGGTGGCGATCAGGCCGTTCTCCAGCGGCCGGAACCAGCTGAGGCCGATCTTCCACAGCGGTCCGGCGAACTCCTGTTCCCGGGGGCAGAGCGCGACCGCGCCCCGGTGCGGGTCGGCGCGGTACAGGTTCCACCAGCCGCTGCGGTCACTGGCGAAGAGAAGCCGCCCGTCGGCGTCCCATTCGATCTGCGGCACCGATTCCTCGGGGCCGCCGCCGAAGCTCCAGGTGTGCTGGAACGTACCGTCCTCGGCGACGTCCGCGAGCATCACTTCGGTGCCGTCCCACGGCATGCGCGGATGGTCCCAGGCGAGCCAGGCGGCCCGCCTCCCGTCGGGCGAGAGCCTCGGCCCGGTGACGAACCGGTGGCTGTCGTCGGTGAGTTCGCGTACCGCGGAGCGGTCCTCGGCGGCCGAGCCGTCCAGTGGTACGGCGGCGATCACCCGGCGCAGGTCGGTGGGCCGCTCGCCGGTGAACTCCTCCAGGACGCACCACACTTCGCCCCGGTCGAGGTGAAGCTGCGGGTCGACCCACCGCAGCCCGCCGCCGACGGACGAGACCGGGGTGAGCGGCCGGGGCTCGCCGGGTTCGTCGGGGGCGTAGGCGTACAGCCGCTGGTCGGCGAAGTGGACGAAGACGATCAGTGGTCCGCCCTCGGCGCGTTCGGCCCCGGCCCAGGGCTGTCCGCCGTATTCGATGACCCGGCTCCGTACGTTCCACGGAGCGGGCAGGACGCTGTCACCGGTCCCGTCCGCGCGGCGGCGGATCAGGGCGCGGCGGCCCGCCTCGGCGGGGCGCGGCTCCGTCCACCACACCTCGTCGCCGACCACGCCGACGTACTCCGGACGGCCGTCGTGCGAGGCGGCCAGCCGCGCGTCGATCGGCGAAGGCCACGTTCCGTAGGGTCCTGTGGACACCATGTTCGATTCCCCCCGTTCCGGGTCAGGCCGTGCGCAGGTAGTGGTCGAGGACGCGGACACCAAAGTGCAGTGCGTCGACGGGGACGCGTTCGTCGACGCCGTGGAACAGCGCCTGGTAGTCGAAGCCGACGGGCAGCTTCAGCGGTGAGAAGCCGTAGCCGGTGATGCCGAGCCGGGAGAACTGTTTGGCGTCCGTGCCGCCCGACATGCAGTACGGCACGACGTGGCCGTCCGGGTCGAAGCGTTCGATCGCGGCGCGCAGCTTCGCGAAGGTCGGCGAGTCGACGGGGGCCTGCAGCGGGACCTCGCGGTGGTGGAACTCCCAGTCGACGTCGGGTCCGGTCAGCCGGTCCAGGGTGGCGTGGAACTCGTCCTCGCCGCCGGGGACCATCCGGCCGTCGATGAACGCGGTGGCGTGGCCGGGGATGACGTTGACCTTGTACCCGGCCTCCAGCATGGTCGGGTTGGAGCTGTTGCGCACGGTCGGCGCGATCAGGTCGGCGGCCGGTCCGAGCTTGCCGAGCAGCTCGTCCACGTCGAAGCCGGGGGCGTCGAGGTCGGGGTGGATGCCGTGCAGTGCGGCGATCTCGGTGAGTGCGGCGCGCACGGTCGGGGTGAGCCGGACCGGCCATTCGTGCCCGCCGATCCGGGCGACGGCCGCGGCGAGCGTGCTGACCGCGTTGGCCTTGTTGACCTTGGAGCCGTGCCCCGCCTTGCCGTGCGCGGTGAGCTTCAGCCAGGCGGTGCCGCGCTCGCCGGCGGCGATCGGGTAGAGCGGCATGTCCGGTCCGGCGTGGAAGGTGAAGGCGCCGGATTCGCTGATGCCCTCCGTGCACCCTTCGAAGAGTGCGGCGTGCCGGTCGGCGAGGAAGCCCGAACCGTCCTCGGCGCTGGCCTCCTCGTCGGCGGTGTACGCGATCACGATGTCGCGGCGGGGGCGGACACCGGCGCGCGCCCAGGCCCGTACGACGGCCAGGACCATCGCGTCCATGTTCTTCATGTCGATGGCGCCGCGCCCCCAGACGACGCCGTCGCGGACCTCCCCGGAGAACGGGTGCACGCTCCAGTCGTCGGCCTCGGCCGGGACGACGTCGAGATGGCCGTGTACGAGCAGGGCGTCGGCGGACGGGTCGGTGCCCTCGATCCGGGCCACCACATTGGTGCGCCCGGTGGTGCGCTCCAGCAGGGCGGGTTCCAGTCCGGCGGCGGCGAGCCGCTCGGCGACGTACTCGGCGGCCGGGCGCTCCCGGCAGTCGCCGCCACCGCGGTTGGTGGTGTCGATCCTGATCAGTTCGGAGGTGAACGTCACCGATTCGTCGAGCGCCTGCCGGTCGACGCTCTCGGCGCTCTCCTGGGGGTCGGTCGCCTCAGCCATACTGTTCCTCCACGGCGGACGACACGATCGTCGTCACCGCCTTGAACGTGCGGATACCTTCGTACATCGTCGCGCTGGTGTAGGCGACGCGCCGTTCACCGCTGGGCGCCACGCCGGGGACGACGGTGGCCGCCGCGGCCAGGTGCTCGGCGTCGAACTCCAGCTCGACGGTGAAGGGGCCGCCCTCCACCGGGGTGTGCCGCACGGCCAGCGTGGTCGCGTCCTTGGCCGCGGCACGGATGTCCGCGGCGGTACGGGCCGGGGTGCGGCACACAGCCGCGTACCGCGAGACGTGGTCCTTCACGGCGACCTTGCGGGCGGCGGGGGCGTACCCGTCCGCGTCCACGCAGGTCAGGTCGTCGCCGGTGACGAGGACGACGGGTACGCCGTACTCGGCCACGACATGCGCGTTCAGCAGCCCCTCGCTGGCCCGGGCGCCGTTGAGCCACACCCCGGTGATGGAGTTCGCCAGGTAGGTGTGGGCGAGGACCCCTTCCGTACCGGCGCCGGTGTGGTAGCCGACGAAGGCGATGGCATCGACGTCGCCGTGCTGGATGCCCTCGACCATGGAGAGGGACTTGTGTCTGCCGGTGAGCATCTGCACCCGGTCGTCGAGCCGCTCCAGCAGGAGGTTGCGCATGGACCAGTGGGCCTCGTTGATGAGCACCTCGTCGGCGCCGCCGTCGTAGAAGCCGAGCGCCGCCGCGTTCACATCGGAGGTGAACAGGGCACGGCACCGCTCCCATTGGGGGGTGCCCGGCAGCACATCGGCCGGCCAGGTGACGCCGGTGGCGCCTTCCATGTCCGCACTGATCAGGATCTTCATTGGGTCCGTCTTCTTACAGGTCAGGGATTGTCTGGGCCGGTCGTGACACCAGTTGCTGACATCAGTTCGTGAAGGCCATTAAGCAGGCACCCAACTCGGCGCCCCCATACAAGCATCTAGGCAGGCCAACCGTCTCCCCTCCTGCGTCACCGGGGTCAAAAACCCCTATCTGACGAGTCCGAGTTCTCGTGGTCGTCGCAACACCTGACCTTCGGGAACGCGATGGTCGAGATCCGCAAGATCCGCTCGGCGCAGGGACACAAGAAGCTGACGCCGAGCGGGAGGCATACTTTCTGCTCATGCGGCAGGGAGTCCAGCAGCTCACAGGAACGCGAGATCGTCGGTGGCCTCTACGTCTGGCTACGGGGAGATTCTGACGATTCGGGGTCCGGCGAACACCTCATCGTCGCCCACCCGCCGCAGCTGTCTCGTCAGGCGGTTGATCCTGACTGCACGAGCGGCATCCAGCTGCCGTGGGCGCATCCCGCAACCTTAGCTTGACTCTGTCGGGGATCTTGGAGTTTCGCAGTGCAGCAGCCTGGTCAACAGGCATGCTCGTGTCGTTCCGATGACCGCTGTAGCTGCCGAGGTGCCCGTTGTCCCTTCGCCCCCGTTCCGGTGAGCAAATCCCGCCTTTGACCACGAGGGTCGCGCGGGCGAGCAATCCGAAGGGCACGACAGCGATGTGGGTGAGAGACCGGCTGGATGGGCTGTGGTGCGACGAGGACTTCGCCGACTGGTACCCACGGGACGGGCGTCGGGGCCTCTCGCCCGCTCAACTGGCCACCGTCTGCGTGCTGCAGTTCCTGCTCGGTCTGTCGGACCGGCAGGCCGCCGAGGCGGTGCGTTGCCGTATCGACTTCAAGTACGCCATGGCCATGGAGCTGGACGACCCCGGCTTCCACCACAGCGTGCTGGCCGACTTCCGTGACCGTCTCGCCGAGGGCGAGCGTGCTGACCGCCTCCTCGACCTCGCACTGGCCCGTCTCAAAGCCGCCGGTCTGGTGCGCGAGCGCACCACGCAGCGCACCGACTCCACCCATGTCTTGGCCGCGGTGCGTGACCTGACACGGCTGGAACTGATCACCGAGGCGGTGCGGGCCGCGTTGGAGGAAGTCGCCGGCACTGCCGGGCACCTGCTCGTCGGCCTGGTCGATGAGGAGTGGGGGAAACGCTACGGACGACCGGTCCGCCTGGGCAAGAATCCGACCCGGCCCAAGACCAGGATCCTTGCCACCGGCAACGACGCCACCCGACTCCTGGAACACCTCTATCGGCACGGGGCAGGCCGGGCATTCGGCCGCCAGGTCCAGGCCCTGCGGCAGATCATGGTCCAGAACTACTACCGCGATGCTGCGGGCCACCTGCTCTGGCGCACGGAGGAGGACGGCAAACCCGGGCTTCCGCCATCGTCCCGGGCGATCGTCTCTCCCTACGACACCTCGGCCCGCTACGCACGTCACGGACACATCGTCAGCTGGAGAGGGTTCTCGGCCCATCTGACCGAAACCTGTGCTCCGGACGGCCCCAACGTGATCACGGATGTGGCCACCACCGCGGCCACCACGCACGACAGCCAGGTCCTGCCCGGCATCCACACCCGGCTGCGGCGCCGCGGCCTCCTGCCCGCCGAGCACCTGGTCGACAGCGGCTACACCTCCCTGGTCCATCTGGAACAGGCCGCCCGCGAACACCGGGTCACCCTCACCGGACCGATGCCGGGCAACCCCACCCGTCAGCACCGCCGCGGCGAGGGCTTCAGCCGTGACGACTTCCACATCGACTTCGACCGCCGGCAGGTCACCTGCCCCCAAGGCCAGGTCAGTCAGGGCTGGCACGGCCCCTACCCGACGTCCTCACCCACCGCGGCACCCCTGATCGTGGCGCGGTTCACCAAGGGCCAGTGCCGACCCTGCCCAGTCCGCGCCCAGTGCACCACCTCCCGCGAAAGCGCCCGCAACGTCGGCTTCCCACCGCGAGAACTCCGCGACCTGCAGCTCCGCGTCCGTACCGAGCAGCAGACACCCGAGTGGAAGACCCGGTATGCAGTCCGTTCCGGGGTGGAGGGCACCGTCAACGAGTTCGCCCACGGCCACGACATGCGCCGCTGCCGCTACCGAGGCCAGGACAAAACCCACATCCAGCACGTCCTGACCGCCATCGCCGTCAACATCGAGCGACTCAGCGGACTGCCGCCAGCCGGAGGAACACCCCCGCCCCGACAGCCCACCGCCTTCCAGAATTTCCTGGACCAGCACAATATCCACCGGCCGAAGTCCTGGAGAAGCAGCCGTGGTTGACACCACTGATTCCAAGATCCCCGACAGAGTCAAGCTTAGAAGCTGTTGTCTTTCCGGATGTGATCCTCGCGTTTCCGCTGGTCAGGCGTGGGTTCGGTGATTCGGTGGGAGTAGTGGCCTGTCGCGCTATCGCTCTCCGGGAGGTCGTGGATGCCGTCGGTGGTCGGGCTGTTGGAACAGCGTGAGCTGGGTGCTCGCCGTCGTGTGGACGAGCTGCGAGAGGAGGCCGACCGCATCCAGGCCGAGCTGGCCGTGGCCGAGCGGGAATGGAAGGAGTGGGCCATCGCCTGCTCGCGGGTCGGCGAGGTGCTGGCCCCGGCGGACGAGAGCGGGCAGGACCAC
Source organism: Streptomyces sp. NBC_01241 (assembly GCF_041435435.1). Classification (NCBI taxonomy): domain Bacteria; kingdom Bacillati; phylum Actinomycetota; class Actinomycetes; order Kitasatosporales; family Streptomycetaceae; genus Streptomyces; species Streptomyces sp. NBC_01241. The sequence continues at coordinate 7,438,550 of NZ_CP108494.1, read as the reverse complement.
GCCCCGGCCGAGGGGATCGCGTCGGCCGCCGAGGAACAGACCGCAAAAACGTCGCAGGTGCCGGATGCGGCGAAGACGAAATCGCAGGTTCCGATGTGGCGTGAGGGGCTGGCCTGGTCGGTGCTGTCGGTGGACTACCAGCGAATCCTCAAGGTGCTCGCGGACCGGGCACGGCTCCGTCAAGGGCCGCTGACCTGTCAGGAGATGGCCGCGGCGTTCGGCATGGACGTGGTTCCAGCACGGGTGGAGGCGCTGCGGTCGAAGGCGAAGCGCCTGGTCGCGCGCGGCTGGCTGGCCGAGCAGCAGCCGGGCCGGTTCATGCTCGCGCAGGACGTGGCCGGGCCAGGCGGCGGGTCATGAGCAGGGTCATCGACCAGTAGACCATCGCCTCGGCGCTGGTGGTGCGGCGTTCGTAGTCGCGTGCCAGGCGGCGGGTGCGCATCAGGTGGGCGAAGAGGCGCTCGACGATCCACCGCCTGGGCAGCACCACGAAACCACGCATGTCGTCGCTGCGCTTGACGATCGCCAGGACCAGCGCGAGAGCGGTGAGGCAGTACTCGACGAGGCTGCCGGTGTAGCCGCCGTCGGCCCAGACCAGGGCAAGGCGGTGGTGCGCGTCGGCGACTTGTCGCAGCAGGACCCGGGCGGCGGCACGGTCGCCGGTGTCCGCGGCGGTGACCATCACCCCCAGCAGCAGACCGAGCGTGTCGACCACGACATGCCGCTTGCGCCCGTTGATCTGCTTGCCACCGTCGTAGCCGCGGCTGTCGGCGCCGACGACGGCGTCCGCCTTGACGGACTGCGAGTCGATCACGCCGGCCGTCGGCTCCGCGTCCCGCCCCTCCCTCTCGCGGATCCGTGCGCGCAACCGGTCGTGGAACTCCTTGACCAGGGCGTGGTCGCGCCAGCGGCGGAAGAACGCATAAGCCCGGTCCCTATTAGTTACGTGGAATCACACGCCGCGGGATGCAACTCGTATCCTGCGGCGTCCCCACGTACTGAGGAGATCCGTTGGGCAGCGCGGTCGTGTTCGAGGAGAAGTGGCCGGTCCTTAGCCGGCACGAGAGGGCAGCCGAGTGGCTGCGAATATGGACGGATCTGGGGCGGGCACCCCGGACGATCGACGCGTACGCGCGGGGACTGGCTGAGTACCTGCTGGTCTGCGAGCGAGAGGGAATCGACCCGCTCGTCGCGAAGCGTCTGCACGTGGCGGCGTTCGTGAAGGAGCTGGCAACGCGGCCGAGCCGTCGGGGAGGCAATGTCGTCGTGCTGGACTCCGGGGCCGGCTTGGCGAACGCGACACTGCAGCAACGTTTGGTGCCGGTGCGGCTGTTCTACGACTACCTCATCGAGGAGGGTCTGCGAGAGTCCAACCCGGTCGGCCGCGGCCGCTACACCCCGGTCCGGAAGTTCGGCGGACACCAGCGAGGGCTGGTACCCCGGCTGACGAAACTGCCGTGGATCCCGAGCGAACAGCAGTGGCTAGACCTGCTGGACGTCGCGCGCGAGGAACCCGTACGCAACCGCGTCATGCTCGCTCTCGCCTACGACGCGGCCCTGCGGCGCGAGGAACTGTGCTCACTACGGACCGATGACCTCGACCCCGCCCACCGGACCCTGCGGATTCGGGCCGAGACGACGAAGACCCGGCGCGAGCGCGTCGTCCCCTACTCGGCGGCGACCGGGGTTCTGCTGTCCGGCTATCTCACGCATCGGGCCACGATCAGCCGGGCCCGCGGGCCGCTGTTCTTGTCCGAGTCGCGCCGCAACTACGGCCAGCCGCTGACCCTGTGGACCTGGTCGAAGGTGATTCGTCGCGTTGGTCTCGCCGCCGACCTGCCTCGGTTCTCGACTCACACCACGCGGCATCTGTGCTTGACCGACTTGGCCCGGATGGGCTGGGAACTGCACGCCATCGCCTCTTTTGCCGGGCATCGCAGCACCGAGTCGACGCTGACCTACATCCACCTCTCGGGCCGCGACCTGGCGGAGAAGCTGAACCGGGGCATGCAGCAGATCCATTCCTGGCGCGTCGACATGCTCACCCGTGCCGCCCGCGCCTCTGAGGCGGTCGCCGAGTGACCGCACAGTCGAGTACGACGGCGACACAGCCGACAAGCACTCCGACCTGGGCATCGTCCGTCGATCTTGCCCGCTACGACCGTCGCGGTCTGCTCACCGAGGCTGAGGCGGAAGCGCTGAGGACACTCAAAATCGATCAGATCCGGCGAGACGGCCTCAGCCTCGACGCTGTGGTGCTTCGGCCGGTGGCCCGGCTGGCGAGGCCGTTGGCGGACGCTCTCGCTGGTCTGCACTGGCCGCCGGACGACCGTCACCAGCGGCGGTTCGCGCGGGACGCAGCCGGACTGGTGCTGATCCGCTGCGGCGAGCTTCGCCGAGCCTTCTGGGGCTGGTCAGCGGACGACTGGGTGGACCTGATCAACGCCAGCGGCGCCGACTTCCGGCGCTCATGGGGTGGCCAGATCGGCCCCAACGCCCGGCCGTTCGTGATCGTCTATGCCTATCTGCTCGGCGAGTTCACCGCCTTCGACCGACTCGGTCGCTTCATGCGGCCGACCCTGGCCCGTCGGGTCTTCGGGGCCCATCTCGTCGACAATGCCGTCCAGCGGATCTGCAAGGTCCTGGCCGACTGGGGCTATCGCCGTGACGCCGACAAGCTGGCCGCGGTGATCTGCCAGATGCTGCTGCTGAACCGCAGCCCGCTACTGAAGGACCTGTCCACCGAAGCCCTGGCCGCACTGCGTGTTCACCCGGCGATGAGTGGGCAGTGGGGCAAGGACCTCTACGGCCTCCACCGGGCGGTCGCGGCACTCGGCCACGCGGACCCGCCACCGTCAGGGCATGAGGCAGGACCGGCCGCGATGGAGGGAGTCCCCGCCGCATGGGCGGCGTCGGTCGAGCATTGGTATGCGACATCGACGCTGACTCCGAGGATCTGCAGAGGCTACCGCAGCGTGCTCGCGAAGATCGGCCGCTGGCTGGCCTCCGAGCACCCCGAGATCACCGAGCCCAGCCAGTGGACCCGCCAGACGTGCGCGTCCTGGGTCGCGGCCGTGGACCGGATGGCTGTCGGCGACTTCTCGCAGTGGACCCACGGCATGCGCTCGCAGAACCGCCTGGGAAAACCGCTCACGCCGCAGACGAAGTCCGGCTACCTCAAAGTGCCCCGCGCGTTCTTCCGCGACCTGCACGAATGGGAGTTGATCCCGCGCAGGTTCGACCCGGCCCATGCCCTGAGAACCCCGCGAAGCGTTCGCGCCCTGATGGGGCCGGACCCGCGGGTGATCGCCGATGACATCTGGGCCAAGTTGCTCTGGGCGGGCCTGAACGTCGAGCTCGGCGATCTGCCGACTGCGGACGGCCGCACCTATCCGGTCGAACTGATCCGGGCCATCACCCTGACCTGGCTGTTCGCCGGTCAACGCAGTGACGAGATCGCACGGTTCCGGGTCGGCTGCATCCGCTGGCAACACGACGGCCTGCCCATTCCCGGCGACTCCGGCGAGATCCTTGCCCGCGACACCGTCTGCCTGCTGGACGTGCCCACTCACAAGACCGGCACCGCGTTCACCAAGCCCGTCGACCCGCTCCTTGGCCAGGCCATCGAGGCATGGCAGGCCGTCAGGCCGACCCAGCCGCAGATGCTCGACCGCAAGACCAATCAGTACGCCGACTTCCTGTTCGCCCACCGGGCCCGCCAGGTTGCCAAGCACTACATCAACACGGCGATCATCCCGATGCTCTGCCGCAAGGCCGGCGTCCCCGCCGCTGACGTCCGCGGCAACATCACCAGTCACCGGGCCCGGTCCACCATCGCCAGTCAGCTCTACAACGCCAAGGAGCCCATGACGCTCTTCGAGCTGCAGGAATGGCTCGGTCACCGGACTCCCGAGGCGACCGCGCACTACGCGAAGATCACCCCGAACACGCTGGCCAGGGCCTACAACGACGCCGGCTACTTCGCCAGGAACGTGCGCACCATCGAAGTCCTCGTCGACCGGGACGCGGTTGCCTCCGGCGCCGCCGCCAGCGGCGAGCCCTGGCAGTACTTCGACCTCGGCCACGGCTGGTGCACCTACACCTTCTTCGAGCAGTGCCAGCACCGCATGGCCTGCGCACGCTGCGACTTCTACACGCCGAAAGACTCGAGTAAGGGTCAGCTGCTGGAGGCGAAGGAGAATCTGCAGAAGATGCTGGCCAGCATTCCTCTGACGGACGACGAACGCGCCGCGGTCGACGACGGCCAGGCCGCCCTGGAACAGCTCCTGGAACGACTCTCCGACGTCCCCACTCCCTCCGGGCCGACACCTCGTCAGATCGGTGTTCCCGCTACTGCAACATTGCTGCCGATCATCGACGTCCGTCAGGGCAAGACGGGATCTTCTTGACAAACCTGATTCCACAGAAACGGAGGGAAGTCGGCGGGCATCGCCCGCCACTTGATGCCGTTGTCGACCAGGTAGCGGATCGCATCGAGTATCGCCCGATGGCAATACGCCTCCGGCTGCCCTCCCCGGCCGCGCAGCCAGGCCGGCACCGGCAGTAGCGGCCGGACCACGGCCCACTCCGCGTCCGTCATGTCCGACGGATACCGCCGAACACGTTCCGGGTGATCGGCTGCGTTTCCGAACCGATGGGCGACACAATCACACGACGGGGCAGCCGAGTTGAACTCCACCGGCGCGAGCACGTAGAACTGCGGCAACAGGGTCTCCTGGATCTCGGTTGGCTTCGCAACCCCGAGCTACCAAGAGGCCCTGCCTTCATGCCTGCGGCCAGTTGCGATCACCCGATCGAGACTCCCGTTCGACGCACACACCTCGAGATCGGAACGACAACAGCTACTTACCCACAAGCCCGGTCCCTCAGGGCCGGGTCAAGTTGACAGCTACGTCGAGGCCGTAGGATTCAGCTGGCAGGCCGGTAGCGGCCGGTGAACCGCGCCAGTTTCAGTCCGAGGTGCAGGCAGAGACGTTCGTTGCCGTCTTTGAGGTTGGCGCCTGCCAAGCGCTCAAAACGCTGAATGCGGGAGTACAACGACGTACGATGCAGCTTCAGGCGTTCGGAGGTCGCGAGTGCGTTCCCGGAGAGATCAAGGTAGGTCTCCAGGGTCTGAAGCAGAGGCAGCGCCTCCGGATTGGCGAAAAGTCGCTCGAGCCCGGGATGAAGCACAAGCTCGCCGAGGTCTTGACTGAACAGCTGCGCGAGTACCCGGTAGATGCCGAGCTGGGACCATCGGGCAATCCGGCTGACGTCGGGCATGAAAGCAGCGATACGAGCGGCTTGGCCGGCCTCGAGATAGGAGTCACGTGCCTGCGCCAACTCCGACCGTGGCTGCCCGACGCCTATCACGAATGACGACACCTGCTCGAGTCCGGACAAGGCGGTCTGCAGGGCGTGGTCGAGGTGGGACACACAGCGGTTCACCGTTAGCTCGTCGACCTCCCCCTCCGTACCGAAGAGAAGCAACCCGTCGCTGTAAGAGACAAGGTGGACGGCGTGTCTTGCGGGCAGCACGTGGCGGGTGTTGACGAGCGCATGTTCGAGGGCGAGCCGCACCTGGTCATCCGGCTCGGCGTCGGGGGTGAGCACCGGCCTGGCCACCAGCACGACGACGCCGAGGGAGGGGACGAAGTGCCCGCCGTCGATGAGGGCGCGCGCCGCATAGGCCTGGACATCGCTGCCACAAAGCAACAGGTTCGTAATCGCCTCTGTCTCCCGGTCTGACGCGAGCTCGCCGACCAGCACCTCACGATAGAGCGCGAGAGCGAGGTGTTGGGCGGCGGTTTCGGCCAGCGCAATCTGCTCCGAGCTCATCGACTCGTCGTCATCGATGAGCCACAGATACCCCAGGAGAAGGTCGTGGTGCCGGATCGGTATGCATACCCGCGGCAGCATGCCGAGCGAGACGTTGTGGGGAATGCGGACCGGCTGTCGCGCCTTGGCCAGCTCGAACCGTCGCAGCCATGCCAGCACCTCGGCAGAGACGCAGCGCTGCAGAATCGAAGCATGGCGCACCGCGTCGGGCAGCTCGCTGTGCCGGCTGTAGACCACCAGCCGCTGTCGGCGGTCCTCGACGGTCGCCGGGCGTGACAGCTTGGTCGCCAGCGAGTCGATGAGGTCCTGGAGCTTCGGGTACATGGAACACCTCCGGGGCGGTGCAGCCCGTGCTGGCCGTCGAGCACTCTGGCGCTCGTTGCCACGGGCGTGGCAACGCTTCCTACGCTTGTCGAAGCCTCCGGATCGGTCGCGATCATAGAATGCGATGACATCGACGACGCGGTAGTTACGCCAGGAGGGCCGTCAGCAATGTCACTGACCGACGAAGTGATCTGGTCCGCCCCGGTCAGTCTCCGACCACCGTTCTGGTCGGCGGCGAACCGCAGTTCGCTGGTTGCCGCCGGTGATTCACCACCTTGACACCCCACTCCATGCCGGCGAGGACCGCGTCGCCGGCCCATGTGCCATCGTGGCCGCAGTCAGGTTGAGGGCGGTAGAGGCAGACGGGGCGGGGGCTGGGCCAGCGGCATTCGCCGAGGTGGTCGACAGGACCACCCCGAGGACTGCCGGCGGCCGCGGCGGCCAACCGTCGCCCAAAACGCCTCATCGCCAGACCTCCTGAGATGCCATTCTTTCGGGTTCGCCCTGAATATGGCGGGGGACGCATAAGTGCTTCCTGATTCTCACGACGAAGGAAATCCTCGCCGCATTAGACAGATAGTTGAGCTCGACACAGGGACGGGGCAACCGATTGTCAGTGGCGGATTTCCTCCACGGCACAAACCCGCCACAACAATCCCCCCACGACAACCGGCGGTCAGACAACCGGCGGGGGAACGCCACGCCGCCTTGGCGGTGCTGGGCAGAGCGACGGAATGCCACGTCGAGGAACGCCGCGATTTAGGCGGCGTACGAGCCCTGCTTGGCGGTGCTGACCAGCACTTGCTTGAGCCGGTCAGCGGTCCAGTCCGGATGTGCGGGCCACAGGAAGCTAATCTCGAATCGCAGACAGAGGGTGGCGTAGTTCCGCCAGAGGCGAAGGAACAGTCAAACAGCTACGCGCGCTGGGATGACCCGCTGAAATCCCTCACCGCACACACGCTGCGCTCAGCTCGTCGAGGCCGCGGCCAGGGCCCGCGACAGGAAGCCATCCATCGCGCCCCCGGTCAGCTGCTGCGGCAGGGCCGCGGCCGCAGCCCGTTGCACGCGTACCTCGTCCGCCAGTGCGTCCGTGGAATCGCCCCGGGCCACCGCGAGCAGTAGCCGTACCGCCGCGTCGCCCGCCTTTCCGTACGCCGTCAGCTTGTCCAGCCACGGACCGGCCTGGGTCACGAACGCGTCGTCGTGCATGCGGGAGCGCAGGATCTCCGGGGCCCGCTCCATCTCCCCGAAATACGCAGTGAGTTGAGCGGCGGGTCCGCTCACGTCGCCCTTCTCGTCCCACGCCGTCCACAGCGCCGCCGTGAGACCGCGCAGCCGCGCGGCATCCTTCGTGGACGTCAGCGGCCCGCTGCGCGAGTTCTCGGCGAACACCTTCAGCGCCGGGTACGCCGCCCCGCCCAGCTCCCGCAGCGCACGGTCCCAGGAGTCCTCGGGGTCGTAGGCACCGCTGTTCCAAGTGAAGTCGGCCGACGTGAACAGGGCGATCAACGACGGCGCCGCCTGGTTCATCTGATTGGTCGTCAACCCTTCGACCGTGCCCGCGAGTGCCGGGTCCCGGTCCGTGAGCGGGCCCAGGTGCAGGCGGTTGGGCGCGTAGTCGTTCACGGGGTAGTTGTCGAAGATCAGCGTGTTGCGGTTGCCGTAGGCGGCCTTGGCGGCGACGGCCTGGGCGTTCGTGATGGCGGGCGAGACGACCTCGGGCCCGGTCCAGTAGACCGACGTGTCCTTCTCCACCAGGGCGTCGTAGCGCCTCTTGTACGCCGACGCGGTCGCGCCCCAGTACTCGGTCGGGATGGTGATCAGCCGCGTACCGGGGTGCGTCTTGACGAAGTGGTCGTAGACGTAGTTCGTGACATATGCCTGAGCCGCCGCCTTCGGGCTTGCGTCCGAGCCGAACTTCGCCGTGTCCGCAGCGCAGTCGAACTTGTTGCCCACGTCGTCCCAGCCGAGGGAGAGATCCCGTACGCCGATGTCGTACAGCTGTTGGAAGCGGGCGAGCACCTTGGCGAGGTCGGCCTCGGACGTGTGACAGATGCCGTGACCGGGGGCCGTCGGCGCCTCGGGGCCGAGGCGGTAGATGAACCGGATGTGGCGCGCCCGGGCCTCCTCGACGATCGTCGTCAGCTCGGCGAGCCGGTCACCTTCGTACGGCTCGCGCCACTGCGCGCCCGCGTTGTGCGGATCCCCGATGCGCGGGTGGTAGAGGAACGTGTTCTGCTTGTACGCGCCGAGGAACTCGATCTCGCGGAGCTCATCCTCATAACTCCATTTCGCGCCGTAGAACGACTCCTGCCCGCCGCGCGTCGCGAAGTCCGGCCAGTCCCGCACCACCGCGCCCGTGATCTCCCGGCCGCCGTCCGTCTTGAACACCTGCCGCAGCGACTCGGCCGCGTAGTAGGTCCCGGCCGCGTCCACCCCGTCCAGCACCGCGCCGCGCCCCGTCACGGCCAGCACATAGCCTCCGGCCGCGAGCCCGTCGGGTCCTTCGGCGCCGGGTGCGACGCGGGAGGGCGCGGCCGTGTCGACGTACACCGGATAGGCGCCGTGCCGCGCCGAGTCGGCCGTCTCCACCCGCCGCACCCCAGCCGCCCGCAGCGCCGCCACCGCCGCCTTCACGGCCTGCGGGTCACTGCCCGCGTCCCGTACGACGACGGCCCGCTCCGGCGCCCGGAACGTGCCGGTCACCGTCTCCTGCTGCGGCGTCGGCGAGACCACGGGAGCCCGCACCCCCTGCTCCCGCTCCCGCGCAACTGCCGCACCACCCGGCCCCGGTACCAACGCCGCCACCACACCTGCGGCTAATGCAACTGCCGTTGCTCGTCCGGATATTTGTCTTATCGTGCCGAATCTCATGTCAACTCCCATGCGCGGTGGACGAGTGTTGCCGGAATCAGTACGACGGCATCGCCGGGGTGTCCATGCGGGCCTCCGCTTCGGAGGTGCCGGCGGGCCAAGATCCGCCGTTCTCCCAGTGGTCCTTGCTGGCATCGAGCGGACGCCCCTTGGTCTCCAGGGCCATCCTCCACATGAACAGCGTCATGATCGCCCCTTTTGTTCGTCGACGTTGTCGAAGTGGGTAAGTACGAGCAGTGCGTCGTCCGCCGGCAGCGTCCAGGCGCCAGTCGCCGCGGCTGCGGCCAGGCGGAGTGCGCCATCCAGTGGTTCGCCGTTGGATGCCACGATGCGTATGCGGGGGCGCAGTTCGCGTAGCCGTGCCTCGAACGGACCGAGAAGGGCGTCGCCGATCCGGAAGAGCTTGCCGGCGCACGCTATCGATGCGGATCCGTCGTCGGGGGCCGCGGCGTGCGCGGTCTCGGCCAGCGCCCGCCCGGCCCGGTTCAATATGGCGTGTGCCCGTGCGTCGCCGTCGTGGGCGCAGGCCGCGACGTCGGGGGCAAAAGCTGCCAGCAGACCCGCACGCTGTGGGCTGGGTTGGATCAGTCCCGACAGCCGCTGCGGAGGTCCGAACCGTCCTAGGAGCGCGTCGAGTAGTTGCGGGGAACCGTCCGGACGTCCGTCGTAGGCGCGCAGCGCCGCCTTCACGCCCTCGCAGCCTATCCAAGGCTCCGCCCCCCTCGTCGCCGAGGAGATGTCCCCAGCCGTCGGCTCTGCGCCAGCCTTCCCGGGGGGCAAGCCCCAGGCCGACGGCGCCCGTGCCGGCCGCGATCACGGCGCCCGGCATGGTGCCGAGCGTGGCGGCGTAGGCAGTCACCGCGTCACTCGCCAGTATCACGCGGCGCGCGCGGAAACGGTCGGCCAGTGCCTGCGGTAGTCGCTTGCGCAGATCGCCGCCGAGCAAGGCGAATCCGGTCGCGCCCACCGCGATGGTGTCGACCGTGGGGGGCATGTCGGCCGCGGGGTCGGCCAGCAGTGCCTCCAGGGCGGGGACGGCCAGTGCCAGCACGGCGGCGGCATCCAGGCCGGTCTCGCCGACTGTGGCCGGGACCGGCCGGTCGGTCCGGGGGCCCAGCGCATTCGATCCCAACTCCTGGACACCCACCCGCACTCCGGTGCCGCCCACATCCACGCCGGCCACCCGCACCGCGCTCACGACTCAGCCTGCGCTTCCACGGCCGAGCGCAGGGCATCCTTGACCGACCCTCCGTGGTGGGCCAGCAGGTGCCGGGCGCGGTCCGCGGGCAGGTCCGCAAGCAGCCCCAGCAGCGCAACTTGGGTGTCGCCGCCGGCCGCGGCCAGCGCCAGGCCCGCCGCGTCCGCATCCACACCGGCGGCCTCGCACAGGATGCGCACACTGCGGCGCCGCAGCTTGTCGTTGACCGCGGTCAGCGACACCATGAGGTTGGAATAGGTGCGCCCGAGGCGGACCATCACCGCGGTGGAGAAAGCGGTAAGCACCAGTTTCTGCGCGGTGCCGGCCTTCATCCGGGTGGACCCGGTGACCGCTTCCGGACCGGTCACCAACGCGATGTGCAGGTCCGCGTCGGCTGCCAGCGGTGCTCCCGGGTTCGCCGACACCAGCGCGGTGGCCGCGCCGCTCGCACTGGCCCGGCGCAGCGCGCCGCCAACGTAAGGGGTTGCACCGCTGGCGCTCAGCCCGATGACGAGGTCCGCCCCAGTGACCTCGGCCGCATCCAGTCCCCCAGCATCCGCGTCGTCCTCGACGTCCTCCACGGCCTCGGTCATGGCGGTGGGGCCGCCGGCCAGGTGCGCTACAAAAACTCCGGGTTCGACACCGAAGGTCGGCACTACTTCGGCGGCGTCGAGTACCCCGAAGCGGCCGGAGCAGCCGGCCCCGAAGTAGTGGATCCGGCCGCCGCCGCGCAGGACGCCCACGCCCAGGGCCACCAGTTGGGCGATCTCCTCGCGGGCGGCGCGTACGGCTTGCAGCGCCTGCAGGTCCTGGTCCGCGATCCGGTCGACGAGTTGGGGAACGCTCAGCTCGTCCAGGTCGTGCGTCGCCGGGTTGCGCAACTCGGTCAGGGGCGGCGGGACACTCTCCCTCACGGGCATGGTTGTTCCTCTCCTTCGCTGGTGCCGTCCTCGCCGTGGGGTAGCCGGTGCCGCTCCACCGCGCGGAAGGCGCGGCCAAACGCGGAGTTGGCGGCATCACGACCTTTGGCCTGGGCCAGGCGCACATACAGGCAGTCCACGACGAACAGTTGGCCGATGCGGCTGACAGTGGCCCCGGTGCGGAAAGGCGCCTCCCGTCCCGCAGAGCACAGCACCAGATCGGCCAGCTCGGCGATAGGGGATCCACCGTCGTTGGTCAGCGCGAGGGTCGTCGCACCGTGCAGGGCCGCCTCGCGCAGCGGATCGAGGGTCTCCCGGGTGCGGCCGGAGTGCGAGATACCGACGGCGACATCGCCGGGCCGCAGATGGGCCGCATTCATCAGGGCACGGTGCACATCGCAGAACGTCGAGCAGGGCAGGCCCAGATGCTGCAGCTTGTACTCCATGTCCGCCGCCACAAGTGCGCTCGACCCGACGCCGTACACCTCGATCCGCCGGGCTCGGGCAAGCAGCCGACTCGCCGCGTCCAACGCTGCGGTATCGAGCTGTTCCACACTGTCCTGAATGGCGCCGGCGTCCGCGTGCGCCATCTTCACCACAACCTCGGCGGCTGTGTCGTCGTGCTCGATATCGCCCTGCATGCCGACACGCAGCCGCCACCCGGAGTGCGCGTGCTGCACCGCCGCAGCAAGCCCCATCCGCAGCTCGGGGTAGCCGGCGAGCCCCAGCCGGCGGCAGAACCGGGTCACGGAGGTGTCCGAGACCTCGGCCCGCCGAGCGACCTGAGAGATGCTCAGCTGCGCCACCCCGGCTGGATCCTGCAGCACCACGTCCGCGATCGCCCGCTCCTTCACCGACAGCGAGGGCAGCAGTCCGCGCAGCCGAACCAGGACGCCGGCGGTGAAGTCCGGGGGGACGCCCTCTTCATTCATGTGGAAGATCCCAACATCTAGTCCGAGGTGACGTGAATCATCCACATGGCTGCGTGTGGGTGTCAAGGGTCCCCGCCTCGCGGGAGTTCCCGCAGACGGCCGGCGACCGAACGTCCGACCGGAATGACCGTTCAGGCAGACGCTGGGGAGCCCCCGGCGCGTCCCATGATTGAGTTCATGCATCGGCTGGCCCAACGCGCTCCCACCATGCCGACCACGGCTGCCAATGCACATCGACCAAGCTAGCAACACTCCTACTATGAGCGGGAGTTGAGGCACCCATAGGGTCAGTGGACGACAGTTACGACTGTGAGGACAAAGTCACCGTCGCCGTCACTCTCAAGGCCCTGATCCTCACGGTCCCCGACGAGCTGCGGCAGCAACTCCAGGGCCTGCCGAAGATGACCCTCATCGAACGATGCGCCGGCCTGCGGCCGGGCCCCGTGACCAGCCCAGCAGCCTCCGCGAAGCACTCCATACGCGCCATGGCCCGCCGCTGGAAAGATCTCCACGACGAGGTCGCGGAGATCGGGACCACGATCTGGGCATGCTCGCGCCGCGCCGCGCAGGTCGAAGCTGCCTGTCCGGCCGGTGAGTCGTCGAGGTCGACTGCTCATCTACGCCCGCTGCAGACCGGGGCGGCCGAGAAGGGTGGCGGCCCCGCCATCGGATCGGTGGCGGGGCCGCGACCTGTCCGTGCGGGCCGGGGCAGAGGCCGGCCCCGCACGGAGCGTCACATCAGGTGCAGATGCGGTCGGGTTTGAGAGAGAAGTCGGCCATGGTCGCCATGCCCTTCGTAATCTTGACCGATCGGGTCTGCGTCGCCCAGCCGTCCTTGGCCGCGATCACCGTGAGCGGGTTGTTGCTGACGTCGAGCCAGAGCATGTACTGACCGTTTCGGTCAGTCTTCAGCGTGTAGCTCGCCGTCTTCGAGGTTATCTGCACGGTCGCTCCGGTCAGCGGCGCCGACGTGCCGGTGCAGCCGACCCCGGTGACCGTCCCGGTGATCTTTCCCCAGGTCTTGGGCGGGGTCACCGTGAGCGTCACCGGGACCGACGGGATCGCCCCGTACGGGGTCTTCGCGCTGACCGTGAGCTCCGCGGTGAACGGGCCCGGCTGGGTGATCTCGGCGACGTTCGCGTTGAAACTCACGTTGACGTCGACGCTCTCGCCCGGCTGGATCGTCACCTCGGTCTTGTCCACCGAGAGCCAGGGGACTGCGACGCACTGGCCATAGCCGGGCAGCAGCTCGGAACTCTTGGCCGCGTCCCACCCTGCGGGGGAACCTCCGATCTTGTAGAAGCCGCAGGCGGAGCCGCCGCGGTAGACGGTGTTGTTGGAGTTGGGCAGCGCGGTCCAGGCGTTGGAACCCGGGTCGTAGGCGAAGCCCTGGTTGGTGATCGTGGTGAAGCCGTTGGTCACGCCGCCGGACACGAGGAACTTGCCGTCTGCCGCCGAGTAGCCCATCCCCCAGAGGTCGATCGGCAGGTCGGCAACGGCGATCCAGCTGTGGGACGACGGATCGTAGCTGTAGGCGTGCTTGGTGGCGCTGACCGGGGTCGCCCCGCCCGCGCAGTAGAGCTTGTTCGCGATGGCGCCGCAGCCGAGCCAGGAGATCGGCTCCGGATACGCCGTGCCCGAACTCCAGGAGTCCGACACCGGGTCGTACGTCTGCACGTCCGTCCCGCCACAGTCGTCGTACGTGCAGCCGCCGACGATGTAGATCTTGCCGCCCAGTACGGTCACGGCGGCGCCGGCGTACGGTTTCGGGTTTTCGGCGCCGGTGGACCAGGCGCCGGTCGCCGGGTCGTAGATCTCGGTCTTGGCCACCGGCCTCCCGTATGGGTCCCAGCCGCCGAAGACGTAGAGCTTGCCGCCGTAGGCGGCAGCCTGCGGCGCCGAACGGGCGATGCTCAGGTTCGGCAGGGCACTCCACGCCTCGGCGCCTGGGTCGTAGACGTAGGCGTTCTTGAAATCGGTTGCGCCGTCGTTTCCGGCGACCGAGTAGACCTTGCCGCCGAGGGTGGCCACGGCGTTGTCCATGACCGGTACGGGGTAGTCGGCCACCGTCGTCCACGGCGCCGCGTACGGCGTCGCCGAGGGCTTGGCGGCCGCCGTCTGCGTGGTCTTGCCGGGCCGGAATCGCAGGGGGCTGTAGTGTCCCTTCACCTCCTGCAGCGGAGCACCCTTCTGCGTCGCGGCGGGCTGGTGGCCGCCCGGCTGCTTACCGATCTCGGCGGTCACCGGGGCGGTTCCGGTGTTCTTCAAGGTCACGGCGGAGCTGCCCCGGCCCTTCCAGTCGACGGTCTTGCTGACCTGGGCCGGGACCGCGATCCGGGGTGCGGGCAGGGCGAACGTATCGTCAGATGCCTGGTCCGGGACCACGTTGACGGTGATGTCCTGTGGGCTGTAAGAGTTCCCCGCCGTGGCGGTGAACGTGTGCTTCCCGGTGAGCGAGGAGAACATCCAGTAGAAGCCGTCGCCCAGGTTCGGGTCGTTCGGCGTCGCCACCGAGGTCGTCTTCTCCGCGGGCTTGTCGACCGACGTCACCGAGGCGCCGTTGAGCCCGGCTCCGGTGTTCTTGTCGGTCACCTGGCCGAGGACCAGGCCGCCCGGCGTCGGGTCACACGTGCGGTCGCCGAGGAAGACGTCGTCGACCTGCCACCACCACCCAAAGCTGGCGGTGAAGTGGAACCTCACCTGGACATTGGCCTTGCCGGCGGCCTGGGACAGGTCCACGATGTCGGTCCGCGGCCCCCGGGCGGTGTCGGTGGTGTGGTGCCAGACGTTGTTCCACGTCTGGCCGCCGTCGACACTGAGATCGACGTCCCCGGTCTCGCCCGGGACGCTGTTGTAGTCGGTGCGGAAGGTCAGGGACGGGTGGGTTCGCTGGCTGAAGTCCATCACCGGGCTGATCAGCGAGCTGTCCTGTGAGTTGTTGCGGCCGTATTTCGCGCTGTCGATGATGGCGAAGCCGCCGGATCCGCCGGTCTTGTTGCCGCGCTTGCCGGGGTCGTTGAACACCCAGGTCTGGCCGTTACCGACCTTGTCGTCGACGGTCCAGCCCGACGGCACGGTGGTGCCGTCGAACGACTCGGTGGTGCCGTTGTCGTGGAGGTCGTACCCGGCCGCGCTGCAGGTAGTCCAGTCGACCGACGCGTTGACGTCATGCGTCACATCCGCCGAACCCACCTGCACGTCTTGAGAGTCCCGCTCGTAACCCGGATACAACGGGTCGACCTGCAGGGTGTAGCTGCTGGAGACGGGCACGCTCAGCGTGTACTTGCCCGTCTTGGGATCGGTATAGGCGACCGCCGTCGGCTCATCCTTGACCCGCACGGTCGCATACAGCGGCCAGCCGTGACCGGAACCGTCATGGACCGTGCCGGTGACGTTCACGCGCGACTTCGCGGTCAGCGCGAAGTTCTCGGTCGCCGTCTGACCGTCGGCGATCGCGACACCCGAAACGGTCTTCGTGGCGTACCCGAACTTGCTCGCACTGACGTCATGGGTTCCGAGTGGCGCGGTCAGGGTGTAACGGCCCTGCCCATCCGTCATCGTCGTGACGTCACCCACGCTGATCTTGGCCGAAGCCAGCGGATCGGTGCCGTCGGTGACGGTACCGATGACAGTGCCGTGCGGCGTGTAACGGAACGCGGCGACCCCGTTCGGGGTGCCGAGCCCGGTCGGCCCGTCATAACCCGCCGCTCCCTTGCACAGATACGCGGGCGTGCAACTTCCGTTGCTTCCGGACGTCACATCGTTCAGCGCGGACGGCTGGGCGTACGGGTAGGAGTTGGGCGCCGAACCCGCCGCCGGCGTCCCGGCCATCGCGTAGACCGAGGCGATGATCGGGGCGGACGCGCTGGTACCGCCGAAGATCTGCCAGCCACCGTGGTAGACCGCGACACCGGTGTTCGGGTTCGCGACCGCGGACACATCTGCGACCGCACGACGCGCGCAGCCGGTGTCCTGCTGGAAAGACGGCTTGGGCTCATACACCGAGCAGCCACTGCCCGCACCACTCCATGCGCTCTCGGTCCAGCCGCGGCTGGTGGAGGTGTCCTTGACCAGCGAGGTGCCACCGACCGCCGTCACATACGGCGACGCAGCCGGGTACGAGACGCCGTAACCGTTGTCACCGCTGCTGACAGTGATCGCGACACCGGGGTGGTTGAAGTAGGCGTCGTCGGCCTGGCTCTCGTCGGAACCTTCGTTGCCGCCATAGCTGTTGGAGACGTACTTGGCACCCTGGGCGACCGCCTGGTTCACGGCCGCGCCGAGGTTGGTCAGGTAGCTGTCGTCGGCCTCGACCAGCAGGATCTTGCAGGTCGGACATATCGCGCTGACCATGTCGATGTCCAGTGCGATCTCCCCGGCCCACCCGGCGTCCGCCGGCGGATAGTTCATGCCGCCGCGCTGGTCGATCTTCTTGAAGCAGCCATTGGCCGTGGTGCACGCCGGCAGCCCGTACTGCTGACGGTAAACGGCCAGGTCCGCCTCGGCGTTCGGGTTGTCGAACGCGTCGACGATCGCCACCGTCTCCGTGGAGCCGGCGGCGGGCAGGTTGTACGCGCTCTGCAGGTCTGCCGGACCGAAACCAGCGGGAGCGGCATTGGGCTGGACGCCCTTCGCCGCGATGACATCGGTGCGGACCATGGCAAGGCAGGACATCTCGCCGGCTTTTGACGGCGTGGCGCACACCCGATTGGCGGGGTGCCGGCCAGGCGAGTTGGGGCCGGCGGCCTTCGTAGTCGGGACAGGATCGTTGGCGGATGTGGTGGAGATGGTGGAGGCGGAGGCGGAGGCCGAGGCCGGTAAAGCGATCACCGTGAGTGCGGCGACGGCGAGCGCCACGATCAGCGCGCAGACGCGTCCGGCAGTCGTGGTCAACGCGACCGGACGCGACCTGCGACGCGATGGCCGCGCGGCAAGGGGATGAGACACGTACACCTCTCCTACGGGGTGCATGCAAACCCGAATCGTGAATTCCTAATCAGGCAGATCTCGGCTCAGTCGTACTTCTTCAGCCGCGACTCGTTTCCGCGGCCCAGCGTGCTTTAGTACTGACTGGCGTCGTGATCACGGGAGCTTTTCGGCCGGAGGATTTCGGCCGCGATCAAGCCGGGATTTCCGTCGCCGCCACAGTCCAAGGCAGATTCCAGCACGTGCTCACGAATCGTGGCCCTCGCCACTCCTCATGCGATGACGAAACGCGAGAAAATGTTCATTACCGTGCTTCCTGAAACTGGATCAACCGGACGGGGTCGGCACTTTCCAACCCCGAGGTGGCGCTCGGGGACACGAGGGTTTCGACAGGACACGGTGCACGAGAATTTGCTCGCCCCTTCTGCCGGACGACAGGTTCGCGCGGACTTTACGACCGGCGGCACAACCCCGTCATCGGCTGAATGTCGGGACGATCCCAGCGCCAGCCCGACGAATGTCGAATGGTGCAGACCCCGACGGCTCTACGCCCCCGCCTGAACCCGGATCCACCGGCTTGATTCCGGAGTGATCGTTTCGGGGTTGTCTTGGCGGTTGGCGAGATGATCTGGCTGTTCGGGCAGGGAGTATCCGCTGGTCTGTCCAGCTCTTCCACGTGTTCGGCGGTCTCGGGCCCTTGCGGGCGGGGTGGTCAGGGCTTCTCAGGCTGTGGGTGGTGGCGCGTGCACGAGGTCGAAGAGCTGGGTGAAGTCGTCGGCCCAGGGCCAGTGTTCGGGCAGGTGGAGGGTGAGGCGCCGGGCGGAGCGGGCCGGGCGGGCGGGCACGTTGATCAGGTGGTCGCGGATCGTTGCGGTGGTGGCCTTGGCGTGGAAGGCGGACGCCAGGGCGCCGGCGGCGCGGGTCAGATTGTGCGCGAGAGCGGCCAGCGCGAGCCAGGCGGCGTTCGCCTGGAAGTGCCCGGAGGGGGCGTGGGCGAACGGGCCGTTCTTCAAGTCCGCGATCACCTGTTCCACGACAGCGTGCCGCCTGTGCTCACGTTCGGCATCGGACAGGGAGAGCGGAGAGTCGGTGAACGCGGCGTGGTAGCGCCAGGTATCGAAGAGTGCGCCCTGTCCCTCGGGCACCGCTGCCGGGTTGAGCCGTTTGACGCGGCGCACGATCAGACGGGCGGTGGCCTGCTGCTTCTTCGGCTTGGAGGTGAAGGCGGTGTAGGTGGTCTCGGCTATCTCGGCGTCCGAGATCCAGCACTGCCCCTCCTCGTCCCACACGGCCTTGGGGTACTTGATCGCCTTCCACGCGGCTTCGTCGATGCCCGCGATCGCGGCCTTGACCGAGGCGTTCATCCGCACGGTGACCGAGAACCGGACGCCCAGGGCCCGGCAGGCGTTCACGATATTGGCGCCGTAGAACGCGGAGTCGGCCCGCACGACCAGCAGCCCGTTCGCGCCGCACGCTCTTGCGGTGCGGATCGATTCGGCGACGAACGCGGCCGCACCTCGGGCGGAGTTGGACGGTCCCTTGCGCAGGCGGGTGGCGACGATCACCGGAGCGGCCAGCGGGGTGGAGACGATCCCGATCAGCGCGTTCAAGCCCTTGACCTTGCTGTATCCGTAGCCGGCGCCCTGCTTGGCGTAGCCGTAGGTGCGACGGATCGTGTCGTCGATGTCCACGTAGGCCACTTGGTCGGCGCCGGGCAGCAGCGGGGTGTGCGCGGCCAGTTCGGGTAGGAACCGGCGGGCCACCGCGTGCAGTTGCTTCACGTGTCCGTGGCTGAAGGAGCGCAGGTACGAGCCCAGCGTGGACGGCGCCCGCACCCCGCTGAACAGCCGCGGCAGCCCACCGTGCCGCAGCCGGTCCATGTCATCGATGCTGTCCGCCCCGGCGACCATGCCGCCGACCAGCGACATCAGCTTCGCCGCGGGGAAGGCCCCGGTGCCGTCCGTCGAGGCCGGCAGCCGGACGTGCTCGTCGACGAGTGCGGGCAGTCCGCACCGCTCAGCCAGCCGCACCACCGGGGCCAGCCCGCCGTAGCCGACCAGATTCGGATCATCAAACCGTGCGGAGACCCTCGCTGCGGCATGGGAAGATTGCATCTCGGAAGTGCCCTCGTGGTCGTGCGTGCTGGAAGCGTGAAGAACTCCCATCATCGCAGGTCACAGGGCACTTCCTCGTTTCCGGAGAGGCTATCCACAGGCATCGAGCCGGTGGATCCGGGCTGAATATGCAAAAACACCTGGTCGGGCCGACTTTCGGCCAGGTGTGCCCAGCGACCTATGGCCCCGGCCAACTCGGCATGGCGTTCGAGCAGGGTCGCCACGCGCGGCATCGACCCGGTCGTTCCCCGGCCGCTCGTCGCCGATCAGCGGCCCGCAGCTGCCGTGCTCACCCCCGCCCGCTGCGGACCGGGGGCGGCCGAGAAGGATCGCGGCCCCGCCATCGGATCGATGGCGGGGCCGCGACCTGTCCGTGCGGGCCGGGGCAGAGCCCGGCCCGCACGGAGCGTCAGATCAGGTGCAGGTTTGTTTGAGAGAGAAGTCGGCCGTGGTCGCCTCACCCCCCTTGATCTTGACCGATCGGGCCTGCGGCGCCGAGCCGTCCTTGGACGCGGTCACCGTGAGCGGGCTGTTGCTGACGTCGAGCCAGAACACGTACTGACCGTTCCGGTCGGTCTTCAGGGTGTAGGTCGCCGTCTTCGAGGTAATCTGCACGGTCGCTCCGGTCAGCGGCGCCGACTTGCCGGCGCAGTCGACTCCGGTGACCGTCCCGGTGATCTTTCCCCAGGTCTTGGGCGGGTTCACCGTGAGCGTCACCGGAACCGACGCGATCGCGTACGGGGTCTGCGCCCTGACCGTGAGCAGCGCGGTGAACGTGCCCGGCTGGGTGATCTCGGCGACGTTCGCGTTGAAACTCACGTTGACGTCAACGCTCTCGCCCGGCTGGATCGTCACCTCGGTCTTGTCCTCTGAGAGCCAGGGGACATCGGTCGCGCAGTAGCCGGGCAGCAGCTCGGATTTCTTGGTCGCGGCCCACCCTCCGGTGGTACCTCCGATCTTGTAGAAGCCGCAGGCGGAACCGCCGCGGTAGACGGTGTTGTTGGCGTTGGGCAGCGCGGTCCAGGTGTCGGAACCCGGGTCGTAGGCGAAGCCCCGGTTGGTGATCGTGGTGAGGCCGTTGGTCACGCCGCCGGACACGAGGAGCTTGCCGTCCGACACCGAGTAGCCCATCCCCCACAGGTCGATCGGCAGGTCGGCGATGGGAGTCCATGTGGCGGATGCCGGGTCGTAGCTGTAGGCGTGCTTGGTGGAGGTAGTGCCCGGCGACCCGCCCGCGCAGTACAGCTTGTTCGCGATGGCGCCGCAGCCGAGAAGGGCGAGCGGCTCAGGGTAGGGCGTGGCCGAACTCCAGGAGTTCGAGGCCGGGTCGTACACCTGCACATCGGTCCTGTAGGAGCCGTTCATGGAGCCGCCGATGATGTAGATCTTGCCGCCCAGCACGGTCACGGCGCCGGCGCCACGCGGTTTCGGCATGTCGGCGCCTGCGGACCAAGTACGGCTCGCCGGGTCGTAGATCTCGGTCTTGGCCACGGGCGTGTATGCGTCCCAGCCGCCGAAGACGTAGATCTTGCCGCCATAGGCGGCCGCCTGCGCCGCCATGCGGCCGGCCCTCAGGTTCGGCAGAGCACTCCACGCTTGGGCGACCGGGTCGTAGACGTATGCCTTGTTCGAGACGGAAAAGATTCCGTCGGTTCCGGCGATCGAGTAGACCTTGCCGTCGAGGGTCACTACGGCGTTGTCCATGATCGTCGTGGGGTAGTCGGCCACCGTCGTCCACGGTGCCGCGTACGGCGTCGCCGACGGCTTGGCGGTCGCCGCCTGCGCGGTCTTGCCGGGCCGGAACGGCTCGGGGCTGAAGTGTCCCTTCACCTCCTGCAATGGAGCACCCTTCTGCGCCGCAGCGGGCTGGTGGCCGCCCGGCCACTCACCGATCTTGGCGGTCACCGGGGCGGTTCCGGTGTTCTTCAACGTCAGGGTGGAGCTGCCCTGGCCCTTCCAGTCGACGGTCTTGCTGACCTGGGCCGGGCTGACCTCGATCCGGGGTGCGGGCAGGGCGAACGTGCCGTCCGATGCCTGGTCCGGGGCCACGTTGACGGTGATGTCCTGGGCGCTGTAGCTGCTCCCCGCCGTGGCGGTGAACGTGTGCTCCCCGGTGAGCGAGGAGAACATCCAGTAGAAGCCGTCGCCCAGGTTCGGGTCGTTCGGCGTCGCCACCGAGGTCGTCTTCTCCGCGGGCTTGTCGACCGACGTCACCGAGGCGCCGTTGAGCCCGGCCCCGGTGTTCTTGTCGGTCACCTGGCCGAGGACCAGGCCGCCCGGTGCCGGGTCACACGTGCGGTCGCCGAGGTGGACGTCGTCGACCTGCCACCACCACCCAAGGCTGGCGGTGAAGTGGAACCTCACCTGGACGTTGGCCTTGCCGGCGGCCTGGGACAGGTCCACGAGCTCGGTCAGCGGCCCCCGGGCGCTGTCGGTGGTGTGGCGCCAGACGTTGTTCCACGTCTGGCCGCCGTCGACGCTGAGATCGACGCCCCCGGTCTCGCCCGAGAAGCCCTTGTAGTCGGTGCGGAAGGTCAGGGCCGGGTGGGTTCGCTGGCTGAAGTCCATGACCGGGCTGATCAGCGAGCTGTCCTGTGACTTGCCGACGCCGTATTTCGCGCTGTCGATGATGGCGAAGCCGCCGGACCCGCCGGTCTGGTTGCCGCGCTTGCCGGGGTCGTTGAACACCCAGGTCTGGCCGTTACCGACCTTGTCGTCGACGGTCCAGCCCGACGGCACGGTGGTGCCGTCGAACGACTCGGTGGTGCCTGTGTAGTGGAGGCCGTACCCGGCCGTGCTGCAGGTCGTCCAGTCGACCGACGCGTTGACGTCATGCGTCACATCCGCCGAACCCACCTGCACATCCTGAGAGTCCCGCTCGTAACCCGGATACAACGGGTCAACCTGCAGGGTGTAGTTGGCCCCGGCGGGCACACTCAGCGTGTACTTCCCCGTCCTGGGGTCGGTGTAGGCGACCGCCGTCGGCTCGCCCTTGACCCGCACGGTCGCATACAGCGGCCAGCCGTGACCGGAACCGTCATGGACCGTGCCGGTGACGTTCACGCGCGACTTCGCGGTCAGCGCGAAGTTCTCGGTCACCGTCTGGCCGTCGGCGATCGCGACACCCGAAACGGTCTTGGTGGCGTACCCGAACTTGCTCGCGCTGATGTCGTAGGTTCCCGGTGGAGCGATCAGGGTGTAGTGCCCCTGCCCGTCTGTCGTGGCCGTGACGTCACCCACGGTGACCTTGGCCGAAGCCAGCGGAGCGGTGCCGTCGGTGACGGTACCGCTGACAGTGCCGTGCGGCCCGGAGCGGAACGCGGCGACCCCGTTCGGGGTGCCGAGCCCGGTCGGCCCGTCATACCCCTCCCCTCCCGTGCACAGATACGCAGGGATGCAACTTCCGTTGCTTCCAGACGTCACATCGTTGAGCGCGTAGGGCTGGGCGTACGGGTAGGAGTTGGGTGCCGAACCCGCCGCCGGCGTCCCGGCCATCGCGTAGACCGAGGCGATGATCGGGGCGGACGCGCTGGTACCGCCGAAGATCTGCCAGCCATTGTTGTAAACCGCGACACCGGTGTTCGGGTCCGCGACCGCGGACACATCGGCGACCGCACGCCCCGCGCAGCCGGTGTCCTTCTGGAACGACGGCTTGGGCTCGAACCGCGAGCAGCCACTGCCCGCACCACTCCATGCGCTCTCGGTCCAACCGCGGCTGGTGGAGGTGTCCTTGACCAGCGAGGTGCCACCGACCGCCGTCACATACGGCGACGCGGCCGGATACTCCACCGCATAACCGTTGTCACCGCTGCTGACAGTGATCGCGACACCGGGGTGGTTGAAGTAGGCGTCGTCGGCCTGGGTCTCGTCGGAACCTTCGTTGCCGCCGTAGCTGTTGGAGACGTACTGGGCGCCCTGGGCGACCGCCTGGTTCACGGCCGCGCCAAGGTTGGTCATGTAGCTGTCGTCGGCCTCGACCAGCAGGATCTTGCAGGTCGGGCAGGTCGCGCTGACCATGTCGATGTCCAGTGCGATCTCCGCGGCCCACCCGGAGTTCGGTGGCGGATAGTTCGTGCCGCCGCGCTGGTCGATCTTCTTGAAGCAGCCATTGGCCGTGGTGCACGCCGGCAGCCCGTACTGCTGACGGTAGACGGCCAGGTCCGCCTCGGCGTTCGGGTTGTCGAACGCGTCGACGATCGCGACCGTCTCCGTGGAGCCGGCGGCGGGCAGGTTGTACGCGCTCTGCAGGTCTGCCGGACCGAAACCAGCGGGAGCGGCATTGGGCTGCACACCCTTCACCGCGGCGACATCGGTGCGGACCATTGCAAAGCAGGACATCTCGCCGGCTTTTGACGGCGTGGCGCACACCCGATTGGCGGGGTGCCGGCCAGGCGAGTTGGGGCCGGCGGCCTTCGTAGTCGGGACAGGATCGTTGGCGGATGTGGTGGAGATGGTGGAGGCGGAGGCGGAGGCCGAGGCCGGTAAAGCGATCACCGTGAGTGCGGCGACGGCGAGCGCCACGATCAGCGCGCAGACGCGTCCGGCAGTCGTGGTCAACGCGACCGGACGCGACCTGCGACGCGATGGCCGCGCGGCAAGGGGATGAGACACGTACACCTCTCCTACGGGGTGCATGCAAACCCGAATCGTGAATTCCTAATCAGGCAGATCTCGGCTCAGTCGTACTTCTTCAGCCGCGACTCGTTTCCGCGGCCCAGCGTGCTTTAGTACTGACTGGCGTCGTGATCACGGGAGCTTTTCGGCCGGATGATTTCGGCCGCGATCAAGCCGGTATTTCCGTCGCCGCCACAGTCCAAGGCAGATTCCAGCACGTGCTCACGAATCGTGGCCCTCGCCACTCCTCATGCGATGACGAAACGCGAGAAAATGTTCATTACCGTGCTTCCTGAAACTGGATCAACCGGGCGGGGTCGGCACTTTCCAACCCCGAGGTGGCGCTCGGGGACACGAGGGTTTCGACAGGACACGGTGCACGAGAATTTGCTCGCCCCTTCTGCCGGACGACAGGTTCGCGCGGACTTTACGACCGGCGGCACAACCCCGTCATCGGCTGAATGTCGGGACGATCCCAGCGCCAGCCCGACGAATGTCGAATCGTGGTCGTCTTCACGCCAGACGGTGTCGCGGGGCGATGCTCGAGATCCGGGCACGGGCGGAGATCTCGGCGGCCGACAGGTGGGCACGACTGGTGACGACGATCGCGACCTGCTTGCTGATCGACTGTCCGGCCAGGTCGGTCACATCGCGGCGGATGACTGTCCGTCAGGTGCCCGTAAGGCAGGCCGATGCCGTCGTCGATGGCGGTGGTCCACCGGTTGGTCCGCCCGTGGCCGGGCTCGCAGGTGATGCCATCGGGCACGGTGCCGATCAGTTTGCGTCCGATGGCGACGGCGGAATAAAGCCGCCAGCAAGGGCGTTGACGCACTGTCACTCAGCACCCGCACGCTCATGCGGCCTGCCCAGTCCGGTGTCGCCTTTCCTGAGCAACTCCGCCGAACCGGTCGGCGGCTACTCACGACCGGCCCGACCCGCAAGGGAGAACAGCGACCGGAGAAGCGCATCATGGGTGCGCAGTCGCACCCATGATGCGGATCCGGCGACTGCCGTGCTCGATCACCGCGAACACGAACAGCCGCCCCGGACAAGGTGTTGCCTCCTCGAGCATCCGGTCACCGAGCCCGAACATCTTGGTCCGGTAGACCGACCGTCCGGCGCCGGCGAACATCGTGCCGCTGACCTTCGGGTCGCTGATCACCGGCGGGTAGAACTCTGTCGCGGGGTGCCAGCCGGCACCGTCCTCGGTGGACACCTCCACCTCGGCCTTGCCGATGTTCGCAGAGGCACCGGACCGGGTCGCGAAGGCCAGGTCGAAGTGGCCGGCGGTGCCGCCCTTGGCGGTGTTCTCGGCGTGCAGGTCGAAGCCGTGCCTCGGCCGGAGCAGCGCCAGGTTCTCCTTCCCGTTCGCCGGACGGGCGGACTTGGACGTCCACGCGGTGCTGGTCTGTGCGGACAGCGGGAACCACGCCGGGTGCTCGGTGTCCATGGTGAGCCGGTAGGTCGCCGGGTCGAGGCTGACCGGCAGGTTTCTACCGGACCACAGTGATGGAGCACTGAGCCGACGTCAGTTTCCCGCCATCGGCGTCAAAAGCGACAGTGACGGCGTAGTTCCCGGGTGCGACGTCGGTCCCGGCGCTCAGGCGGACCGTTTCCGAAACCTCGAGCGGGCCCGAGGCTCGCAGACGGCCCTGGGTGCGCTCGGCGGTGAGTCCCTGGGGCGTGACGAGTGTCCACTCCACGCCGTGCCCCTGGAAGTCGACGTCCTGCGCCGTGATCGTCATATCGACGGAGGCCCCCTGGCGCACGGTGAACTGGATCTGCGGCAGGTAACCCCACGCCGGGGAGCGGTACTGCTTGGCAATCTGCGCCCGGGTGACCTGTTCGCCGTAGCGCGGGGTGGTGTAGAGCGACTCGAGCTGGATGCCGTTGAAGCGGTGCCGCTGGGTCAGCTGGCGGTAGCGGGCCATCGCCTGCTGCTTGCCTGCCTGATCGTTGGCCTGGGCGCACAGGGTGATATCGATGTCGGCCAGGGCGAGTTCGCAGCCCCAGGCGAGCCGGTCGAGGACGATCGCGGCGGCGCTGGTCCCGATGGTCTTCGCTCGCGCCGCGGCGACATCGGCTGCTGCAGCCTGGTACTTGCTCCGAAGGGCCGCCCCTTGGCCGGGTGTGTTGAGGACGTCCGGGTCGTCCGCGGTACGCAGCAGGTAGTCGGCCACCTCTTGCGCTGCCGGCCCGAACCGCGTGGGCAGATAGCTGCTCATGAAGTCGTCGTAGGTCAGCGTCGGATTCCATGCACTGCGGGCGCCGAACAGATGGATCGCCTCGAACTGCAGCCAGTTCGCCGGTTCGGAGTACGCTCCGATGCCGTTGACGCCGACGCTGCGGTACACGTCCGCGTCCTGGGCGAGGACACCGATCGGATTGCCCAGCTCGCGCCAGCGGTAGCGGCGCGAGTAGTCGTAGATCGCCAGTGTGCCCGGGTGGGCCGCGCGCCACCGACGCAGCACGTCCAGGTGGTGCGCGTTGACGGCCGAGGACGGATCGCCCAACGGGACGGAGTACGTGCGTCCGTAGGCGGCGAAGTCGATGAGCACCTTCGGGTCGAATGTGTACCCGGCCGTGGGCGTGTCCAGCCCGGCGCCATACGCGATGCGTTCGACCTGGACGTGCAGTCCGGCGTCGGCGAGGGCGGATACGAGCTTGTTCACAACGTGAACTTCGGCGTTGGTGGCGGTGCCGAACTCGGCGAGGGTGGCCTTCGGCCACGTCGCCCCGTCCGGAGGCCAGCAGTCGAAGATGGCGATCTCGGGCCGGGCCCGCAGATAGGTGACGACGTTGGCGATGTACTGTGATACCGCCGCGTCGTCGTGCACGTTGAAGACGTTGACCCCGGGAGTGTAGTACTGCGGGTAGTCGGCCCGGCGGAGAAATGCGTCGTACCCGTGGCCGCCGACTTCCACGATGATGCCGCGCTTGGCGAGTTCTGGTGCCATCCCTGCCGCGAAGTCCTCGTAGCGAGTGACTCCGGCCCCGTAGTAGTCATACGGAAAGACCAGGACGTTGAGCCGCTGCTTGCCCATCCAGTCGATCAGCGCGGTGAGGCTGGACTGGCTGATGCTCCAGCCCTCCTCGATCGCCTTGCGCCGCACCGGCCAAGGTGGGGTGACCAGGCTGGTCTGGGCGCGGACCGTGATGTCGACGGTCTGCGGCACGGTCTCGGCGGCACCCTGGTAGTAGCTGAACTGCGGTGCGAAAAAACCGACTCCGAACTGCTCCAGCAGCGCGTATGTCGCGTACACCACGCCGCGGTCGCCCACACCGCTCAGCAGCACGCCGTGCGGGGTGGCGCTGACCAGGTAACTGTCCGCGACCTGGTCGCGCAGCAGTGTGTCGGCCTTGGACAGCCAGACCGGCGGGACGGTGGTTGCCTGGCGTCGGCTGCCGGGCAGCACGAGCACTCCGGAGGTTGCCGTCTGGGGCTGTTCGGGCCGTGCACGCAGGACCTGAAGGCGGGAACCGCTCATCCGCTCTACGTAGTCAGCCAGTTCAGAGGCCGCGAAACGTGCGGTGGCGCCGCCCCACCACAGCACCGTCGCCTTGCCACGGCCGTTGTGGACGAGCCGGAACGCGGCTTCGGGCCCGATGTCGTCCGCCGCCCGGGCCGGCGTCCCGATGGTTGTCACGGCGACGGCTCCGGTCACGCCGGCAAGAAACGATCGACGCTTGAGGTGTTGCATGGCGCCTCCTGGTGTCAGGCATCGGGTGTCATGGATGTGGGGGCATAGCGCTGGCCTGCGCCTTGTGCGGGTGATGTGCGGTGTTCACCGTCCGCAGCGGAGGCTCGTTCGAGCATCGGGTGGTGCGGGGTACTGCGGTGTGTGGCGAGACAGTGACGGAACAGGCTCAGGAATTATTCCGAAAACGGATCGTATTGAGTGCGAGGCAAGGACGGCAAGAGGTCTGCACCGGAATCCCGTCCCGGACGGTTGCAGCCGGTCCTCTCTCCAGCCGCGACCTCTGTGCCCGGCCGTCGCCCCCCAGCCCCCAGACCCATGATGACCCGTGTATCAAAGGTGCCACGTGGGTGTTGGTCAGAACGGACGGAGTGTGATCACCCAGGGTCCGTCCGCCACCACGCAAGCCCGACCCGCTGCGCCGGGAGGCCCCGACTACGACACCGGGTATTTCTTCCAGACTTTGCCCGAATAACAAGCAAGGGCGCATCATGCTGCGGTGACTGCTACTCCTGCCCGCCGCAACAGGTCGGCCTACGACGATCTCGTTCTCGCAGAGCTGCGCCGATCAGGGGCGCTCAGCCGCGCCGAGCTGAGCCGGCGCACCGGCCTGCCCAAGACCACGCTGTTCAGCATCGTCGCCGGACTGCTCGAACGTGGTGTCCTGGTCGAGCAGAGCGCCGACGACACCGCAGGGCGCGGCCGCGGTCGGCCGGCGACCCGGGTCGTGCTCAATCCTTCCGCCAGCCTGTACGCGGGGTTCGACATCGGCCGCAGCCGGATGCGCCTGGTCATCGTCAACACCTCGTACGAGGTGGTGGCCAGCGGCGTGCACGACGTGCCTTCCCCGGTGCGCGGCGACGTAGTGGCCCCGGCGGCGGCAGATCTGCTACGGCGGGCCGCCGGTGAGGCGGCGGTCGTCCCGTCGACGCTGACCGCGATCGGCGCGGGCCTCGTCGGAATCGCCGGCGTCGAGTGGAAGCCCAAGGAGATCGAAGCGCTGCGGACGCGCATCGCCGAGGAGTTCGGTGTGCCGGTGGTGCTGGGCAACAACTCCCGCGCCGCAGCCCTGGCCGAGGCAACCTGGGGCGCGGGACGCTCGGTGGAGGATCTTGTGTATGTGCGCTGGTCCACGGGAATCGGCGGCGGTTTGGTGGTCGGCGGTCGAGCCGTGGCCGGGGCGCACGGGTGTGCCGGTGAGATCGGCCATGTGAGCGTTGATCCAGGTGGGAAGCCCTGCCACTGCGGTGGCCGGGGCTGCCTTGAAGGAGTCGCCGGGGGCGCGGTACTGCTGGAGCATTGCGCCCGCCAGGGTCTTGCCCTTGCCGACCTGGACGCCCTGGTCGCCGCCGTGCGCAACCTTTCCCCGACGGCGACCCGGGTGGTCTCCACCGCTGCCGACCGGCTGGGCCGGGTAGTGGCCGGGACTGCGGCGCAGCTGGACCCCTCACGGATCGTGGTGGGAGGGGAGTTGGCGCAGCTGGGGTCACTGGTTCTGGACCCGATCCGCCAGGCGATCGGCCGGCTGGCCCTGCCGCGTGCGGCGGGACGGGTGGATGTTGTGCAGGCGGATCTGGGAGTCAACGCGGCGGCTCTCGGGGCGGTGGCGCTACTGCTTCGGGAGGAGCCGACAAGGGCGTGAGGGGACGGTCGGCGATTACAGGGTCGCCGACCCCTTGTGGACCAGACCTCCCCTAAATATGATCCGATCCAGGAAAAAAGTGGCTGCCGAGAACTCTCCACCACCTCCTCCTACGGCCCAGCCTGACGCACTGTCCCACTCGCTCCTCCCCCAGGGGCCGATCGGAAGGTCCGTCTGCCTGTGTTACCCCGAAACCTCCTGTTCCTGATGACCGACCAGCACCGGGTCGACACCTTGGGCTGCGACGGCAACGCCACCATCAGCACTCCCGCGCTCGACTCCCTTGCAGCCGAGGCCACGCGGTTCGACAGCTTCTACACCCCTACCGCCATCTGCACCCAGGCCCGCGCCTCACTGTTCACCGGACAACACCCCTTCCGCCAAGGCCTGCTGGTGAATCCCGAACGCAACGGCGGCGGACGCGACGCAGTCGAGGACGGATCGCCGGTGCTCTCCCAGCCGCTGCTGGCGGGCGGCTGCAACATGGGCCACGTGGGCAAGTGGCACATCGGCCGCGCCCGCGGTCCCGAGTACTACGCGATGGACGGCGAACACCTTCCCGGGGCCCTCAACCCCGTCCACCATCCCTCCTACGAGGCGTGGCTGGATACCAAGGGCTACCCCCCGCTTCGCAGTCAAGGACGCGGTATTCGGCTCGGCGACGAACGGCACCGGCCGCGGTCACCTGATCGTCGGCCGCCTCCAGCAGCCGCCCGAGGCCACCGTCGAGGCCTACCTCACCGACAAGACCCTCGAGTTGCTGGACCGCTACGCCGACGCCTGGCACACCGACGCCAAGCCGTTCATGCTGTCCTGCCACGGGTTCCGGTCCTCACCTGCCCTACCTCATCCCGGACGAGTACTACGACATGTACGACCCGGCATCGGTACCGCTGCCGGCCTCCATGTCCGAAACCTTTGCCGGTAAGCCCGACGTGCAGCGCCACTACTCCGTGTCCGATTCCTCCGGATGGGCGCTGGTCCAGTCGTCCGCCTGCCGCAGCACGGTGGTGAGCACTCGAAGCGCTCGGCCTCCGTGACGTACCCGGTGTCCTTGATGAAGTCGGCGCCCCCGACAGCTCCGCCGGTCACATCGGATTCCGGTGCGCCTACTCCGGCTGACCGCATACGCCCAGATCCCTTTCGCCGAGTCGCCCGATTCCGTCTCTCGGTGCCGCAGAGCGCCGAAAGACGACAGCCAGATCCGGTCCACCCGGGTGGACCCCCGCCGACGAGGAGAGTCCAAGGCCTCGGCACCCGAACGTCCCCACCGTGCCACCCATGGACTTGGCAAGCGGGCCTTCGTCGGTTCCCAGCCGAGTACCTGCCGCCGACGCCCGCCGACCGGCCGGACCGACCCCGCGGCACCTCAAGTCGCGGTAGCACCACCTGTCGCACCGTCTCCACATCACAACAGGAGGAACTCCATGTCGCACCGCCCCTCCCGCCTGCACATCGCAGCCGTCCTCGCCGCTGGCGCCGGCCTGTTCACCAGCCTTCTCACCACGCCGCCGGCATCCGCAGCCGAGGACAGCGTCGAGACGCAGCACGGCATCAGCGCCGGCCCCACGCCGGAGCAGGCATTCTTCGAGGACTTCTCCTACACCGGCTCGACCGACCCCCGCCTGGCAGAGCGTGGCTGGAGCATCAAGACCGGCACAGCCCGCCCCGGCGACCCGGGCGCGACATGGTCGGCGAGCGGGGTGACCTTCCCCACCTACGGCAGCCGCCACCTGCTCCAGCTCAGTTCCAGCACCAACGGCACCCCGGCCGGCACCACTCAGGCGCAGCTGAGTCAGCAGCAAAAGTTCTTCTCCGGCACCTACGCCGCACGGGTCCGCTTCAGCGACGCGCCCATCAAGGATGGCCCGGACGGCGACAAGGTGGTGCAGGCCTTCTTCACCCTCTCCCCGCTCGCTTCCCCCATGGACCCGAAGTACAGCGAATTGGACTACGAGTACTTGCCCAACGGCGGCTGGGGCTCTCCGGGGAGCACCATGTACACGACCTCTTGGTACACCTACCAGCTGTCGCCCTGGGTCGCCGTCAACACACACACCGAACTCGCCCAGAGCTACGACGGCTGGCACGACCTGGTGATCCAGGTCGGCGACGGGCATGTGAAGTACTACATCGACGGCGCGCTGTTCGCCGACCACAGCGGGAAGTACTACCCGCGCACCCCGATGGCGATCGACTTCAACCAGTGGTTCATCCCTGGCGGCCTCCTGGCCAACAGCACGCCGCGTACCTACCACGAGCAGGTCGACTACGCGTACTTCGCGAAGGACACCATCCTGACCCCTCAGCAGGTGCACGCCCAGGTCGTCGCCTACCGCAAGGCGAACGTGGACTACACCGACAACGTGACGTCCCCCTGACCTCCCAGGTGGTGAAGCCGGCGAGCGGTAACCATCTCCGGGAGCGTCTGGAAGCAGGTCATGTCGTCATCCCCCGGTCGGGGAACACACCACCGGCCGGCTCACCGGAGTCGAAGCCGTGGTGGACCGGGACCTCACTGCCGCCCTGCTCGCCGAAACGGTCAGGGACGACATGCCGCTGATCCTCACCGACACTCCCACGTCCTGCTCGACTACGGCATCACCGAGGCTTGTCCGCTGCACAGCACCTCTCATGCCAACTGCGCACGCCAGCGCGGTGATCGGGCGCGTCGGCAAGCTCTTCCGGATCGGCGACGTGCTGCTCGTCGCGTTCGCTGCACGAACTGCGCCCTCGCGCCTCGTCACCTACCCGCTCGCCGCCGACCTGCCCGCACGGCTGAGCGTGTCGCACGAGGTGGACCGCTGGATCGGCTCGGCCGACGGCCATCTCTACGGCTGGGGCCTGTGCGCCAAGACCACCGAGGCGGCCTCGGACGCCTGCAACAAGGAGCACGGCATCGTCAACAACGTCGTCGAGTAACTCGGTTACGACCAGATGCCGGCCATGCAGTGGACCGGGGCGGGCATCCTGCTCGCGGCCACCGCCGTACTCACCGCGTTCACAGTGTGGCGGGTCTCCCGGAGGCCCCTCTAGGACCCGCACCGCAGGTGCATATTGTTTCGGCAGTCCAACGGGAGGTGAAGACGGTGGTCGTATTCCGCATCGACAGACGCAGCGGAGTGGCAACGTACCTCCAGATCGTGCGACAGGTCGAACAGGCGCTGCGGATGGGCGCCCTGGAGGAGGGCGACCGGCTGCCCACGGCAGCGCAGGTCGCGGCGGAGACCAAGGTCAACCCGAACACGACCCTCAAGGCGTACCGCGAGCTGGAGCGCGTGGGCCTCGCCGAGGTACGGCAGGGAGCGGGCACCTTCATCACCCGCTCCCTCGCCCCGGCCCAGGAGGGCCCCGACGCCCCGTTGCGCACCTCGCTCGCCGCGTGGCTGGACGAGGCGCGGCCCCAGGGCCTCAGCGGCCAGGAGGTCACCGCCCTCTTCCAGTCCGTCCACGCGGCGGTGTATCCGTCCGGGACCGACGACTGAGAGCCGGTTCCGTACTCCTCGTCCACGAGGTACGGACGTACTCCTCGCCCACGGAGTGCGGAACCGTGCTCAGTCCTGTCCGGGGTAGTCGCCCGTGGCGCCGTCGGTCCGCTCGCGCAGCAGATCCGCATGGCCGTTGTGGCGGGCGTACTCCTGGATCATCACCAGGTACACCCAGCGAAGGCTGACGAGCCGGCCGCGGGTCTTCGACCGGAACGTCTCGTCGAGATCGCGCCCCGCGACCGCGGCCTCGCACGCCTCGACCTCGGCGCGGTACGCGGCGAAGTCCCGTTCCGCGTACGCGGCGTCGACGCCCTCAATGCCTTCGTCCCCGTCCTGGGGACCGGCGAAGACGTCACCGATCGGCTCACCGGCGAAGCTCCGCCGGAACCACCAGCGTTCGATCTCCGCCATGTGCCGCACCAGGCCGAGGAGTGTGAGGTTCGACGGTTCGGCGGTGGTACGGGCCAGTTGCGCCGGGTCGAGTCCGGCGCACTTGGTGAGCAGCGTCTCCTGGTGCCAGTGGAGCCAGCCCTCCAGCATGACGCGCTCGTCCGCGGTGCCCGGAACGTTCAGCTGGTCGCCGTCGGATGTCGTACGTTCGATGCTGGGCGCCGTCCAGGTCATGGTGGCCATCCTCGCACCGGGCGATCCCGTCCATCCACTTCACGACCGGGATCCCACGCGCGTAAGTCTCCTTCGGCGCACCGGGTACGGCGACGGCCGCCAGGATCAGTTTCGACACCCACCCGGGGCGGGCGTGCGCCGCGGCCAGGGCGTATCCGCCGCCGCCCGAGATGCTCGAAGCCCCGACCACCCGTAACCCCCTGGAGCCGGGGGTGTTCACTCCCCGGTGACGCCGTCGATGCTCTCCCTGAGCAGGTCCGCGTGGCCGTTGTGCCGTGCGTACTCCTCGATCATGTGAGTGAGGATGTACCGCAGCGAGAACACCTCGTCGCCGTAACTCCCGCGGATCTCAAGGGACTCTGCGGTCTCCACGGTCGCCCGCGAGCGCGCGCACTCCTCGTGCCAGATCCTGAACGCCTCATCGGGGTCGGCGGTTTCCACCTCGAACTCGGCGAACTCGCCCGCGTTCGGCCCGGGCCAGTGCGGCGGCGCCACCTCATCCTTCAGCACGCGACGGAACCACGAACGCTCCACCTCGGCGAGATGACGGACCAGCCCGAGCAGGGTCAGGTCCGAAGTGGGAACGGCCGGCCGCCTCAACTGCTCGGGCGTGAGCCCGGCACACTTCATGGCCAGGGTCTCGCGCTGGAACTGGAGGAAGCCGCTCAGCGACGTACGTTCGTCGCCCGACTGCGAAGGGTACGTTCTCTTGTCGTCCTGCATCGAGTCATCATGCCCACCACGACGGCCATGCGCTCGATGATTTCGTCGCGCCCGGCGGCAGGGGCGCGCCGGGTCGCTCAGCCGGCGCCCTGACCCTTGAGGATCTCCTCGATCCGGACCAGCTCCTCGTCGGCGAACTCCAGGTTGCGGACCGCCTCGACGCTGTTCTCCAGCTGGGCGACGCTGCTCGCTCCGACCACGGCTGAGGTAATCCGGCCGCCCCGAAGCACCCACGCGAGCGCCATCTGCGCGAGGGACTGTCCCCGTGCGGATGCTACCTCGTCGAGTGCCCGCAGTCGCTCCACCAGCTCCGGAGTGACCGAATCGGGCGTCAGGAAGGGGCTGTCGCCCGCCGCGCGCGAGCCTTCCGGGATGCCGCGCAGATAGCGGTCGGAGAGGATGCCCTGCTCCAGCGGCGAGTAGGCGATCGAGCCGGTGCCCAGCTCGTCCAACGCCGTGAGCAGACCGTCCTCGGCCCGGCGGTCCAGCATCGAGTAACGCGGCTGGTGGATGAGGAGCGGGGTACCCAGCTCCTTGAGGATCCGGGCGGCCTCCCGGGTCTGCTCGGGCGCGTAGTTGGAGATGCCGGCGTAGAGCGCCTTGCCCTGCCGTACCGCCGAGTCGAGCGCCCCCATCGTCTCTTCGAGCGGGGTGTCGGGGTCGGGACGGTGGGAGTAGAAGATGTCGACGTATTCGAGCCCGAGCCTGGAGAGGCTCCGGTCCAGTGACGAGAGCAGAGTCTTCCTGGACCCCCACTCCCCGTACGGGCCGTCCCCCATCAGATAGCCCGCCTTGGTCGAGATGACGAGCTCGTCCCGCAGCCGGGCGAAGTCGGTCCTCAGCGCGCGCCCCATCGCGGTCTCGGCAGCGCCGGGCGGCGGTCCGTAGTTGTTGGCGAGGTCGAAGTGGGTGATGCCCAGATCGAAGGCGCGGCGCAGGATCCGCCCCTGGGTCTCCGGCGTCCGGTCGCCGCCGAAGTTGTGCCACAGGCCGAGGGAGAGCGCGGGCAGCAGCAGCCCGCTGCGTCCGGTGCGCCGGTAGGGCATGGCGCGGTAGC
Source organism: Streptomyces sp. NBC_01241 (assembly GCF_041435435.1). Taxonomy (NCBI): domain Bacteria; kingdom Bacillati; phylum Actinomycetota; class Actinomycetes; order Kitasatosporales; family Streptomycetaceae; genus Streptomyces; species Streptomyces sp. NBC_01241. The sequence goes on along the minus strand of NZ_CP108494.1, from coordinate 7,403,578 downwards.
GGTCGACGGACGGGAGGTACATACGGGCTCCACGGAAGAGGGGGCGGCTGCGGTACGCGGAGTCCAGGTTCGCCGACCACGATCCAGCAGTCCAACAGGAGATTTTGCTGGGATTCAGCGACTACATTGCTCAATCATGGAATTGCGTCAGCTGGAACACTTCGTAGCCGTCGCGGAGGAACAGCACTTCACCCGCGCCGCCGAGCGCCTCGCCGTGTCGCAGTCCGGTCTGTCCGCCTCCGTCCGGGCCCTGGAGCAGGAGCTCCGGACCCCGCTCTTCAGCCGCACCACACGCAGCGTGCGGCTGACCGAGGCGGGCCGCGCCCTGCTGGTCGAGGCCGAGCGCACGCTGGCGGGGGCGCGGGCGGCGCGGGACGCCGTCGACGCGGTACGGGGGCTGCTGCGGGGCATGCTGTCGGTGGGCGTCGAGCAGTGCGTGGCCGGGTTGCGCCTCCCGCGTCTGCTGGCGGCCTTTCACCGCAAGCATCCGCTCATGGAGATCCGGCTCCGTCAGGAGGGCACCACCAGTCTGGTGGACGGGGTGGCCGGCGGGCGGCTCGATGTCGCCTTCGCCGCGACCGTCAGTCCGGTCGAGTGGCGCGGCGAACTCCTCCCGCTGGCGCGTGAGCCGATGGTCGTCCTCTGCGCCCCCGGCCACCGGTTCACGGCGGCGCGCGGTGTCGCGTGGGGTGAGCTGCCCTGTGAGTCCTTCATCGACTTCCATCCGGACTGGGGTCCGCGCCGAGCGGCGGACGCGGCGTTCGCCGCGGCGCGGGTGCGGCGCACGGTAGGGCTGGAGGTCAATGACGTGCACAGTCTGCTGGAGCTGGTGCACGAGGGACTGGGGATCGCGCTGGTGCCGCACCACTTCTCGCGCAAACCCGAGGCCCGCGGGCTGGTGACGGTGGAGCTCGAAGGGCCCCGGCCGCCGTTCTACGAGAGTGTCGTGGTGCTCCCGGCGGCCCGGGCCATGAGCCCGGGCGCGCGGGAACTGATGACGCTGCTCCGGAGCGGCGACGGGACGTAAGGACGAGCGACGGCCGGCCGTCGGAAGCTACGGGTACGGCGGCCGGCCGTCAGGCCGCTGCCGGTGTGGCGGCCAGGACGAACCAGCGGGCGGGCAGCTCGATGCGGGTTCCATCGGGCAGCCGCTCGGTCTGGGCCAGGGCGGTTTCGCCGCCGGCCAGCGTGATCAGACCGGCCGCCCGCAGCAGCTGAGGCACCTCCTCCTCCGTGGCGCTCGCCGGATTCAGCCCGTGCTCCAGGACCCGGCGCAGTTTCGCGGGCGGTCCGTCCGGGCCCTGCGCCACCTGCTGGAGCACCGTCTTGGAGGCCGGGGTCAGCTCGGCGACGAAGGCCCGGCCCCGCTCCCCCAGCAGCGTCGTGACCGCAGCGGCGACGGCGGGCCTGGCCTCGGCCTCGCTCTGGTGGATCACCGCGCGCATGTACACATTGGTGTCGCCGATCCGTTCGTGCAGCGCCGCGACCGCCTCCGCGTCGGCCAGGTCGAGCTGGTCGAACTCGGCGACCTCGTCGGGATCGGCGCGGCGCGCGTGCGTGATCGCGGCGTGCGAGAGATCCACCCCGATCGCCCGGGGGAAGCGGGTGGCGAGATAGCGGGTCTGGGTACCGTTCCCGCAGCCGAGGTCGACGACGGGCAGCGAGGCGTCGGCGTACGGCAGGAGCAGCTCGCTGTGGGGTACGGAGCTGAGGGAGGGGTCGGCGTCCCAGATCGCCTCACCGGGCGTGTCCGAGGTGGCGGACCAGAAACCCTCCCACGCCTCGCGGTATCGCAGCGACACGCCCATATGCACTTCCAAGTCCGTTTGTTCCGAGGCAATTTACTCAGGTACGGACTATCGTCCCGGGGGCGGCCGCGGCAAGAGCGTCCACCACATTCACCGGCCGCGGCGGCACCCTTCACACGGTGTGCGACCGGGGGCGCGGGACACGGCCGAGCGCCTGTTCGAACCAGGCGGTCTTTCCGTGTGCCGTGGTACTGGTGCCCCATTCACGGGCGAGGCCGCTCACCACCCGCAGTCCCCGGCCCGACTCGTCGTCGGCCGTGGCGTCGAGCAGGGTGGCCGGGGCGGGTTCGTCGTCACTGACCTCGCAGAGCAGGGCGCGGGTACGGACCAGGCGGAGCCCGATGTGGTGGGTGCGGCCGTACTTCACGGCGTTGGTGACGAGCTCGCTGACCATCAGCTCGGCGGCCTCCACCGCGTCCGGCAGATCCCAGTCGAGGAGCTTCCCGCGCACCAGACGCCGGGAGCGGGCCACTTCCCTTGGATCCAGGGCCAGTTGCCACTCCGCGACATTGCCGTCCGGGATGCCGTTCAGCCGGGCCATCAGCAGCGCCACGTCGTCCTTGCGGCCGCCGCTCGGGTTCAGGGCGCGGATGATCGTGTCGCAGGCGTCGTCCGTCGAGGCGGCGGGGTGCGCCGCGGAGGCGCAGAGCGCAGCGAGCCCGGCGCCGATGTCCTGGCCGCGGACCTCGACCAGACCGTCGGTGCACAGGACGAGACGGTCGCCGGGCCGCACCCGTACGGTCTCCAGGACGGGATAGCCCAGTTCGAGTATCTGAGCGACGATCCTGGTCGCCTCGTGGACGCTCATGCTGGGCAGGATCTCGGGCAGTCGGCCCGCCAGCTCCTGGTAGCCGGGGAAGTCGGTGTGCAGCGCGAAACCGGGAGCGATCGTCTCGGCCTCCGGGCCCTCGGCCCAGTCGGCGTCGCGCAGCTGGGCAGCGTCCGCGGCGAGCACGAGCAGCCGCCCGGTCCCGGGGCCGACCAGCGGGTAGGCCCACCACAGGACGTCGATCCTGCCATGCTCGGGTTCGTCGACCCGGGCCCGGCCGGCCGCCGGGTAGGCGACGGTCCCGCTGAGCAGCCCCTCGGGCTCGGGGCCGAACCCGTCGAGGTCCCCGTCGTCCTCGATTCCGACCGCCTGCCTCAACGCACCCGAGACCGGAAGGAATTCGCCAGCCGAACAGCCGACCGCCTGCTCCCTGGTGGGGCCGAAGAGCCGTCTCGCGCCGGACGACCAGTGCGAAACGAGCCCGTCCGCGTCGACCACGACCACGGCGAGCGGCACACGGCCCGCCGCGGCGTCGTGCTGCCGTGGTGTCCTCTGCGGCGGCACACCGAGATCCATGGGTGGAAGGCTCCTTCCCCACCGCAACTCTCTGCGGTACGTGACTCCACGGTACGGCCCCGGGTCCGGCGTCCGCCGATCATCGGCGCAATCACCCCCGGGGGGGCGCCCGGCGCACCCTGCCGTGCACGGCTCGGCGCGGTCCCGGCCGGGCGCCGGGCGGTGGGACCATGCCGTCCCGTGGAACGGTCAGTCCGCGTGCCCCAGTTGGAGGTCGCGTTCGGTCCGTCCGCCACCCGCGACCTGGAGGACGGTGGCCACCGGCGGATACCCGGCCGCGATCACCGTGTACTCACCGGTGGACAGGTCGACGAACCGGAACGCGCCGTCGGGCCCGGTGGTCAGGGTGTCGACCACATTGCCCGCCGCGTCCAGGAGTGTGACCCGGGCGTCCTCGACGAGCCGGCCGCCGCTCGCCCGTACGACGCCGCGCAGCACCGCACCACCGGCGAGCTCGATGTCCTGCCGGGTCTCCCTGGCGGCCTGCACGCTCACCGGCAGGGCGGCGGGCCGGAAGGCGGGGGCGCTGGCGGCCAAGGTGTACTCGCCGGCCACCAACTCCGTGATCACATAGCCGCCTTCGCGGCCGCTGCGGGTGGACGCGACCACTTCGCCGCGCACATCGGTGAGGGTGACGGCGGCATCGCGCACCGGGATGCCGTCGGCGGTGACGACGCTCCCGGCGAGACGCCCGGCACCGCCGAGCACCACATCGAGTTCGACGGGCCGTTCGCCCACGGTGACGCTGACGGCCTGCGGCTGGTGACCGCCGGCCGCGGCGATGAGGACGTAACTGCCGGCGCCGGGCACGCTCAGCGCGTACCTCCCGTCGTCCCCGCTCGCGCCCCGTCCAACCTGCTGTCCCTGGACGTCGATGAGGGTGAGGGCGGCGCGCGGGACCTTCGTACCGTCGGGGTGCTGGACGCTGCCGCACACGGGCACGCCCGACAGGTACACGGGCGGCGGAGCGGCGGCCGTGGCGCGGGCGGCGGGGATCGGTGCGGACTCGGCGGCGGTTTCGGGGCTGTGGTGGGACACCAGCGGTTTCTCCTTGAGGAAGAAGGCGAAGAACAGGCCGAGCGCGAGCACCGGCACGAGGTAGAGGAAGATCCGCGGCATCGCGTCGGCGTACGCCTGGATATAACTGTCGCGCAGCGCGGGCTCCATGGCATGGACCAGCTGCGGGGTGATCGACTCGGGGTCGGGCAGATCGGCGCCGGACGGCAGACGGACCGCGAGCGCGTCGGCGAGACGGCCGGCGAAGAGCGTCCCGAAGACGGCGGCGCCGACGCTGCCGCCGATCTGCCGGAAGTAGTTGTTCGCGCTGGTGGCGGCGCCGAGATCGGCGGGCCGTACGGAGTTCTGCACGGCGAGCACGAGTACCGGCATGATCAGGCCGATCCCGATGCCGAGCACGGCCTGCGCGATGCTGTATTCGAACCGCGGCGTGCCGGTTTCGAGCCGGGAGAGCAGCCACATGCCGACCACCGAGACGGCGCCGCCGAGGATCGGATGGACGCGGTAGCGGCCGGTACGGGAGATCAGCTGGCCGGAGACGACGGACGCGACGACGATGCCGCCCATCATCGGGAGCATCAGCAGCCCCGACTCGGTGGCCGTGGCGCCGTCGACCATCTGCAGGAACGTCGGCAGATAGCTGGCGGCGCCGAAGAGCGCGACCCCGACGACCGCGCCGACGAGCGCGGTGACATTGAAGATCGAGTCACGGAACAGCCGCAGCGGAATGATCGGTTCGGCTGCCCGGTGCTCGACGACGAGGAACAGCAGGGCCGTTCCGACGGCCCCGGCGCCGAGCCCCAGGATGGTGCGCGATCCCCAGGCGTACTCCGTACCGCCCCAGCTGGTCAGCAGCACCAGGCAGGTGGAGGCGGTCGCGAGGAGCAGCGCGCCGAGGACGTCGAGGCGGGGGCGGACCGTGGGCCGGGGGAGTTTCAGCACGACGGTGATGACGGCGAGGGTGATCAGGCCGAACGGGACGTTGATGTAGAAGCACCAGCGCCAGGAGGCATGGTCGGTGAAGAAGCCGCCGAGCAGCGGGCCGGCGACGGAGGCGAGGCCGAAGGCGGCGCCGATGAGCCCCATGAACCGGCCGCGTTCCCGGGGTGGCACGACATCCGCGATGATTGCCTGGACACCGATCATGAGTCCGCCGCCGCCGATGCCCTGGACGGCGCGGAAGGCGATCAGTTCGTCCATGGTGCGGGACCAGCCGGCCAGCGCGGAGCCGATGACGAAGACGACGATCGCGAACTGGAAGACGCTCTTGCGGCCGAAGAGGTCGCCGAGCTTTCCGTAGATCGGCAGCCCGATGGTGGAGGCGAGGAGGTACGCGGTGACGGCCCAGGACATCTTCTCCAGGCCGTGCAGCTCACCGACGATCTTCGGAAGTGCGGTGGCGACGATCATCTGATCGAGCGCCGCGAGCAGCAGCGTCAGCATCAGTCCCAGGAAGACCAGCCGGATGTGACGGGGGCTTGTCTCCGGCACGGGGGACGGAGCGGCGGCTGCCTCCTTCTCGGCGGGGAGCGGTGAGGGCTGCGGCATCGGCACCGTGGTCGCCGCTTCGGCGGCCCCCGTGCCGCCCGGCTCGTCCTCCAACAGAGTGATCCCACCCACCACGTGCCGCTCCCCTCGTCGCATCTGCGCCGCCCATTTCTCGCATCGGGCGACGAGCAAGGGCAAACGCGACGGGGGCGCTGACGGCGCACTCGGGGGGGCTTATCCCCCGGTGAGAGCCACTACGGCGCACAACCGACGGGCCGAGAAGACCACCCGAACCGGTGAGGCCGGTCAAGAAAGCGTGGAGCTACTTCTCGACCTCGGTGGCGAGGTTCTGCAGCAGCTCGTCGTAGATCCGGCCGAGTCCCTTGGGGGCAAAGGCCCTCTCGAAGAATCCGCCGATGCCGCCGGCGCCGTTCCAGACGGTCGACACGACCGCCTTCGACTTCCCCTCACCGGCCGGGGTGACGGTCCAGGTGGTGACCATGGAGGAGTTGCGGTCCTTCTCCACGAGCCGGCCGTCGGTGGGCTCGGTGACCTCCAGCAGGCAGTCGCGCACCCGCTTGCTGGTGGCCTGGAGCTTCCAGTGGACGAGGGTGCCCTCGCCGTCACCGCCCTCGCGCACCTCGTACTCGCTGAAGTGGCCGGTCAGCACCTTGCTCCGGGTCTCCGCGTAATCGGCCAGCGCGTCGAACACCGTCTCCGCATCCGCCGCGATGACTCGCTCTGTCGTGGCCTCGACCTGCGCCATGGCTGTTCCTCCAGCACTCGGTTGTTCCGGGTGTGCTGAGCCAATCACCTCCGGCACGCCGCTCAAAATCCGGGCCGGGACGAAGGGGAGAAAACGATCAAGGGAACAGGTGTTCTATTCCTTGTTTCAGTGCTACCGAGGAGGCGTCCATGCGCTGGGACAATGCGGTCGAGAACCCACCATGGCCGGGAACAGCGCGCGCTTCACCGCCGACGCAGTGACCACGCGCATCTGCGCCCCGGCGCCCCGGCGCCCGGGAGTGGTACATGCGGCGGCTCGGGCAGCGCCACCCCCATCCGGTGCGACGGTACGAGCGGCTCTGCACCGAGGGCGCCTATGCGCCCCAGTGGTACCAGCGGCGCATCACACGGTACGTCCACGAGCCGGCGACCGAGTTCGGCATCGGCCCCTCGCACCACGGCTCGGCCCGCCGGCTGCCCCTGCGCCACGGGCGGTGGTCACCGCTCGACGGCTCCGAGCCGGCCCGGCCGACCCTGTTCCGACCGTGCGGATGTGACATATCCGGGTCCGGGACCCGGCGCATCCCGAGAGGGCAAATGGGTCAACTCTCATCAGAACAGGTCTTCCGGGCGTGAATGTGGGGAGCATGCGGCGGGGGCTGCACCCCACGCAGCCGCGTTCCCCCACCACGGGAGGCCATATGACGAAACGTCCAGGAATTCTGTTCGCCGTCGGTGCGACGGTCGCCGGTCTGGTGACCGCCGCGCCGCCCCCGGCGACCGCCGACACCGGCACGCCGCGCACCGCGGCGCAGCTCACGTGGACCGACTGCGGTACCGAGTCGTACCCGAGGCTGCAGTGCTCATCGGTCAGCACTCCGCTCGATCATGACGATCCGTCGGGTCGGCAGATCACCCTCGCCCTTTCCCGGATCCCGCACACCTCGGAGACCTTCCAGGGCCCCCTGTTCGTCAACCCGGGCGGCCCCGGCGGCAGCGGCCTCTCCATGGCCGGGTTCGTCGCGTCCTCGCTGCCGAAGCCGATTGCCGCGCAGTACGACGTGATCGGCTTCGACCCGCGCGGCGTCGGGAAGAGCGAACCCGCAATGGACTGCGTACCGGGGTACTTCGCTCCGCTGCGTCCCGACTCGGTGCCGGGCTCGCCCGCCGTGGAGGAGGCCAACCGGAACCGGGCCCGCTCGTTCGCAAAGGCATGCGGGGAGAAGTATCCGGATCTGCTGCCCCACATGGATACGGTCAGCGCCGCCAAGGACCTCGATGTCATCCGGCAGGCGACCGGTTCCCAGCAGCTCAACTACTTCGGGTACTCCTACGGGACCTACCTCGGCGCGGTGTACGCCAAGCTGTTCCCGGAGCGGGTGCGGCGCCTGGTGCTCGACTCGAACGTCGACCCGGAGGGCGTCTGGTACGACGACAACATCGGCCAGAACTACGCCTTCGACGCCCGCCACAAGGCGTTCGCCGCCTGGGTGGCGAAGCACGACAGCACGTACGGGCTCGGCAGCGACCCGGCAGCGGTCGAGCGTGCCTGGTACGCAATGCATGACGCCGTCGAGGACCACCCGGCGGGCGGAACGGTCGGGGCGAGCGAGGTCGAGGACACCTTCCTGCCGGGCGGCTACTACAACGGCTACTGGCCCTACCTGGCCGACGCGTTCGCGGCGTATGTGAACGACCACGACCAGGACGCGCTCGTGAAGGCGTACGAGAAGTTCGGCGCGGTCGACGCGAAGGGCGACAACGGGTACTCGGTCTACTCGGCCGTGCAGTGCCGCGACGCCCAGTGGCCCCGCGACTGGAACACCTGGCGCAACGACAGCTGGAACGTCCAGGCCAAGGCACCCTTCTTCACCTGGAACAACACCTGGTACAACGCCCCGTGCGCCGACTGGCCGGTGGAGCCGCTGAATCCGGTCGGGGTCTCCAACAGCAGCCTCCCGCCGGTGCTGCTCTTCCAGGCCACCGAGGACGCGGCCACGCCCTACGAGGGCGGTGTCACCTTGCACCGCAAGCTGCGCGGCTCCAGCCTGGTGGTCGAGCAGGGCGGCGGAAACCACGGCATCACGCTGAGCGGCAACGACTGCCTGGACACCTATCTGGCGGACTATCTCGCCAAGGGCACCGTCCCGCGCGGCAACGGCAGCCACGCCGACGCGGACGCGGTCTGCGCGAAGTCCCCCGACCCGAATCCGCTGACGGGCAAGGCGGCGGCGAAGTCGGTCAAGTCGGCCCCGGGCGCGGGCGCCGGCAGCAGGGGCGGCATCCTGCACGGCCTGCTCGGTTTCCGCGGCTGACGGCTGCCGAACCAGGGCCGGACAAACCGGTACGGGCCATCCTGGCGCATGAGCCAGGATGGCCCGTATGACGATACGGACGACGCCGCCCCGCATGCCCGACGCCCGCGTGCGCGTGCGGGACATGACGGTCGACGACTGCGAGGCGGTCGCGAAGGTCCGGGTGCGCGGCTGGCAGGCGGCGTACGCCGGACTGATGCCGCAGTCGCATCTCGACGCCATGGACATCGCCGAGGACGCGCGACGGCGCCGCGGATTCTTCGCCGAGGGCAACACGGTCGTGAATGTGGTGGCCGAGCGGCCGGGACTCGGGGTGATCGGCTGGGCCTGCTACGGCCCGTACCGCGAGAACGGCCGACGGACGGCACGGGGCGAGCTGTACGCGATCTATGTGACGCCCGAGCAGATCGGGACCGGGGCCGGCCGCGCCCTGCTGACGGAGATGCTCACCCGCGCCGCCGCGGACGGCTTCCCGGACCTGGTGCTGTGGGTCCTGAAGGAGAACGCCCCGGCCCGGCGCTTCTACGAGCGTGCCGGTTTCCTCCCCGACGGCGCCGAGGAGCCCTTCGATGTGGACGGCGTACTCGTGCCCGAGCTGCGCTACGCACGCGCTCTCAGGCCTCCGGCCCCCGCAGCCGGCTGAGCGCGTCCCGCGCCGCGCCGCCCAGTCGCGGGTGCGGCACCGTCGCCTCCAGGAGCGGGCGGGCCCGTTCGTCCCCGAGTTGCCCGAGCCCCTCCACGCAGGCGAGCGCCACCCGCCAGTGCGGATCGCCGGGGGCCAGCAGCCGCTCCAGGGTGCTCATCAGCGCCGGTACGGACTCCGGGGCCCGCAGCGCGGTGAGGAGCCGTACCGGATGCAGGGCGTACGCGGTGCGCAAAGTGTTGGTCGCCAGGGCGGCGGCTGCCCGCGGGGTGCGGGGGTCGCCGAGGCGCACCAGGGCGTGGGCGGCGCAGACGCAGCGCTCGGGGTCACGGTGGTTGAGCAGCAGGACCAGCGCCTCGAAGGCCCGCCGGTCTCCGGCGCAGCCGAGCCGGAACGCGGCTATCTCCCTTGCCCAGAGCGGGCGTTCGCGTTCCACGAGGACGCGGGCCAGTTCCTCGTCGTCGTCGGTGGCGAGTAGTCTGCGGTACGCCGCCGACTCCCCCGCCTCGTCAGCCAGCCGGTCCGTCAGTGACCGGAACTCCTCGTCCATGACCGTCAGCGTATCGACGGGGACTCTGCGTATCGAGGGCCGGGGCGAATGTGGCATGGCCCACAACTGCGCAGGGCTGGCGCGCTCGTTACCCACCGGTTAAGCTCATGTGAGCGGGACACACTCCCCGCCGGCTCCGGTGGCCTGGTGACGCAGCCATCCGGAGTGCTTGTCGGTTCGGCAGCTTTGCGAGACGTGACTCCGGGACAGAGTCCGTCGCCCCTTCCCGGTCCGGGCGCACCCAGCGTTCCCCGGCCCTGAGCACCACGACACGCAATTCCCGCACGCGTTGCGCCGGTTCGCCCTTCAGCGCGCGCCGTGCTCCTCACAGCCGTCACTCATTCTCTGGAGTCCCGTGATGGACACCCCGCTCAACACCATTGCCGTCGTCGGTCTCGGCACCATGGGCACCGGCATCGCCGAGGTCCTCGCCCGCGCCGGCCACGAGGTCATCGGTATCGACATCAGCGAGGCGGCCGCCCGTCAGGCCGTCGCCGCCCTGGAAGCCGCGACCGCCCGCGCCGTGCGGCGCGAGCGGATCACGGAGGAGGAGCGGAGCGACGCCCTCGCCCGGTTCCGTACCTTCGTGGACCTTCGGGCCGCCGCGGAGGCCGAGCTGGTCATCGAGGTCGTGCCCGAGTCGTACGAGATCAAGCAGCAGGTCTTCCGGGAGCTCGACACCATCGTCTCCCCCACGGCGATCCTGGCGACCGGCACCAATGCCCTGTCGGTGACCCGGCTGGCCGCCGAGTCGCTGCGCCCCGAGCGCGTGCTCGGCCTGCACTTCTTCAACCCGGCGCCCGCGATGAAGCTGGTCGAGGTCGTCTCCTCGGTGCTGACCGCGCCGCCGGCCGTCGAGGCGGTCACCGCGCTCGCCCGCAGCCTGGGCAAGGAACCGGTCGCGGTCGGCGACCGGCCGGGTTTCGTCGCCGACGGGCTGCTGTTCGGGTACCTCAACCAGGCCGCCGCGATGTACGAGGCGAACTACGCCTCCCGTGAGGACATCGACGCGGCGATGAAGCTGGGCTGTGGCCTGCCGATGGGCCCGCTCGCCCTGCTCGACCTGATCGGGATCGACACGGCCCGTACCGTCCTGGAGGCGATGTACTCCGCGTCGCAGGACCGGCTGCATGCCCCGGCCCCCGTCCTCAGGCAGCTCAGCGAGGCGGGGCTGACCGGCCGCAAGTCGGGCCGCGGCTTCTACACGTACGCGGAGTCCGGCAGCCAGACCGTGGTGCCGGACGCGCTCACCCCGCAGGACAGCGCGTCCGCGGTGGCCGGGCGCACGGTGCGGTCGGTGGGTGTCGCGGGCTCGGGGACGATGGCCTCGGGGATCGCCGAGGTCTTCGCGAAGGGCGGCTACGACGTGGTGCTCGCCGCCCGCAGCCAGGAGAAGGCGGACGCGGCCAAGGGCCGGATCGCCACGTCCCTGGAGCGTTCCGTCACCAAGGGGCGGCTGACCGCCGAGGCCCGGGACGAGGCCCTGGGCCGGATCACCGCGGCCGGTTCACCGGACGCCTTCGCCGACGTCGATCTCGCGGTCGAGGCGGTCGCCGAGGACCTGGCGGTCAAGCAGCAGCTGTTCGGGATGCTGGACAAGGTCTGCAAGCCGGGCGCGGTCCTCGCCACCACCACCTCGTCGCTGCCGGTCGTGGCGATCGCGCGGGCCACCTCGCGTCCGCAGGACGTCGTCGGGATGCACTTCTTCAACCCGGCGCCCGCGATGAAGTTGGTCGAGGTGGTCCGCACGGTGCTCACCGCGGACGACGTCCACGCCACGGTCCGCGAGGTGTGCCTCAAGGTCCGCAAGCACCCGGTGGACTGCGGGGACCGGGCCGGCTTCATCGTGAACGCGCTGCTGTTCCCGTACCTCAACAACGCGATCAAGATGGTCGAGGAGCACTACGCGAGCCTCGACGACATCGACGCCGCGATGAAGCTGGGCGGCGGCTATCCGATGGGCCCGTTCGAACTCCTCGACGTCGTCGGACTCGATGTCTCGCTCGCCATCGAGAAGGTGCTGCACGGCGAGTTCCGCGACCCGGGCCTGGCCCCGGCGCCGCTGCTGGAGCATCTGGTGGCCGCCGGCTGCCTCGGCCGCAAGACGGGGCGCGGCTTCCGCGAATATGCCCGGCGCTGAGCCGGGAGCCGGGTGGGGAGGGCTGCTCGATCCATCGGGCGGTCCGCCCCCACAGGCGCGTTCCCCTGTACCGATGCAGTACGTTCACACCATGTCCCAGCCCGCCAGGTCCCCCCGTGTCTCCGCCGCGCCCGACCCCCAGGAGAGTGCCGCAGGCACCCGCGCCGCAGCCCAACGGCTCAAAATGCGCCGTGAACTGGCCGCCGCGGCGATGGAACTCTTCGCGACGAAGGGGTACGAGGCGACGACGGTCGACGAGATCGCGGGCGCCGCCGGGGTCGCCCGGCGGACCTTCTTCCGGCACTTCCGCTCCAAGGAAGAAGCGATCTTCCCGGACCACGACGACACCCTCGTCAGGGCCGAGGCCGTCCTCAATGCCGCCCCCGCGCACGAGCACCCCCTCGACACCGTCTGCCGCGGCATCAAGGAAGTCATGAAGATGTACGCGGCGAAGCCCGCGGTCTCCGTGGCGCGCTACAAGCTGACCCGTGAGGTCCCGACCCTGCGCGAGGCGGAGATCGCCTCGGTGGCCCGCTACGAGCGGCTGTTCACGCGCTATCTGCTGGGCCATTTCGACGAGCGCGACCACCACGTCGGCAACGACGACCCGCTGCTCGCGGAGGTCGCCGCGTCCGCCGTCGTCACCGCGCACAACCATGTGCTGCGCCGCTGGCTGCGGGCAAACGGCGAGGGCGATGTGGAGGCCCAGCTCGACCACGCGTTCTCGATCGTCCGCGACACGTTCGGGACCGGCATCGGCGCGGGCCGGATCGCGGGCGCCGAACCGGCGAAGCAGCCGGCCGCTTCGGTGACGTCCCAGGGCGAGGTGCTGGTCGCGGTGGCGCGGACGGACGCGCCGCTCGACGAAGTGATGCGCACGATCCAGCAGGCGCTCAAGGACCGCTGACCGGGGCGGGGACGGCTCCCCGCCCCGGAAACCGGGTTGCCGCGCCCGTACCCCGCTGCTCCACTGTGCGGATGAATCATGACCGCGACACACTTCTGACCCTCTTCGACCGCGAGATGCGCGAGGACGCCCGCCCCGACGACCCCGGTGTGCGGGTCGAACGCGCCGGGGACGTCGTACGGCAGGTCGGCACGGCCGATGACTGGAACGGCGTCGTCTGGTCGGCCCCGGACCTGGATCCCGTACGGGCGGACGCCGCGATCGCGGCTCAGGTCGCGCACTACACGGCTCTCGGGCACGACGCGTTCGAGTGGAAGCTGTACGCGCACGACCGGCCGGCCGATCTGGCGGAGCGGCTCCTCGCGGCAGGCTTCGAGGCGGAGGAGCCGGAAACCTTGCTGGTGGCCCCCGTGGACGGCCTCTCGACTGCGGTGGACCTCCCCGAGGGCGTCCGGCTGCGCACCATGCGCGACGCGGACGACGTGGAGCTGATGGTCCGGACCCATGTGCAGGCGTTCGGTTCCCCGTCGTCCCGGCTGCGGCATCGAACGCTGGCGAGGCTCACCGAGGCCCCGGACACATTCGTCGGGGTGCTGGCCATGGCCGGGGACGAGCCGGTGAGCGCGGCACGGATGGAATTGCACCCGGGCTCCGGCTTCGCGGGGCTGTGGGGCGGCGGGACGGTCCCCGCATGGCGCGGGAAGGGAATCTACCGGGCCCTGGTCGCCCACCGCGCCCGGATCGCGGCGGAGCGCGGCTACCGCTACCTTCAGGTCGACGCCTCCGACCAGAGCTGCCCGATCCTCCAGCGCCTCGGATTCCTCGCCCTGAGCACCACGACTCCGTACGTGTACCGGCCCTCGCGCTGACCACTCCCGGCGGGACGGAATCGCGCAAAACACCGCCCCTCCTGCTCATGCGTGACCGGCGGATGACAAGCGAGAGAAAATGTTGGCACCGAGTGCCTTGCCAGGTGTCACGGAGTGCCATACGTTGAAGTTGTCCGGGCGGCCGGCGTGCTGCGAACTCACGTACGCCGGCTGTCCCCGCAAGCCAGGTGCCTGCGCGCCCGGACGCCTGCGTCACAGGCAAACCCTTCTGCTCCACAGAGCAAGCCGAAGCCGTACCAGCCGAACCGACGGCAGCACCTCCACACCACACAGCCCCCCCGCTGCTCACAGGGACCCTCAAATGCTCCCTCAGCGCCCCCATCCGCCGGAGGCACACCGTGAAGGAAATCCTGGACGCGATCCAATCGCAGGACACTACGGCCGCGGATTTCGCTGCCCTGTCCATCCCCGAGTCGTACCGCGCGGTGACCGTGCACAAGGACGAGACGGAGATGTTCGCCGGACTCGCCACCCGCGACAAGGACCCCCGCAAGTCGCTGCATCTGGACGAGGTCCCGGTGCCCGAACTCGGGCCCGGTGAGGCACTGGTCGCCGTCATGGCGAGCTCGGTGAACTACAACTCCGTCTGGACCTCGATCTTCGAGCCGATGGCCACCTTCGGCTTCCTGGAGCGGTACGGCAAGCTCAGCGAGCTCACCAGGCGCCACGACCTGCCGTACCACGTCATCGGCTCCGACCTGGCGGGCGTCGTCCTGCGTACCGGCCCCGGCGTCAACGCCTGGAAGCCCGGCGACGAGGTCGTCGCACACTGCCTCTCGGTCGAACTGGAGTCCTCGGACGGCCACAACGACACGATGCTCGACCCCGAGCAGCGCATCTGGGGCTTCGAGACCAACTTCGGCGGTCTGGCAGAGATCGCACTTGTCAAGTCCAACCAGCTGATGCCGAAGCCGCAGCATCTCAGCTGGGAGGAGGCCGCCGCTCCGGGCCTGGTCAACTCCACCGCGTACCGCCAGCTCGTCTCGCGCAACGGCGCCGGCATGAAGCAGGGCGACAATGTGCTGATCTGGGGCGCCAGCGGCGGACTCGGTTCCTACGCCACGCAGTTCGCGCTGGCCGGTGGCGCCAACCCGATCTGCATCGTCTCCAGCGAGCAGAAGGCGGACATCTGCCGGAAGATGGGTGCCGAGGCGATCATCGACCGCAACGCCGAGGGCTACAAGTTCTGGAAGGACGAGCACCATCAGGACCCGCGCGAGTGGAAGCGGTTCGGCAAGCGCATCCGTGAGCTGACCGGCGGCGAGGACGTGGACATCGTCTTCGAGCATCCGGGCCGCGAGACGTTCGGCGCCTCGGTGTACGTGACCCGCAAGGGCGGCACGATCGTCACCTGCGCGTCGACGTCCGGCTACAACCACGAGTACGACAACCGCTACCTGTGGATGTCGCTCAAGAAGATCGTGGGCTCGCACTTCGCCAACTACCGCGAGGCGTGGGAGGCCAACCGCCTGGTGGCGAAGGGCAAGATCCACCCGACGCTGTCGAAGGTCTACTCCCTGGCGGAGACCGGCCAGGCCGCGTACGACGTCCACCGCAACCTCCACCAGGGCAAGGTCGGCGTGCTCGCGCTGGCCCCCCGCGAGGGTCTGGGGGTGCGCGACGAGGAGCTGCGCGAGCAGCACATCGACGCCATCAACCTGTTCCGTGACGCGTCAGCGGAGCGGACCGACAAGCACAGCCGTGACGCGTCAGCGGAGCGGGCCGACAAGCACAGCCGGGACGCGTCAGCGGAGCGGACCGACAAGCACAGCCGGGACGTCTGACATGAGTGGCCGTCAGAAGGACCGTCCGTGGCTCATGAGGACGTACGCCGGTCATTCGACCGCCGAGGCGTCCAACGAGCTCTACCGGCGCAACCTCGCCAAGGGCCAGACCGGCCTGTCCGTCGCCTTCGACCTGCCGACGCAGACCGGATACGACCCCGACCACGTCCTGGCCCGCGGCGAGGTCGGCCGGGTCGGCGTGCCCGTGTCGCACCTCGGTGACATGCGCCGGCTGTTCCAGGACATCCCCCTGGAGCAGATGAACACCTCGATGACGATCAACGCCACCGCGATGTGGCTGCTGGCGCTCTACCAGGTGGTCGCCGAGGAGCAGGGCGCCGATCCCACGAAGCTCCAGGGCACCACGCAGAACGACATCGTCAAGGAGTACCTCTCGCGCGGGACGCATGTCTTCCCGCCCGGCCCCTCGCTCCGGCTGACCACCGACATGATCACGTACACGGTCAACCGCATCCCGAAGTGGAACCCGATCAACATCTGCAGCTACCACCTGCAGGAGGCGGGAGCGACTCCGGTCCAGGAGATCGCGTACGCCATGTCGACGGCCATCGCGGTCCTGGACGCCGTACGGGAATCCGGCCAGGTGCCCGAGGAGAAGTTCGGCGATGTGGTCGCACGGATCTCCTTCTTCGTGAACGCGGGCGTCCGCTTCATCGAGGAGATGTGCAAGATGCGCGCCTTCGGCCGCATCTGGGACCAGGTCACCCGCGAGCGGTACGGCGTCACCGATGCCAAGCAGCGCCGCTTCCGCTACGGCGTCCAGGTCAACTCCCTCGGTCTGACCGAGGCGCAGCCGGAGAACAACGTGCAGCGCATCGTCCTGGAGATGCTGGCCGTCACCCTGTCCAAGGACGCCCGGGCCCGGGCCGTGCAGCTGCCCGCCTGGAACGAGGCGCTGGGGCTCCCCCGGCCCTGGGACCAGCAGTGGTCGCTCCGTATCCAGCAGGTCCTCGCGCACGAGAGCGATCTGCTGGAGTACGAGGACATCTTCGCCGGCTCGCATGTCGTCGAGGCCAAGGTGGACGAGCTGGTCACGGAGTCGCTCGCCGAGATCGGCCGGATCCAGGAGATGGGCGGCGCCATGGCGGCCGTCGAGTCCGGCTACCTGAAGTCCGAGCTGGTCTCCTCGCACGCGGCCCGCCGGGCCCGCATCGAGGGCGGCGAGGAGAAGATCGTCGGCGTCAACATCTACGAGACGACGGAATCGAATCCGCTCACCGCCGACCTCGACGCGGCGATCATGACCGTCGATCCCGCCAATGAGGCCAGGGTCGTCACGGCCCTGGCCGAGTGGTGCGACAACCGCGACGAGGCCCGTGCCACCGATGCGCTGGCCGCGCTGAAGAAGACCGCCGCAGGCACCGAAAACCTGATGGAAGCGACCGTGGAGTGTGCCCGCGCGGGTGTCACCACGGGCGAGTGGTCCTGGGCGCTGCGCGATGTCTTCGGCGAGTTCCGGGCTCCGACGGGCGTCTCGTCGGCCCCGGTCGCGGTGACCGCGGAGGCCGGCACACCGCTCGCCCTGGTGCGCGAGAAGGTCGCCCGGACCGCGGCCGACCTGGGCGCCGGGCGGCTGCGGCTGCTGGTCGGCAAGCCGGGCCTGGACGGGCACTCCAACGGCGCCGAACAGATCGCCGTACGGGCCCGCGACGCCGGCTTCGAGGTCGTGTACCAGGGGATCAGGCTGACCCCCGAGCAGATCGTCTCGGCCGCCCTCGCCGAGGACGTGCACTGTGTCGGCCTGTCGATCCTGTCCGGTTCGCACGCCGAACTCGTCCCCGACGTACTCACCCGCCTGCGCGAGGCGGGTGCCGCCGACATCCCGGTGATCGCGGGCGGGATCATTCCGCCCGCCGATGCCGCGGCCCTGATCGGGGCCGGTGTCGCCGCCGTGTTCACCCCGAAGGATTTCGGTATCACGGAGATCATCGGCCGTATCGTCGACGAGATCCGGAAAGCGAACAAGCTCGACCCTCTGGAGGTCCCCGCATGACTGCCGCCAACCGCCTGCGTCCGCGCCGCTCGTGCCTGGCCGTGCCCGGCTCGAACCCGCGGTTCCTGGAGAAGGCCCAGGGCCTCCCGGCCGACCAGGTCTTCCTCGACCTGGAGGACGCCTGCGCGCCGCTCGCCAAGGAGGGCGCCCGGCACACCATCGTCGACGCGCTGAACAACGGCGACTGGACGGGCAAGACCCGGGTCGTGCGAGTCAACGACTGGACGACGCACTGGACGTACCGCGATGTCATCACGGTCGTCGAGGGCGCCGGGCAGAACCTCGACTGCATCATGCTGCCGAAGGTGCAGGACGCCCAGCAGGTGGTCGCCCTGGACCTGCTGCTGACCCAGATCGAGAAGACGATGGGCTTCGAGGTCGGCAGGATCGGCATCGAGGCGCAGATCGAGAACGCCAAGGGCCTGGTGAACATCGACGACATCGCCGCCGCCTCGCCCCGCCTGGAGACGCTGATCTTCGGACCGGCCGACTTCATGGCGTCGATCAACATGAAGACCCTGGTCGTCGGTCAGCAGCCGCCCGGGTACGGCGCGGACGCGTACCACTACATCCTGATGCGCATTCTGATGGCGGCCCGTACGCACGACCTCCAGGCGATCGACGGCCCCTTCCTGCAGATCCGTGACGTGGACGCGTACCGCGAGGTCGCGGGCCGTGCGGCGGCGCTGGGCTTCGACGGCAAGTGGGTGCTCCACCCCGGTCAGGTCGACGCGGCCAACGAGGTGTTCTCGCCCACGCAGGAGGACTACGACCACGCCGAGCTGATCCTCGACGCGTACGACTGGTGCACCTCGGAAGAGGGCGGCAGGAAGGGCTCGGCGATGCTCGGCGACGAGATGATCGACGAGGCGAGCCGCAAGATGGCCCTCGTCATCGCGGGCAAGGGCCGCGCGGCCGGCATGCAGCGCACCTCCAAGTTCGAAGCACCGGAGGCCTGATCATGCAGTTCGGACGCACCTATGAGGAGTTCGAGGTCGGTGCAATTTACAAGCACTGGCCCGGGAAGACGGTCACGGAGTACGACGACCACCTCTTCTGCCTGCTGACCATGAATCATCACCCGCTGCACATGGACAGCAACTACGCGGAGAAGACCACCGATTTCGGCAAGAACGTTGTAGTCGGCAACTACATCTACTCGTTGCTGCTCGGCATGTCCGTGCCGGACGTCTCCGGAAAGGCGATCGCCAACCTGGAGGTCGAGTCGCTGAAGCATGTCGCACCGACGTTCCACGGCGACACGATCTACGGCGAGACGACCGTCCTCGACAAGACTCCGTCAAAATCCAAGAGCGACCGCGGAATCGTCCATGTCGAGACCAAGGGTTACAAGCAGGACGGAACGCTCGTCTGCGTGTTCCGTCGCAAGGTGATGGTCCCCACCGAGACGTACATCAAGGAGCGCGGCGGGGAGCAGCCCGGCCGTCCCGAGCTGAACCAGCCTTCGCAGAAGAACGTGGAGAAGTAGCCATGACGCGACTCGCCCAGACTGCCGGCCTCAATGATGTCCAGCAGGAAATCCTCTCCACGGTCCGGGATTTCGTCGACAAGGAGATCCTTCCGGTCGCAACCCAGTTGGAGCACCGTGACGAGTACCCGACGGAGATCGTCGAGGGACTCAAGGAGCTCGGCCTGTTCGGGCTGATGATTCCCGAGGAGTACGGGGGGCTGGGTGAGTCGCTTCTCACATATGCGCTGTGCGTGGAGGAAATCGCGCGCGGCTGGATGAGCGTGTCGGGAATCATCAATACGCACTTCATCGTGGCGTACATGCTCAAACAGCACGGCACCCAGGAACAGAAGGACACATTCCTGCCGCGGATGGCGCTGGGCGAGGTCCGGGGCGCCTTCTCGATGTCCGAGCCGGCGCTGGGCTCGGACGTCTCGGCCATCACGTCCAAGGGCGTCAGGGACGGCGAGGAGTACGTCCTGAACGGCCAGAAGATGTGGCTGACGAACGGTGGTACGTCCTCGCTCGTCGCCGTCCTGTGCCGGAGTGACGAAGGCCACCCCGAGGGGACCGCTCCGCACAAGTCGATGACGACGTTCCTGGTGGAGAAAGAGCCCGGATTCGGTGAGGTCCTGCCCGGCCTCACCATTCCCGGCAAAATCGACAAAATGGGGTATAAGGGTGTGGATACGACCGAACTCATCATGGACGGGCTACGTATTCCAGCCAATCGCGCACTGGGCGGCACCACCGGTCGCGGGTTTTACCAAATGATGGACGGCGTCGAGGTCGGCCGGGTAAATGTGGCCGCGCGTGGCTGCGGCGTCGCTCAGCGTGCATTCGAACTGGGCATTTCCTATGCCCAACAGCGCGAGACCTTCGGAAAGCCGATCGCTCAGCACCAGGCGATCCAGTTCAAGCTGGCCGAAATGGCCACCAAGGTCGAGGCCGCCCATGCAATGATGGTAAATGCAGCACGCAAAAAGGACTCCGGGGAACGAAATGATCTGGAGGCAGGGATGGCGAAGTACCTCGCCTCCGAGTACTGCAAGGAAGTCGTCGAGGACGCCTTCCGGATCCACGGCGGCTACGGCTTCTCCAAGGAGTACGAGATCGAGCGCCTCTACCGGGAGGCCCCGATGCTGCTGATCGGTGAAGGTACCGCCGAGATCCAGAAAATGATCATTGGGCGCCGACTCCTGGAGGAGTACCGGTTCCAGGGTTGATTGTCCCTTTCACGCCGATTTGGCCGCGAAGAAGATCACACCCTGTCATCCTCGGCCGGTGCCTTCAAGCCGTCCGACTCGGCTGCTGGCTTGCCCAGTTGCGGCCGGCAACCGCTAACATCGCCGGAAAAGCCGCCGTCCCCCGTTGCCAGCGCGGCATCATCCGCTACGAAGGTCATCCATGCCCGACAGCCAAACCTCTGCACCACGCGGCGGAGTCCGCCTTGCGCGCGGAGCTTCGCCGTGGCTCCTGCCGACCGTCGCCACCGCGGCACTCAGCCTCGCCCGGGCTCGCAAGTCCGGACGCTGGGCGGCGGTGGCCGTGCCCACCACCGCGCTCGCGGCAGGCATGCTGTGGTTCTTCCGCGACCCCGAGCGCGAGATCACCCAGGGCCGGGTCATCTCACCGGCCGACGGTGTGGTGCAGAGCATCATGCCGTGGAAGGACGGGCGTACCCGCGTCGCGATCTTCATGAGCCCGCTGAATGTCCACGTCAACCGTGCGCCCCTGGCCGGCACGGTGACCTCGGTCGAGCACGTCCCCGGTGGGTTCGTTCCGGCGTTCAACAAGGAGAGCGAGAACAACGAGCGCGTTGTCTGGCACTTCGACACCGAACTCGGCGACATCGAGATGGTGCAGATCGCGGGTGCGGTCGCACGTCGTATCGTCCCCTACATCCCGCAGGGCACGAAGGTGGAGCAGGGCGAGCGGATCGGCCTGATCCGCTTCGGCTCCCGGGTCGACATCTACCTTCCGGAAGGTATCGATGTCGCGGTCGAGGTCGGCCAGGCCACCACCGCGGGGGTGACTCGAATTGACCGTGATTGATCCTGAGACCCAGGCCGGCTGGGTGCCCGAGGCGGAGTCCGAGGAGGACGCCGGCGAGGACATGCCGCTCTCTATGCGGCTGTCGATAGCGGACACCCTCACTCTCGGCAATGCAACGTGCGGATTCATGGCGGTGTACTTCACCACCACCGGAATCCTCATCCCGCACCTCACGGGCAGCGACGAGAGCGGCATGGCCCGGCACTCCGCGGCCACCGCCGTGATCCTCATGCTGCTGGCCGCGGTGTTCGACCTCTTCGACGGGCTCGTGGCCCGCAAGCTGCGCTCCTCGCCGATGGGCGCCGAGCTGGACAACCTCTCGGACCTGATCAGCTTCGGGCTCGCCCCGGCGTACTTCGTCCTCGTCTACGGCATGGTCGCGGACGACGCACACCAGCGGGTGTCGGCGCTGGCGGCGATCGTGGTGCTGCTGGCGGTGGTGCTCAGACTTGCCAGATTCTCCTGCGTGACCATGAAGGACGGCATGTTCCAGGGCATGCCGAGCCCCTTCGGAGCGCTCACGGTCGTCTCGATCGTGCTCCTGGAGCTGCCCTTCGTACCGACGCTGCTCGCGATCATCGGAGTGGCGTGGCTGATGGTCAGCCGGGTCGAGTACCCGAAACCGCGAGGCGTTCTCGCGGTGGCGATGCTCAGCTGGATCGTGGCCGCGATGGGACTGCTCGCCGCGTGGGCGTTCGAAGCCCCCGGCGGTCAGCTGCTCCTGCAGACCGGCTGCGCGCTGCAGGTGGTCCTGGGAGCGGTCATCCCGCTCTTCGCGACGGCCCGGCGGGTGAACACCTTCCGCGGCAACCGGCGCGAGGCCCGGGCGGCCCAGCTGCCGTAGGGCCGGAACACGCAGAACGCGCAAGAGGGCCCCGGGTGCTCCCCAGCACCCGGGGCCCTCTCGCGTATCCGGGCCCTCTCACGTATCCGCCGGTCGGTCCGGGCCGGTGGCTCTCAGCCGGGTACGAGTACAGCGGCCCCGTTCACCCGGTCCGCCGCCAGGTCGGCCAGCGCCTGGTCGGCCCTGCTGAGCGGGTAGGGGCTCACCGTGACCCGGATGCCCACGCGCCCCGCCAGGGCAAGGAATTCGCGGCCGTCCTCGCGAGTGTTCGAGGTGACGCTGCGCAGATTGCGCTCCTGGAACAGGTGACGCTGATAGTTCAGCACGGGAACGTCCGACAGATGGATTCCGGCGATGGCCAGCGTGCCGGACCGGTCCAGTGCCTCCAACGCCACCGGTACCAGGTCGCCGACGGGTGCGAACAGGATCGCCGAGTCCAGGGGTTCCGGCGGGCGGTCGTAGGCGCCGCCCGCCGACGCGGCCCCCAGGTCGAGCGCGAGCTCGCGCGCCCGCGCCGAGCGGGTCAGCACGTGAACGGTGGCGCCCTCGGCGAGGGCCACCTGGGCGGCGAGGTGGGCGGACGCGCCGAAGCCGTAGATGCCCAGCCGCCCGCCCTCGGGCAGCGCGCTGCGCCTGAGCGCCCGGTATCCGATGATTCCCGCGCAGAGGAGCGGGGCGAGCCGGGCGGCGTCCTGGTCGTCCGGGAGCCGGTAGGCGTACGCCCCCGGAACCAGCGCGGTGTCGGCGAAGCCGCCGTCCGCGTCCCACCCCGTGTAGACGGACCGCGGGCAGAGGTTCTCCCGGCCGCCCCGGCAGTACCGGCAGCTCCCGCACGTACCGCGCAGCCAGGCCCCACCGACCCGGTCGCCGACACGGAAGAGACCGGACCCGTCGCCCAGGGCCGCCACCCGGCCGACGATCTCGTGGCCGGGGACGGTGGACGGACGGTGCGGCGGGAGATCGCCCTCGGCCAGGTGGAGATCCGTACGACAGACGCCGCACGCTTCCACGCTCAGCAGCAGTTCCCCGGGGCCGGGAGCCGGCACCCCGCGCCGTACGCGCACCAACGACCCGGTGCCGATCGGACCGGGTGTCTGAACGGCCCAGCCTGTGTGCCCGGCCGGGGCCGGCTCGGGGACAGTCACGTATCCAGCGTGCGGCGGCGCGAGCGCGGAGGCAACCGGCTTCGACCGCGTGCACCGGGACGTGCCGCACCGCCGCCGTGCCGCACCCCGGCCGTGCCGCGCCCGCCCTCGGGTGAGGTCGTAAGGTTTCACCAGGGGCGCACCCACACGCGCGGGAACCTCATGCACCGACACCACAGGGCACCGGACAGCACCCAGGAGCTCCTGGTCACCCTCGGGCGCCTGGTCGATCAGGCGCTGGAAAACATCAGGATCGAGCGGTCCCGGGCGGAGCTGGGCATGGAGCTGCAGCGGCGCATGCTCCCGGCCGGACTGCCCGACTTCCCGGGCATCCGGATCGCGGCCCGCTACTCGCCCTCGCAGGACGGTCTGGCTGTCGGCGGTGACTTCTACGACGCGTTCCGGATGCGGGACGGGGTCGCCGGCATCGCCATCGGTGACGTGCAGGGGCACGGGGTGGAGGCCGCGGCGTTCATGGGTGAGGTCCGGGCCAGTCTCCGGGCCCTCGCCAGCGTCACGGACGACCCCGGACAGGTACTGGCCTGCGCCAACGATCTGCTGATCTCGTTGGGCGGCGACCTGTTCACGACCTGTTGCCTGCTGAGCATCGCCCCACAGAGCGGTGCGCTCTCCATCGCCCGGGCCGGACACGTCCCGATCATCTGGGGCACCGACGACGGCGAATCCGGCATCTCCCTGGACGTCGGCGGCGTTCCCCTGGGGATACTGCCGCGCCAGCAGTACCCCGTGACCCGCCGGAGGATGAAACGATCCGGATTTCTGGTCCTGGTGACCGACGGCGTCGTGGAAGGACCGGCCTACCCGATCGACGAGGGACTGGCCGCGGTGTCCGCGCTGGTCGGCACGGCGACCGCGGCAGATCCCACCGAGCTCGCCGCACGGGTGATCCGGGTGGCGGACCTGACCGGTCATGAGGACGACGCCGCTGTCCTCGTCATCCGCTACGACGGTGCGCCGGGCACCGGTTAGCCGGATGCGCCTCGTCCGTCCGATGCGCGGGCGTGGCGTCGGCGTGGCTCCGGCGTGCCAGAGGGGTCGGTGCACCCGGGGGTGGTGTCTGATGCTGCTGTGGTGGACAGCGCACAGCTCCGGCGGCACATGGCCACGGCCTTCACGCTCCTGGCGGTGGCCGTCTGCTACTACACGACGGCCCGCCTGGGGCTGCTCCAGCAGCTGGTGCGCGGCCAGGTCACACCGCTGTGGCCACCGACCGGGATCGCGGTCACGGCCCTGCTCGTGTTCGGTCTGCGCGTCTGGCCCGGGATCGCGCTCGGCGCCCTCGCGGCCAACGTGTTCATCGGGCCTTCCGCCCTGCCCGTACTGATCATCGCGGTGGGAAACACCCTGGCCCCGATCTGTTCCTGCCTGATGCTGCGCCGGGCCGGCTTCCGCGACGACCTCGACCGCTTACGGGATGCGCTGGCCCTGGTCTTCCTCGGTGCGCTGGGCGGCATGCTCATCAGCTCGACCGTGGGCAGCGGCATCCTGGCCCTGTCGGGGGCGCTCCCGGCCGGGGGCTTCTGGCCGACCTGGTCGGTCTGGTGGACGGGCGACGCCATGGGCGTCATGGTCGTCACGCCGTTCCTTCTCGTCCTGCGCAGGGCCCGGCTGCCACACGGTGTCGGCCTGCCCCGATGCGCCGAGGCGGTCGCGCTGGTGGTGTGTACGACGACCGTCACCCTGCTGACGACCGACATTTCCCATGCCTCGCTCCTCTTCCTCGTGTTCCCCTTCCTGATCTGGGCCGCGTTCCGCTTCGAACGGGCGGGCGCCGCGTGCTGCGCACTGGGTGTGTCCGTGTTCGTGATCCTCGCCGCCGGACGGAGCACCGGCCCCTTCGCCCACCACGGCCTCCTCACCAACATGATCACGCTCCAGGCGTTCAACGGAGCGGTCTCACTCACCGCTCTGCTCCTCGCGGCGGTGATCACCGAGCGGAAGCGCACATATCAGGAAATCAAGCGACTCTGCGAGCAACTCTCCGAGAAGGTGGCCCGACTCGACACCTGATTCACTCCATCGGTCGTGCGACGCGTGCGCGGACACCCGTTCGGCAGCAGGCTGAGGGGCGACGGCACCGCGACGAGGGTTACCGGACGCCGAGACTTTCGGGCGACCGGTCGCCGTAAGAGGTGGAGCCATGCCCCGTGTGTCAGCGAATGTCCATGTGTCCCGCCCCGCCGACGAGATCTTCTCGTTCCTACGGGATCCGCGGAATCTGGCCGTGTGGTCATCGACCATAGATCACGTGATCGAGGGACCGGTCACCGCGGAACTCGGCGACGAGTACACCTGCAAGTTCCCGGGCAGGCGGCGGGCGCACCGCCTCACGTGCACCGCGAGCGCACCGGTCGAGTACCTGGCGTTCCGCGGTGCGTGCATGTGGACCCCGTTGGGGCGCCACTCGCCGGAACTGGAGTTCCGGCTGAGTCCCGGCCGACGGGGAACGATGGTCAACGTATCGGTCAAGCCCCACCTGGACGGCGGCATGATCATCCTTGCCCCGTTCGTGACGATGGCGTGGCGTCGTGACCTGCCGGCTGAGCTGCGGATCCTGGCGGAGTTGCTCACCGACGGGGAGTGTCCTGACGCGGGCACGAGTGATGGTCAGGGGGCCGAGCCGTCCGTGGGGTGACGCGGGCGGGTGTGAACATGGTCCGTCCTCACGCGGTCCATCCTCACGCGGTCCGTCCTCACCTGCCGGACGCGAGTCCTGGATCACCGGACGGACGCGAGTGTTCGATCGCCGGACGAGCGCGAGTCCTGGATCGCCGGACGAGCCTGGCCTGCTGTCCCGTCCGGCGATCCACGGTCGTAACCGGGGGCGTGCTACAGCAGGAAGTCGCGCGCGATCGCCTCGGACGCCCGCTCCAGCAGCGGTCCCGCCTGGGCCATGGAAACCGCGGGGTCCGGTTCCAGGTCCGCGAGGGCGTACGCGCGGCTGATGCCCGCGCCCGTCAGAGCCTCCGGCGGCAGGGCGAGGCGGCCGCAGACCGCCACGACCTCGATGCCCGCGGCACGGGCGGCCGCGGCCACGCCCGCCGGGGCCTTGCCGTGGAGGGTCTGCTCGTCGAGCGAGCCCTCGCCGGTGATCACCAACGTGGCCCGTGCCAGGGCGGGGGCGAAGCCGAGGACGTCGAGCATGACCTCGATGCCGGGGCGGAACCGCGCACCGAGGGCGACCAGCGCCCCGTAGCCGATGCCGCCCGCCGCCCCTGCTCCGGGCAGCCGGGCCTGGTCCGGGCCCAGGACGGACGCGTAGTGGGCGAGCGCGGCATCGAGCACCGCGATGTCGTCCTCGGTCGCGCCCTTCTGCCGGCCGTAGACCTCGGGGGCGCCCTTCGGGCCCGTCAGCGGGTTGTCCACGTCGCTGGCGAGGATCAGGTCGACGTCGGCCATGCGCGGGTCGAGGCCGGACAGGTCCGCCTCGGCCAGGTCGGCGAGGCCACCACCCCCCGGGCCGACCGGCTTGCCGTCCGCGTCCAGGAAACGGGCGCCCAGCGCGGCCAGCATCCCGGCACCGCCGTCCGTGGTCGCGCTGCCGCCGACGCCGAACACGATCGTGCGGGCGCCCGCGTCGAGCGCCGCGGCCAGCAGTTCGCCGGAGCCGTACGTCGTGGCCGTGAGCGGGGCGAACACCCCTGCGGGAAGGTGCTGGAGGCCCGAGGCCTCGGCCATCTCCACCACGGCGGTGGTGCCGCGCAGCGCGTACGCCGCGGTCACCGGATCCCCGAGCGGCCCGGTCACCCGCGCCTCGTGGCGCTCGAACCCGGCGGCCACCGCTGCCGCCACCGTGCCGTCGCCGCCGTCCGCCACGGGCAGGGTCTCGACCCGCACCCCGGGCACGACGCGCCGCAGCCCGGCCGTCACCCGCTCCGCGACCTGCACGGCCGTGAGCGAGCCCTTGAACTTGTCCGCTGCGACGAGCACGCGTGCGGTCTCCATCACTGCTCCGTCCGCCACCTTGCATCCCTTGCTTTCGAACAGGCAGTCGCGCCGCCCCGACCCTATCGGCAGCGCATACCCGCTGCCCAGAGCCGTCTCACGCCGGCACCGCCCGCACTACGCTGCCCGCGTGACCACCACTGATTACGCCACCTACATCACGGGGCTCCCCCGGGTCCTGGCCGCCGCGGCCACCGTGTTCCGGGACGTCCACGGGCGAGTGCTGCTCGTCGAGCCGAACTACCGGGACGGCTGGGCGCTGCCCGGCGGGACCGTCGAATCCGACGAGGGCGAGAGCCCTCGTCAGGCCGCGCGACGCGAGACGGCCGAGGAGATCGGGCTCGACCGGAAGCCGGGACGACTGCTCGCGGTCGACTGGGCACGCGGCCCGGCACGGCCGCCGATCGCCGCGTATCTGTACGACGGCGGAGTCCTGGACGAGGCGGAGTTGAAGACGATCCGGCTGCAGGAGGAGGAGCTCCTGTCCTGGGAACTGGTCGAACCCGACGACCTCGACCACTATCTGCTCGGCGGTCTCGCGCTGCGGCTGAAGGCGGCGCTGGACGCGCTCGATTCCGGTGGCGGCGCGGTGGAGCTGGAGGACGGCCGACCGGTGAACGGCTGACCTGTTTCGGCCCGCCCGGGAAACGCCTGACCTGGAGACCCGCCCGGTGGAGGGCTGACCCATCGGCTCACAAGGGCACCAAGCCGGGCTTCCCCGACTATTCGCTTTTCGCGCTGGACGGCGCGAAGCCGGTACGCGGCTCCGTCCGCGGGCAGCAGAGGCCGGAGCGCGGTCTGCTGCTCCCGCTGCTGCGCGAGGGCGCGCACGATGCGGCGACGGGTACGTACGGGTGGCCGACGCCGGGACAATACGGCCAATACAGCCCATACGAACTGGCCGAGGAGACCATCCGCGAGCCCATCGGCACGGCGCTCCCCGCGTTGCTGGAGCGGCTGGGCGCAGCCCCCGACCCCGCTCCCTGATCCGGCCAATGATCCAAACGAAAGACCCTAGTGGTCGAGTTCCCGCTGTACGCGGCGCGAGGGGCGGAAGGTGTACAGGTCGAGGATCTCGGGCGCGTCCGCCAGGCCCGGGCCGCCCGCGCCGACCCAGGCTGCGATGTCCTTCACGGCGTCCGGGTCGTTGACCAACCCGAGCCAGACCGGGCGGCCGCCCGCCCCGCGCCCCTCCGCGGAGGGCTGTACGACGACGACGTCGGCCTGCTCGCAGGCGTCCAGGCACTCCACGGCGCGGACCGTGGCGGTCTCGCCGAGCGAGTGGCGCAGTTCGGCGAGCAGGCCGGCATGGTCGACGTCCGGGACCTTCGCCGTCCCGCAGCAGCAGCCTCGGCAGACACTGACGGTGGGCCGGGGCATACCCCGGGCCGGGGCGGCCTTGCGGGTGCGGCGGCTCATACAGGGACGCCTCCGGTGTCGGCGCGGATGATCACCGTGGGACTGTACCGATACCTGCCACCCGGTCGAACACCTGCACTCCCCCGTCGGCCGGTGGGGTAATGTTGAGGGCTGCGAAGGGGAGTAGCCCCGCAAACCGGTCGTCGACACACTGGAGCCCTCGGGTTCCCGGTGGCCGGGCCCGTAGATCCTTACGGGCGGGCGAGACCTTCGGTCAGGTATGACACGCCCGCGCCCCGTGGGCGCTGACGTCATGCCGGGCCGAGTGGTCCTCCGAAAAGCCCGAGTGGCGCTTCGCGAAGGTCCCAGGGCCCGGCTCTCACAGAAAGCCACCCGGAATGCACCTCGACCCCCTGGCGATTCTCACCGCCTTCGGGCTGATCTTCCTCGCGGAGCTCCCGGACAAGACGATGTTCGCGTCGCTTGCCATGGGCACCCGTATGCGACCGCTGTATGTCTGGTTCGGTACGTCGTCCGCGTTCATCGTGCACGTCGCCATCGCCGTCGGGGCGGGCAGCCTGATCGGGCTGCTGCCCGACTGGATCGTCAAGCTCGTCTCGGCGTCCCTCTTCGCGTTCGGGGCGTTCATGCTGCTGCGCAACGGCGGCGGCGATGACGAGGAGGAGGGCACCACGAGGACGGTGACCGGCTTCTGGCCGGTCTACTCGACCGCGTTCATGGCGGTCTTCATCAGCGAGTGGGGTGACCTCACCCAGATCACGACGGCCAATCTGGCGGCGAGCAACGGCACCTGGTCCACGGCGATCGGGTCTGCCGCCGCCCTGATGTCCGTCTCGGCGCTGGCGCTGCTGGCAGGGCAGTTCATCGCGAAGCGGGTGCCGCTGAAGACGGTTCAGCGGATCGGTGGGATCTGCATGCTGGGGCTGGCGATCTGGACCGTTGTGGAGATCTTCGTCTGACGTCTGTGCCGCTGCGGGTCGCGGCGTTGTTCCTGCTGCAGCGGCACGGCCGTGAAGGACGGGCTCGGTTCTCCCAGGCCCGTCCTTCGCGTTTTCCCGACGCGTTCGTTCGGCGATGTCAGAAGAGCACCGGTGCGTTGTCCTGCGTGCCGCTCTCGAAGGCCAGCAGCCGCTGCTTGCGGTCGAGCCCGCCGCCGTAACCGGTGAGGCTGCCCGAGGCGCCGATGACGCGGTGGCACGGAACGATGATGCCCACCGGGTTCTTGCCGTTGGCGAGGCCCACCGCACGCGAGGCGCCCGATGTGCCGAGGAGCTCGGCCAGTTCGCCGTACGAGCGGGTCTCGCCGTACGGAATCAGCCGGAGCTGCTCCCAGACGCTGCGCTGGAACGGGGTGCCGTCGAGGTGCAACGGCAGGTCGAACTCGCGCAGTTCACCGGCGAAATACGCGTCGAGCTGGCGGATCGTCTCCGTGAAGGGGCGCGGGTCGGGCTCCCCGAAGGTCTCCTCGGGCGGGCGGTGCCGTTGGCCGGTCATGTAGAGGCCCGCGAGGACGCCGTCGGTGGCGACGAGGGTGAGCGGACCGTACGGACTGTCGACGACCGTGTGCTGCCGGGTCGCCGTACGGGTATGCGTCGCGGTCATGGGTGATCTTTCCCAACGTACTTATACGGGCAGGTGGTTGATGGGGTGATCGTCCACGGTCCAGAGGTACTGAACCGCGTAGGCGCGCCAAGGACGCCAGGCCGCCGCGCGGGCGGTGAGCCTTGCGGGGGTCGACGGGAGGCCGAGCTCCTCGGCCGCGCGCCGGATACCGAGGTCGGTGGGGAGGAAGGCGTCCGGGTCGCCGAGCGCCCGCATCGCGATCACCTCGACGGTCCAGGGGCCGAAGCCGGGCAGAGCGGCCAGTTCGGACCGGGCCTTCTCCCAGTCCGTGTCGGTGCCGAGTCGCAGCGTGCCGTCGGCGAGTGCGCCGACGAGGGTGGTGAGGGTGGTGCGGCGGCTGCCGGGCAGGGCGAGCTGTTCGGGGTCGAGACCGGCGAGGGCCTCGGGGGCCGGGAAGAGATGGGTGAGGCCGCCCTCCGGGTCGTCGACGGGGACACCGTGCGCGGTGACCAGACGGGCCGCGTGGGTGCGGGCGGCAGCGGTCGAGACCTGCTGCCCGAGCACGGCCCGTACGGCGAATTCCGCACCGTCGACGGTGCGTGGCACCCGTCGGCCGGGCGCCTTGTCGACCAGGGGGGCGAGCAGCGGATCGGCGCGCAACCGGTCGTCGACGGCCACCGGGTCGGCGTCCAGGTCGAGCAGCCAGCGGCAGCGGCTGATCGCGAGGGTGAGGTCGCGCGGATCGGTGAGGAGGAGCCGGCAGGCGATGTAGTCGGGGTGCGGGGCGAGGGCGACGATGCCGTGCCCGTACCGGAGGGTGAGTGTGCGGCGGTAGGCGCCGTCGCGCCACTCCTCGACGCCCGGGACCGCGGTCGCGGCGAGGTGGCCGAAGAGGTTCGTCGGGTTGAGCGGGGCCCGGTACGGCAGCCGCAGCACTATCACTCCGGGCGTGGGCGATGGCGCCGCGGACCGGGTGGCGCGGCTGCGCAGCTCGCCCGGGGCGAGCGCGAAGACCTCACGGACGGTGTCGTTGAAGGTGCGGATCGAGGAGAACCCGGCGGCGAACGCGACCTCGGCCATGGGCAGCCCGGTCGTCTCGATCAGCAGCCGCGCGGTCTGCGCGCGCTGCGCCCGGGCCAGGGCGAGCGGACCGGCACCCAGCTCGGCGAGCAGCTGGCGCTCGATCTGCCGGGAGGAGTAACCGAGCCGGGCCGCGAGACCGGGCACGCCCTCGCGGTCGACGACACCGTCCCGGATGAGTCGCATCGCACGGGCGACGGAGTCGGCGCGGGCGTTCCACTCCGGGGAGCCGGGGCTGGTGTCGGGCCGGCACCGCTTGCAGGCCCGGAACCCGGCCTGCTGGCAGGCGGCGGCGCTGGGGTAGAAGGTCATGTTCTCGGCCTTGGGCGGCACGACGGGGCAGCTGGGGCGGCAGTAGATCCGGGTGGTCAGGACCGCTGTGAAGAACCATCCGTCGAAGCGGGCGTCCTTGGACCGGACGGCTCGCACGCAGCGCTCGGTGTCGGTGTGCATGGTTCAAGCATCGACCACCGGGCATCCGGGGGCTCGCGAAAATTCGACATCAACCTCGCGCTGCCAGAGTCTCTTCGAATTCCCAGCGGACCGACGACTCGGTGACGGATCCTGAGCAGAATGATCAAAAGGATGATCAATGAGCATTAACGGCAGCCTTCTGGCCCTCACCGGGTGCCCGGCCCTAGCGTTCCGGTCGCCATCGCAGGACAGGCATCCGGGTGCGGAGCGTTCCTCCCCGGATGCCCTTCGGACCTACATCCGGGAGACCATCGATGAAACGTACAGCTCGCGCGGCAACCGCGCTGGCCGTCACCGTCGCACTCGCGGCGGCCGGCACCGTCACGAGTCTCGCCAGCACCGACAACCACGCCGACAGCCTGACGACTTGGGCCGTCGCACCGCAGACAAAGGTGACCCCGCAGACCCCGGAACAGGACGAGTACAACAAGGCGAACGGCCGCCCCCTCCCCACTTCCGAACTCCTCCAGCCGACGCTCGACACCGGCCTGGGAACGTACCGGGCCAAGCCGAAGAACTCGCTGCGCGGTGACTACGAGTGCGCCGCCTCGGATGTACTCGCCGACCTCTCCCACAAGTGGATCAAGGAATTCGAGAAGAAGTACCCCAAGGTCCACATCAGCGTGAACCCGCCGTACGCCGGAAGCCTCGGGGCACTGGAGCTGATCAAGGGCAAGCTCGACTGCGTCTTTGTATCGCGCGAACTGAAGCCGACCGACATCGAGGGCTTCCACGACGCCTTCGGATACGACCCGTTCAGCGTCCCCATATCCGGGGGGAGTTACCGGCACTTCGGCTTCCTGGACTCGGTCGGGTTCATGGTCAACAAGAAGAACCCGGTGGACAAGCTCTCCCTCGACCAGCTCGACGCCGTGCTGTCCACCACCCACAACCGCGGCGGCGCGGCCGCCACCACCTGGGGCGACCTGGGTGCGACCGGCGACTGGGCCGACAAGCCGGTCCACATCGTAGGCATCCAGCCGTGGAACGGCTTCGAGGAGTTCGTTCGCCAGCGGGTGCTCGACCACGACGGCAAGCGCGGCGAGTGGCGTCCGGGGGTGGCGGACGGCACGACTCCCGCCGATCCAGCGGTGCACTGGGAGAAGACCGTCTTCAACCTCTCCAAAGCGGTCTCCGAGGACCCCTACGCCATCGGATACACGGGGATGGCCTACGTCGACTCGGCGGTCAAGGTCATCTCGCTCAGCGACCACGCCGGCGGCCCGGCGTACGCCCCCACGTACGAGAACGTCGCCTCGGCTGTGTACCCGCTGAGCCGGGTCACCTATTTCAACGCCAACAAGCAGCCGGGGAAGCATCTGGACCCGGTCATGGAGGAGTTGCTCCGGTTCATCCTCAGCAAGGAGGGCCAGCAGGTGGCCTCGGGTCAGCAGACCTTCCTGCCGCTGCGCTCCGGCCAGACCCGCGGCAGCCTCGACGCACTCGACACCGCACCCTGATCCTGCGGTCCAAGGGCTTCTTCTGGCCGGCCAGTCGACCGAAGGTGACCGACCTGTGGTCGCAGGCCGGCTCCGTCGCACGCTTCGAGGCCTCCGGTGCGCACGACACGGACACCACCCAGGGTCAGGAGTTGGTGTTCATCGGCACGGGACTGCACGCCGATCTCCTGCGCACGGCCCTGACGGACTGTCTCCTGACCGAGGGCGAAGTCGTCCCGTCCGTCGACCCGTTCCCCGAGTGGGACACCTACGGCATCGACGACACCTGCGAATACGAGCATGCCGAACCCGTATCGCGGGCCTGAGAACCCCGGGTCGGGCGGTGGTCGCAGCCACGGCATCGTCCAGCCCGGCACACATGACGCAGCTCCGGTGATCCGTCCGATCACCGGAGCTGCGCCATGTCACGCCTTCACGCGGGTGGCGGCCGACCGCGCTCCTCCTGCCGGACGCCGCGACCGACCGCCACCTACCTCGAACAGCCTTGTCACCAGGAGGACTTGGTGACTCCGGGAAGGAATCCGGCATGGGCCTGCTCACGCATCCGCACCCGTGAAAGCCCGAACTTGCGCAGGTGCCCGCGCGGCCGCCCGTCCACACCGTCCCGGTTTCGCACCCGGGTCGCGCTGGCGTCACGCGGCTGGCGCCGGAGTTCGTCCACGGCGGCGCGGCGTCCGGTGTCCGTGGTGGACGGTCTGCGGATGATCTCCTTCAACTCGGCGCGTCGGGCGGCATATCGCTCGACGATCGCCTTGCGCTTCTCGTTCTGCACGATCTTGCTCTTCTTGGCCATCAGACCTTCACTCCCCTGGCGCGGATGCGGGCGACGGCCGCCTCGATCCCGATGGCGTCGATGGTCTTGATCGCCTTGGCGCTGAGCGTCAGCCGGATGTTCCGGCCCTCGCTCGGCAGCCAGTACCTCTTGCGCTGGATGTTCGGGTCGAAGCGGCGCGAGGTGCGCCGATGCGAATGGGAGATGTTGTTGCCGAATTCCGGTCGCGCGCCGGTGAGTTGGCAGTGAGCGGACATGGCCCTACCCGCTTTCCACGGCGAACCGCTTGTTGGAAATGGAAATCATTGCCATATAGTAGCGCCATGGCACGCAACGAACTACGCCCGGTCGTCAAGCTCCGCTCCACCGCGGGGACCGGCTACACGTACGTCACCCGCAAGAACCGCCGGAACGACCCCGAGCGCATGGTTGTGCACAAGTACGACCCGGTCGCCCGCAAGCACGTCGAATTCCGCGAAGAGCGCTGACCGCTCCCGCCCGATCCAGAAGGACACCCCCATGAAGCCCGGAATCCACCCCGAGTACGGCCCCGTCGTCTTCCGTGACAAGGCCGCCGGCTCCGCCTTCCTCACCCGTTCCACCGCGACCAGCGACAAGACGGTCGAGTGGGAGGACGGCAACACCTACCCCGTCGTCGATGTCGAAATCTCCTCCGCGAGCCATCCCTTCTACACGGGTACCGCGCGCGTTCTGGACACCGCCGGACGCGTCGAGCGGTTCGAGCGCCGCTACGGCCGTCGCGGGGCGAACTGATGCAGGACCAGGCCCGGTTGCCCGTCGTGATCGTCGGCGGGCTCCACTCCGACGCCCGCAAGGAGGTCGTGGACCGGCTGCTGCGTACCGTCCCCGGCAGCGTCGCCCTCCACCACGATCTGGCCACCGCCGCCGAAGGCACCGTGCGGCGTGTCGTGCGGGACGCGTCGGGTGAGCTGTCCCGCGGTGACGCCCCGCTCGTCAACGACTGCGCTTGCTGCGCGCTGCGCGAGGACCTGGTACCCGAGCTGGAGCGGCTGGCCGGCACCGGTCCGGCCGGGCTGGCGATCGTCGAGCTGTGGGACTCCGTCGAGCCCAGGGCGATGGCCGAGGTCGTCGTTGCGCACGGCGGTCACGCGCTCGAACTCACCAACGTGATGACCGCCGTCGACCCGGCGCTCGTGCTGCCCTACCTCGGGAACGGCGACGACCTGGCCGAGGCGGGGCTCGCGGCGGCCGCCACGGACCGGCGGACCGTGGGCGACACCTGGGCGCGGCAGCTGGAGTACGCGCCCGTGATCGCTCTTGTCGACAGCGAAGCCGCCGACGACGAGGACCGCGCGCTGCTCACCCAGCTCCACCCGACCGCGCGTCAGGTGCCCGCCGGTTCGGGGGAACTCGGCGAGTCGGCCTTCGCCGGCTTCGACGTGGAATCGGCCGCGGCGGCCCAGCACCCCGCCTGCGCGCTGCTGCCGCAGGAGGCGGACGAGGCCGGGGTCGCCACGCTCGTCTGGCACCGCCGCCGGCCCTTCCACCCCGAACGGCTCTACCAGGCGCTGGAAGACCTGTGCTGCGCGGCCGCGCGCAGCCGTGGGCGGTTCTGGCTCGCCGACCGCCCCGACACCCTGCTTGCCTGGGACGCCGCCGGTGGTGCGCTCTGCGTAGAGAACGCGGGCCCGTGGCTGGCCTCCCTGCCGGACGCCGCCTGGGACCTGGTGGATCCGATGCGCCGGGCGGCGGCCTCGCTCGACTGGCACCCCGAGCACGGCGACTGCTGCCAGCACCTCGTGTTCACCTCCCCCGGCCTCGACCGCGACGGGGTGGCGCGGCTCCTCGACTCCTGCCTGCTCACCGACGTCGAGTACGCCGCGGGGCCCGAGGCGTGGAAACGGCTTCCGGCCCCCTTCGACTCGCTCCTCGACCCGGTTTCCTGACCGCCGCGGCGCACACCGCTCCGCACCACTCCGTCCCAAGGAATGCGCATGACACGACGCAACGATCCCCACAAGCCCCTGAAGGCCCGCCCCAACCCGCTGGACACGGCCGGGATCACCTACATCGACTACAAGGACACCGAACTGCTCCGGAAGTTCATCTCCGACCGCGGCAAGATCCGCAGTCGTCGCGTGACCCGGGTCACCGCACAGCAGCAGCGACAGCTCGCCCGGGCGATCAGAAACGCCCGCGAGATGGCACTCCTGCCCTACGCGCACAGATAACAGCGCAGGCAGCAGCGGAAGTTGCGCGCGTTCGCCGGACCCGTCCATGCGGTCTGGGACCCACATGGTTCGGCGGACGCGGCGTGGCCATCAGCCCTGCGCCGCCAGGACCTCTTCAAATGCTCCGCGTGCGCGTGCGATGCGAACCATGCGAACCGCACCTCCTCGACGGGCGGGGCGGCCTGCTCCGGAACCGTACGGACGGCGATGCGCGCGCCGTCGTCCATCGGCCGGCCGTAGATCCCGGACGAGACGGCGGGAAAGGCCACCATCGCCGGCTTCGGCTTCGCCCTGCGGTACGACTCACCGGCCACCGACGCCATCAGTTGCTCGGTGTCGACGGCACGACTCGGCGAAAAGCACGGGGCCCGGATCGTCGCGGACATGCGGAAGACGCGGACCGAGATCGAGAGTGTCCTGTCGCCCGCCTCGGGCGCTGCCGACCGGGCGCTGACCCACCGCAGCGCTCTTCACCCAAGCGGCTCTCTCGGACGTTGCTGGATTCGGTCCGCACGCTCCTCGACCGGGCCGGCCCTCGACCATGCCGCCGGGCGATATCGACCTGCGGACCGTCGGCGCAGCCGCACTCGTCCTGCCAGCGGCCCATGGCCTCCTCGCCGGAGCGGCCACCACCCCCGTCGGCCGGCGCATCGAGGAGGCCACGTCCTCGGAGGCCGAGGCCGCCGGGGACAAGGCCGCGGCGGCTGTATCGAGTCATGGCGGAACCGTCGCATCCGCCGGGCGGTGCAGCGTACACCGGTACGCCTCCGGCTCACGGCTGAACGACAGCGCCCGCGGCAACCGGGTGGCAGGCGCACGGCGCTTCACCGGGCGTTGTCAGGGCGCGGGCTGCCGCACCGGCTCCACTCACGATCGCGAGGTCACTGCCTCCGGACGGGCCTACCTCACTTGGCCGAGTCACATCAGATGGTTGCGGCCACCCGTGTCACCGCGCCACCACTGAGAAGCGCGCACATGTCGCTCCGCCTCCTCACAGCTGCGATGCCCCGGATTTCGTCACCGCCCCGCGCCCCTGCGCAGCTCTTCCCGGATCAGGCACGTACCACTCGCATACAGTACGGGAGACGAATGCGCAGCTCATCGCCGTCCCGCCGGGCAGGTTCGTGGACGAGGCGTGAACCGGGCGGCGAGCGCTCGGCGTTCAGGCGCCAGGCGTCCGGCAGCGAGGACCGCCTCGGCGCCGTCGAGACCTGCTGCCGCGCCGATGCAACCGAGCTCGAGTGGCAGCCCGACGGTGGACAGCTAAGACTGAGGCAGCGGTTTTGGATCCGGACAACAGATCCCGACCTCGTGATTTCCGGACCACTCGCTCCGGCCATCGAAAAGCGCGAGCACAGGGCGGCGACCGTAATGGCTGCGGCGCCCGAAAGTTCCTCAAGGAGCTCCCATGGAGGAGAAATCTCTCGACGTCCTGACGCCCGGGCCGGATGAATTCGCGATCGATTTACGCGAGTACACCAGCCCGGAGACCGACATCGAGAAAGACCTCGCCGAGGTGCTGGCTGACGTCATGCGCGTCGAACGGGTGTCGATCGACAGCCATTTCTTCGATGACCTCGGCGCCAATTCATTGGTGATGGCTCACTTCTGCGCACGCGTCAGGAAGCGGGCGGACCTTCCCTCGGCGTCGATGAAGGACATCTACCGGCACCCCACGATTCGCAGCCTGGCGACGGGGCTCGCGAACGCCGCGCCCGTCGAGTCGTCGGTCCCGGCGCCGGCCGAGGTGGTGATCCCGGTCGGCACTGCGCGGTACGCCCTCTGCGGAACCCTGCAGTTCGTGCTCTTCCTGGGTTACTCCTTCTGCGCCGGATTTGTTGCCGACCGAGGCTATACATGGGTCTCCGCCGGGTCGGGTCTGATCGACATCTACCTGCGGTCCTTCGTCTTCGGAAGCATCGGCTTCGTCGCTCTGTGCACCTTCCCCATCGCGGCCAAATGGCTCCTCATCGGCCGGTGGAAATCGCGCGAGTTTCCGGTCTGGGGTCTGACCTATCTGCGCTTCTGGACCGTCAAGGTGCTGATCCACGCCAACCCGATGATCTTCTTCGTCGGCAATCCCTTGTACGTGCTGTACCTGCGAGCGCTGGGCGCGCGGATCGGCAAAGGGGTCACGATCCTCTCCCGCAACGTTCCGGCCTGCCCCGATCTGCTCACGGTCGGGGCCGGCACGGTGATCCGCAAAGACTCGTTCTTCCTCTGTTACCGGGCGCACGCCGGCCGTATCCAGACCGGCCGGGTCACCCTCGGCCGGGACGTGTACATCGGCGAGAAGACCGTGCTCGACATCGACACGTCGATGGGCGACGGGGCTCAACTCGGCCACACGTCCACGCTGTACAGCGGTCAGGCGGTCCCGGGCGGTCAGCGCTGGCACGGGTCCCCGGCACAGCTCACGGAGCACGACTACCTGAGGATCGGGCCGGCCCCATGCGGCACGCTGCGCCGGGCCGGCTTCGGTCTCATCACCGTGCTTCAGTTGTTCTTCCTCTACGTGCCGCTGGCTATCGGGGGCGCGTACATGCTGGTGACCCTGGTTCCGGCGCTGCACAACCGGCTGAGCCGGAGCACGGTGGACCTCACATCGTCGGCTCTCTACATCGACGCGCTGGTCCTTTCCCTGCTGCTGTTCTTCGGCTTCGTCGTCGTGGGCCTGGCCGTGATGTTCACCGTTCCGCGCCTGCTGAACCTGGTCGTCAAGCCGGACAAGGTCTATCCGCTGTACGGGTTTCATTACTCGGCGCACCGGGCGATCGGGCGCATGACCAACATCAAGTTCTTCACATGGCTGTTCGGTGACAGCTCCTACATCGTCCACTACTTGCGCGGCATCGGATACGACTTGTCCCGGGTCGAGCAGACCGGGTCGAACTTCGGCACGGAAGTGCAACACGAGACCCCGTTTCTGTGCTCGGTCGGAAGCGGGACGATGGTCGCCGACGGGCTCTCCATCATCAACGCCGACTATTCGAGCACGTCCTTCCGGGTGTCCCGGGCCTCGATCGGGTCAAACAACTTCCTCGGGAACAACATCGCCTATCCCTCGGGGGCCAGGACGGGCAAGAACTGTCTCCTCGCGACGAAGGTAATGGTTCCGCTCGAAGGCGAGGTGCGCGAGGGGGTGGGCCTGCTCGGCTCACCGTGCTTCGAGATTCCCCGGTCGGTCGAGCGCGATTCCCGGTTCGACCATCTGCGCACCGGCGACGAGTTGCGCCGCAACCTCGCCGCGAAGAACCGCTACAACACCCGCTCGATGGTCTTCTTCCTGCTCGTGCGGTGGCTGCACTTCTTCGTGCTCACGATGCTCGGCCTGGCGAACGCCGAGCTGTACGACTCCTACGGGCATGTGCTGATCGCCGCGTTCCTGGTGCTCAGCCTCGGGTTCACCGCCCTCTACTTCGTAGTGGTGGAACGCGGCATCGCGGCATTCCGTGCGCTGCGACCGCAGGTGTGCTCCATCTACGACCCGTACTTCTGGTGGCATGAGCGCCTCTGGAAGGTGCCCGACCACTACCTCGACATCTTCAACGGCACCCCTTTCAAGAACGTGATCTGGCGGATGCTGGGTGTCCGGATCGGCAGCAGGGTCTTCGATGACGGCTGCTACATGACGGAGCGGACGCTCACCACCATCGGGAACGACTGCACGCTCAATGCGGGAAGCAAGATCCAGTGCCACTCGCAGGAGGACGGCACCTTCAAATCCGATCGCAGCACCCTCGACGCCGGCTGCACCCTCGGTGTGGGAGCCCATGTCCATTACGGCGTGACGATGGGCACCGGCGCGGTGCTCGCACCCGACTCCTTCCTCATGAAAGGCGAGGAGGTCCCCGAGCACGCACGCTGGGGAGGAAATCCCGCCACGGAGATGCGCGTCGCCCCTCATCAGCCCGAGGCGCTGACGCGGAAGGGATAGCAGCGCCGCCCTTGTCGGCGCTGAACAGCACGATGACGAAGGCGAATGGAGAGGGACGACCAGATGGGAATGCAAGCGCAGGCCGACCGGGAGTTCTGGCGCGCTGTGCTCGTCGCCGGTGGATTCACCGAAATCCCGCGGTGGACGCTCAATCCGGTGAAGGGCGTCGGTCAACACGAGGCGCCGATCCCGGACGACGTCGTGGCGGCGTTGGACCGGCTGGCCAAGGACCTGGCAGTGCCGCTCGACTCGGTGCTGCTGGCGGCGCACGCCAAGGTACTCGCCGCGCTGTCCGGCGAGCGCGAGATCGTGACCGGTTACGTCACCGTGGAGGGCGGCCGGCCGCTGCCCTGCCGACTGACGACCGAGCCCGACTCGTGGCGGACGCTGCTGCTGGACACCCATCGGGTCGCGTCGGATCTGCTGTCGCGCAAGGACTTCCCGGTGGATGAGCTCAGGTGCGAACTGGGCTTGGCCGAACCGTCGATCGAGGCCGTGTTCGATCCGCACGGTGTGGGCGGCGAAGTCGCCGGTGACACCATGCTGTGGGTGGGATTTTCGCAACGCGACGGCCACCTCGTGCTGCGGCTGCGGTATCGGACCGACGCGCTCGACGAGGACTGCGCAGTCAGGATCGCCGGATACCACCTCACCGCGCTCGCGCTGATCGTCGCCGATCCGGACGCCGGACACGGGCGCCAGAGCCTGCTCGCAGCCGAGGAACTCCACTTCCAGCTCGAAGAGCTCGCCGGTCCACGCCGGGAACTGCCGGACCACCGGTTCCACGATCTGTTCGAGCAGCGGGTGGCGGCACACCCGGACGCCGTCGCCGCGGTGCACGGGGAGCAGCAACTGACGTATCGAGAACTCAACGCGCGCGCCAACCGGGTGGGACGAGCCCTGCTGGCGCGGGGGCTGCACCCCGAGGGTGTCGTCGCGGTGGTGACCGAACGCAACCTGGACTGGATGGCCGCCGTCCTCGCGGTCTTCAAGGCCGGCGGCGTGTACCTGCCCATCGAGCCGCATTTCCCGGCCGAGCGCCTCGCGACCATGCTCTCCCGTGCCGCATGCGGGCTCGTGCTGACCGAACCCGGCAGCACCGCCACGCTCGACCAGGCCCTCGACTCGCTGTCCGGGGTCCGGAAGCTCTTCGTCGGCGCAGCCTACGAGGAAGACCACGCCGACGATGATCTGGGTCTCCACGTCGCACCGGACCAGCTCGCCTACATCTACTTCACCTCCGGCTCCACAGGTGAGCCCAAGGGCGCGATGTGCGAGCACGCGGGCATGCTGAACCACCTCTACGCCAAGATCGACGACCTGGAGATCGGCGAGGGACAGGTGGTCGCCCAGACCGCACCCCAGTGCTTCGACATCTCGCTGTGGCAACTGGTGTCCGGGCTCCTGGTCGGGGGGCGGACTCTGCTGGTGGAGCAGGAGGTGATCCTGAACGTCCAGCGGTTCGTCGACAAGATCGTCGGCGGCCGGGTCGCCGTCCTCCAGGTCGTACCCTCCTACTTGGACGTGGTCGTGTCCTGGCTGAAGCAGCACCCCCGCGAACTGCCGGACCTGCGGTGCGTGTCGGTCACCGGCGAGGCGCTGAAGAAGGAGCTCGTGCAGCGCTGGTTCGCCGCCCAGCCCGGTATCAAGCTGGTCAACGCCTACGGGCTGACCGAGACCTCGGACGACACCAACCACGAGGTCATGGACCGCGTGCCCGACGGGGACCGGGTCCTGCTGGGTCCCGCGGTCAACAACGTGCACGTCTACGTCGTCGACGAGCACCTGACCCCGGTGCCGCTCGGCGCCCCCGGACTGATCGTCTTCTCCGGCGTCTGCGTCGGCCGCGGATACGTCAACGACCCCGAGCGCACCCGGCAGGCCTACCTGGCCGATCCGCACCATGAGGGCGCCCGGCTCTACCGGGGCGGCGACTACGGCCGCTGGACGCCCGAGGGCAAGCTGGAGTTCCTCGGCCGCCGCGATACCCAGGTGAAGATCCGTGGCTTCCGGATCGAGATCGGCGAGATCGAGAACACCCTGTTGCAGGTGCCCGGTGTTCGTGACGGTGCGGTCGTGGTCGCCGAACGAGCCGACCTCAGCAAGCGCCTGGTGGCCTTCTACTCCGGTCGGCGGCCGCTCGAGATCGACGTCCTGCTGGACCGGCTCGGTGGGTCGCTGCCCCCGTACATGGTCCCGTCGGCCTTCCACTGGCGGGAGGCTCTGCCACTGACGGCCAACAGCAAGATCGACAGAAGGACACTGCAGGCACTCGCCGGGGAACTCGACGTCGTCCGGGACGACTACCGCGCGCCGGATACGCCGACGGAACAGCAGCTGGCGGCCGCATGGGCGAAGGTGCTCGGCATCCCGCAGAACCAGATCGGACGGCGGGACCACTTCTTCGACCGGGGCGGCACGTCGCTGTCGGCAGTGAAGCTGGCCATCGTCCTGGACCGTGCGGTGTCCCTCAAGGACGTCACCCGTCACCCGGTCCTCGCCGATCTGGCCGGGCTGGTCGACGGCAGGTCCGAGCCGCATGCCGGGCTGCTTCAGCCGCTGTCGGAATCGGTCGGTGCGCAGACGACAGCCCTGGTGTGCTTCCCCTACGCCGGTGGCAACGCGGTGAACTTCCAGCCGATGGCCAGGGCGCTGCCGGAAGGTGGACCGGCGGTCTACGCCGTCGAGCTGCCCGGTCACGACGTGGGCACCGAGGGCGAGCCGCTCGCGCCGATGACACAGGTGGTCGAGCAGGTCGTCGACGAGATCACCGGACGTGGCCTGACCAGGGTCCTGCTGTGGGGCCACTCCTCGGGCACCGCGTTGGCCGTGGAGACGGCCAGAAAGCTGCAGGAGCGCGGGGTGGACGTCCAACGGGTGTTCCTCGGCGCGCAACTGCTCGGTGACGCCGACGCCCGGCGCGCCACCATCACCGAGCTGACCGGGCGGAGCAACGCCGAGATCGCCGCGAACCTGAGCACGGACGGCAGCTACACCGCGCTCGGTGAGCTGGGTGCGCAGCACGCCGAGCACGTCGGCGCCGCCTACCGGCACGACTGCGTGTCCGCACACGACTACTTCGCCGACGCCCTGGAGCGCCCGCCTGCGCAGAGGCTCTCCGCGCCGGTCACCGTGGTCGTTGCCGCGGACGACCCGAGCACGGCGGAGTACCCGCGCCGGTACCGCGACTGGCAGCTTCTGGCCGGGCAGGTCGACCTGCACGAGCTCGCCGACGGCGGCCACTACTTCCTGCGTACCCGTCCGGCCGAGGCGGCAAAGGCCGTGCTGCACGCCGCCGAATTGTTCGCTTCTTCCTGAGTGTCAACTGAAAGGAGATAGAAATGTCGTTCACATCCACGGCGTCGCTGGTCGACGTGGAACTGGAATCCGGCAGACCCCCACGGCTGCGAGTCGAGGCCACCGGCTCCGCGCCGACCTGGGCGGCCGAGCACCGGGACACGCTGCGCGCGGTCGTCGCCGAGCACGGTTCGGTCCTGGTCCGCGGCCTCGGCCTGCGTGACGCGGCCGAGACCGGAGCCGTCTTCTCAGAGCTGGCCACCGGTCTGATGACCGAGCAGGAGGCCTTCGCGCCCCGGCAGACCTACTCCGACGGGGTGTACTCCTCGACGAAGTGGCCGCCGAACCAGCCGATGTGCATGCACCACGAACTGAGCTACACCCTTGAGTTCCCCGGCCTGATGATGTTCGCCTGTCTCAGCGCGCCCACCGACGGCGGGGCGACCGCGGTGGCCGACTCACCGACCGTGCTCGACGCGCTCCCCACCGAGTTGACCGAACGGTTCGAACGCGAGGGCTGGCTGCTCACCCGCAGCTACAACGACGAGATCGGCGCGTCCGTCGCCGAGGCCTTCGGCACCGAGGACCGGG
The DNA here is from genome assembly GCF_041435435.1 of Streptomyces sp. NBC_01241. NCBI lineage: Bacteria > Bacillati > Actinomycetota > Actinomycetes > Kitasatosporales > Streptomycetaceae > Streptomyces > Streptomyces sp. NBC_01241. The sequence goes on along the minus strand of NZ_CP108494.1, from coordinate 7,359,703 downwards.
TCGCCGTCGAGCGCTACTGCCGCGCCAACGCGATCACGTTCGAGTGGCAGCCCGACGGTGGACTGCGCACCAGACAGCGCCGCAGCGCCGTGGTGCGCCACCCGGTCACCGGCCGACGCTGTTGGTTCAACCAGATCGCGTTCCTCAACGAGTGGACGATGGCCCCCGAGGTGCACGAGTACCTGGTGGACGTCTACGGCGCCGACGGGCTGCCGTTCAACACCCGCTTCGGCAACGGCGACCCGATCGGCGAGGACGTCGTGCAGCTGCTCAACAGCGTCTACGAGGCGAACACCGTACGCGAACCGTGGCAGGCCGGCGACCTGATGCTCGTCGACAACGTCCGCACCGCGCACAGCAGGGAGCCCTTCGAGGGACCGCGCGAGGTGCTCGTCGCCATGGCCGAACCGGTGCGTCTGGCCGACTGCTCGCCGACCGTAGAGGTGACCGCGCAATGACCGTCGTCGATTCCACCGCGAGAGAGTCCGCAAGAGTCGCACCGGTCACCGTGCCACCGTTCGCGGTGATCTCCGGTGCCCAGGTCCGGCGCACGCTGCACGGATGCGAGAAGCGGATCACGGAGTTGGTCGAGGCCACCTACCGGGCGCACGGCGCCGGTGATTCGGTGAACCCGCCGTCGTACTTCCTGCGGTTCCCCGACCGCCCGTCCTCCCGGATCATCGCGCTGCCCGCATCGATCGGCGGGGAGACACGGGTGGACGGCCTGAAGTGGATCTCCAGCTTCCCGAAGAACGTGACGGCCGGCATCCCAAGGGCATCGGCCGTGCTGATCCTCAACGACCATGACACCGGCTACCCGTTCGCCTGTCTGGAGAGTTCGATCATCAGCGCCACCCGGACGGCCGCGTCGGCGGCGTCGGCGGCCGACTGGCTCAGCCGCGACCGGCCGCGACCGGCGCGCGTCGGGTTCTTCGGGGTGGGCTTGATCGCCCGCTACATCCACACCTTCCTGGTCAACACCGGCTGGTCGTTCGACGAGATCGGCGTGCACGACCTGTCCGCCGACAGCGCGGCAGGCTTCCGGTGCTACCTGGAGCAGTCGGACACCACCGGACGAATCACCGTGCACGACAGCGCCGAGCAGTTGATCCGAAACAGCGACCTGGTCGTCTTCGCCACGGTCGCCGGTCAACCGCACGTCAGTGACCTGTCATGGTTCGCACACAATCCGCTGGTGCTGCATGTGTCGCTGCGCGACCTCGCGCCGGAGATCCTGCTCGCCTCGACCAACATCGTCGATGACGTCGAGCACTGTCTCAAGGCCGACACGTCGCCGCACCTGGCCGAGCAGCTCACGGGCAACCGGGACTTCCTGCACGGCACGTTGGACGACGTGATGGCCGGGCGGGTGACGGTGCCGACGGACCGGCCAGTGGTGTTCTCGCCCTTCGGCCTCGGGGTGCTCGACCTCGCGGTGGGCAAGTACGTGTACACCGAAGTGGCCCGCTCCGGAGAGTTGCACGTCGTCGACGACTTCTTCCACGAACTGAGCCGGTACGGATGAGCCGGCCGAGAGCCGAGAAGGCTCCTTCAGGACTGATCCCAGGAGAGACCACCGGTCACGTCGCAGCATGTCCTGACGCACGAGACAGCGGCCGGTGACGCAGGGCCCCGATCCGACCGGTGGGACGCGGGGTCTCGCCCGCACAAGCGAGGAGCCCGCACACGGCCGGATGGACGTTCCGGAAGTGCTCTGCTCCAGACAGAGGAGAACATCGTGCCTGTCATTTCCGCTCCCTACGCCTTCAACGTAGAGGATCTCTATGTCGACCTCCGGTCGTTCCTCGGGCACTCGCTCTTCCTGAAGTGCGAGGGCTTCAACTTCGCCGGCTCGATCAAGTTGAAGGCCGCGACCGAGATGGTGGAGGCCGCTGAGCGGGATGGAATTCTGACTCCGGAATCGATCCTGGTCGAGTCCTCGTCCGGAAACCTCGGCGTGGCGCTGAGCGTGGTCGCGGCGAGCAAGGGCTACCGGTTCCTGTGTGTGACGGACTCCCGCGGCAATCTGTCGAACAGAATGATGATGGAGGCATTGGGCAGCCAGGTGCACGTGATCGCCGAACAGGGGGCCGACGGCGGCTTTCTCGGCGCGCGGCTCGAGTACGTCCGCGCGCTGTGCGCCTCCGACGAGCGGTATGTGTGGCTCAGCCAGTACACCAATCCGAACAACTGGAAGGCCCACTACCGAACGACCGCGCCGGAGATCGCCCGTCAGTTCCCGCGGCTGGACGTGCTGTTCGTCGGAGCCGGCACCACCGGGACCCTGATGGGCTGTGCGCGCTACTTCCGGGGATGGCACCGGCCGGTGCGGATCATCGCGGTGGACAGCGTCGGCTCGGTGTCCTTCGGCGGTTCGCCGGGCCGCCGGATGATTCCCGGTCTGGGCATGAGCATGCGCCCGCCGCTGCTCGACGAGTCCTATGTCGACGAGGTCATTCGGGTCGAGGAGGCGGACACCATACGCGCCTGCCATCGCCTGGCCAGTCGCGGATTCCTGTTCGGCGGCTCCACCGGCACGGTGATCAGCGGAGCAACGGACTGGTTGGCCCGGCATGACGCGCGCGAACTCACCGCAGTGGCCATCAGCCCGGACCCCGGCGAGCGCTACCTCGACACGATCTACCAGACCAACTGGCTGCAGGATCTCTACGGCGAGGACGTGCTCGACTCCGTCAAGGAGGCCGCCGATTCCTGGGCAACCGCCCCCTCGCCGGCGACACCGTGCGGCAGGCTGCCGGACCTCGCGGACCGGCAGCCGCAATGGCAACCCGCACCGGCTCCTGGGGCGTAAGCCCCGGGAGCCCCGTCCGAGGAGGCGACAGCACCGACAAGGCCCTCACCACGGTCGAGTGGTACGACAACTCACCGCATCAGAGCCAGGGCCTGCGGTTTCATCGCAACAGCAACGCAGAAGTGAGCACGGGCGTACCGTCCGGCCGCCGCTCGCAGCGTCGGCCTGCCCGGTGACCATCACGGGAGCCATCTCGGAGCACGCATCCCGCGTGCTTCCCGGCCCACCTGCTCGACGCGGCGACAGGAGGAACCGGCTCGCGGCGGCCCGGCCACACCCGGACCGTCTCCCGCCGTGGCGCCGGTCATGCCCCGTGCCGGCCCGCTTCCCGATGTCCGCCTCGGCCGCCCGGGTCCGATCCGGCCGGGCGCGACGCTCGGGATCCCTGTATCGCCGACGCTTCCGAGAAGCGGTGTTGAGCCATTCGTGTTGTGATCGATGACGCAGGAGGCAACGCTGTCGGAACGGGAGGAAATCATGACTGAGAAGCTGCGAGCGCGAGACATCATGTCCGCTGGCGTGCAGTGCGTCGGTGCACACCAGTCGCTGTTCGACGTGGCGAAGATGATGCGCGATCTGAACGTCGGTTGCCTGCCCATCTGCGGCGACAACAACAAGCTCACAGGCTTGATCACCGACCGTGACATCGTCGTCAAGTGCTGTGCCGAGGGCATCGACCCGGCAACCGTGCAGGCCGGATCGCTCAAGGCAAAGGTGCACTGGATCGATGCCGAAGCGGACGCCGGCGATGTCCTGACGACCATGGAGGAGCACCAGATCAAGCGGCTGCCGGTGATCGACGTCCAGGGCGGCCACCGTCTGGTCGGCATGATCACGGAGGCGAATCTTGCGAAGAATCTGAGCGACGAACAGATCGCCGAGTTCGCGAGCCGCGTATACGCGAGTGCCGGGGTGTCCGGCCGTTCGGCGGACTGAGACGTCTCGCCGGACCCGGAGGAGCCCGGAGGGGCTCGACCTCCCAGAAATGGGCGCTCCACTACAGCCGGCACGCTGGGAATCCTTGCCGTGCCCGGGCTTGGAGACCGCAGGGTGAGGCCGGTTGCGGAAGCCGGCGCGGTGGGTCCGCGGAGTTCTCCCCTCCGCGGACGGCCGCGCCTACCCTGGCACGTATGACGACGGGGGATGAGCTGCTCCTGCTCGCGATAGTGCCGGGCAGGCGGCGCATACGGATACGGGGCGAGGACCGGCTCGGGTTCGCCCTGCGGGCCTCGGAGTTGGCGGATCTGGGCCTGGCCGGACGGATCGCCGTCGGCCGTCGGCGGATCGAGGTGGTGGACTCCCGGCCCGTCGAGGACCGCCGCCTGAGCAATGTCCTGCACACACTCGGCGCGGCTGCTCCCCCGCCCGGCATCGAGGACTGGCTGCGCCGGACACCGCGCTCCCTGACCGTCGAGTACCTCTCCCGGCTGCAGGACCAGAAAGCGGTCCGGGTCCGTCGGTGGCGCGACTCCAGCGGCAGTACCCGCCACGACATTCTCTCCGTGGACCTGCCGCGGCGCCGGGCGCTGCTGACCCGCCTCGACAGCGTGGTCCGCTCCGGGTCCGCAAGGTCCACCGCCGACCGCGACCTCACTCTCGCCGTGCTCGTCCAGGCCGCGCGCCTCGCCCCTGCGGCCTATCCAGGACTGCGTGGCATCACCGACCGCCGCCGTATGGCCGCCCTCGCCGCAACCGACCGTCTCGCCCCCGCAACCGCCGGAGCGGCCCCGGTCGCCGACGAGGAACTCGCCGCGGCACTGACCACCGGCGCCGACGTCCTCACCCGCCAACTCCTCGGCGAGCTCAGTGACCTCTACGCCGACCTCACCACCGGCGGCCACGGCCTCGGCCACGGCCTGGACGCGGGCAGCTGGTCCGAGGGCGGCGCAGGCGGCACCGGTCACCACGGCGGCTGGTGACACCGACAGCCGGGAGTCGCACGGCCGTTGACCGAGGCCGGAGGCCCATCGCACCGCGGCGGTCGGATACGCCCAGGGCGCCGGTGCACCGGCTACCTCGGGTTCGGGGACTCGGGCCGAGCAATTGCTTCAGCTGCGTATACACGTCAGCCGGCCTGCGCGACGAACGCCTCGTAGGTCCGGTCGTCGAAGAGGACGAACCTGACTTCCTCGACGGCTGTGTGAGCCGCCCGCACCGCCGCCACGGCGATACGCGCGGCATCCTCCAGCGGCCACCCGTACGCACCGGCCGAAATGGCCGGGAAGGCGACGGTCTTCGCACCGAGCTCGTCGGCGACGCGCAGGGACTCGATGTAGCAGGACGCCAGCAGGGACGGATCACTGCCGGAAGTCCCGTACACCGGGCCCACGGTGTGGACCACCCATCGGGCGTCGAGCCTTCCGGCGGTCGTGGCGACGGCCTGGCCGGTGCGCAGGCCCTTTCCGTACTGCGAGGCGCGCAGCTCCCGGCAGGCGGCGAGGATCTCCGGGCCGCCGCGCCGGTGGATCGCTCCGTCGACCCCGCCGCCGCCGAGCAGCGAGGAGTTCGCCGCGTTGACGATGACATCGGCGGACTGCTGGGTGATGTCTCCGCGTACCAGGGTGACGGTGACGGACTCGGGTGTGCGCATGCGGCCCATGATGCCGTGTCACCGTCGGCGGGACTGCCCGTGGCACCCCGGAGGCGCCGTGGGGCTTTGGGCCGTGCCCTGCGCGCTCCCGACGAGCCGCGCCGCTCAGGCCGCCCGCAGCCGCCGCCAGACCGCCTTCGCCGCGTGGTGGCCGGACATGCCGTGCACGCCAGGTCCGGGCGGGGTGGCCGAGGAGCACAGGAACACCGCCGGATGCGCCGTCGCGTACGGCACGCGCGCGAGCTTGGGCCGGATCACCGTCTGGAGGCCGGAGAACGCGCCACACGCGATGTCGCCGCCGACGTAATTGGCGTTGCGCGCCGCGAGTTGGGGCGGCCCGGCGACCGCTCGGGCGAGCACCAGATCACGGAAGCCGGGCGCGAAGCGCTCCAGCTGCCGTTCGATGACGTCGGTGGCGTCGCCCTCCCAGCCCGCCGGGACGTGTCCGTACGCCCAGAAGACGTGCCGGCCCTCGGGTGCGCGCGACGGATCGATCAGGCTGGGCTGGGCGGTGATCAGGAACGGCACGCTCGGGTCGCGGCCCGCCACCGCGGCGCTCAGCGCGGCGTCGATCTCGCGAGCCGTGGGGCCGACGTGGACCGTTCCAGCCCTGCGGGCCTCCTTCGCGGTCCAGGGGACGGGGCCCGAGAGCGCGTAATCGATCTTGAAGCAGGACGCCCCGTACCGATAGCCGCGGTACGCGTGGCCCAGCCCCGCGATGCGCGCGAGGGCCGTCGGCGAGGTGTCGAAGACATAGGCGCGGGCGGGCGGGAGTTCGTCGAGGCGCTTGACCTCCGTACCGGTACGGATCGTGCCACCCTGTTCGCGTATGTACGAGGCGAGGGCGTCGGAGATGGCCTGCGATCCGCCGCGCGGCACCGGCCAGCCGTTCGCGTGCGCGGCGAGGGCGAAGAGCAGGGCGACCCCGCCGGTGCCCAGGCCGCTCACGGGCGCTATGGCATGGGCGCCGAGCCCGGCGAACAGACCGCGCGCCTTCGCACCGCGGAAGCGGCGGGAGAGCAGCGTCGCGGGCTGGAGCGCGTCGAGTCCGAAGCGCACCCAGCGGTACGGGTCGCGGGGCAGCCCGTCCCACGGGGTGCGGAGAAAGTCCTCGGCGAGGGTGTCCCAGTGGCCGATGAACGGGGCGACGAGCCTGCGGTACGCCCCGGCGTCCTCGGCACCGAGCGACATGGCGCTCTCCCCCACCGAACCGGTGAGCACGGCGGCCGATCCGTCCGGGAACGGGTGGGCGAGCGCCAGCTCGGGCTGGAGCCACTCCAGGCCGTGCCGTTCGAGCGGCATGCTGGCGAACGCGGGCGAGCCGATGCCCAGCGGGTGGACGGCGGAACAGGGGTCGTGGCGGAAGCCGGGGAGGGTGAGCTCTTCGGTACGGGCACCGCCTCCGACGGTGTCGCCCGCCTCGAAGACCTCTACGGCGAAGCCGCGGCGGGCCAGTTCGGCCGCGGCGGTCAGTCCGTTGGGCCCCGCCCCCACGATGACAGCATCAAGCATCGACGGCACCTTCGGACTCCTTCGTCAGCCGACGGCCAGGACACCCAGGATATTCCGAGGCACCGACAGTGCGGTCGCGGGTAGGTTCGCCTCCCGATGAATACACCGAACTCCCGGCCCGCGCCCGCAAGCCCCGACGCACGCGTTCCCGCCCGTATCGCGGACATGGCCTCCCGCCTCGGCGCGCTGCCCGGCATCCGGGCCGTCGTCCTGGGCGGCAGCCGGGCCCGTGGCACCCACCGCCCGGACTCCGACTGGGATCTGGGCCTGTACTACCGGGGTACCCCCGACCTGGCCGCGCTGACCGCGCTGGCGTCCGAAGTACAGGGCTCTCCGGCCGAGGTCGCGGGTCCCGGCGGCTGGGGTCCGTGGGTCGACGGCGGGGCGTGGCTGCGGGTGGACGGCGTCCCGGTGGACTGGATCCTGCGCGATCTGGACCGGGTCGAGGCGGTCTGGGCGGACTGCCGCGAGGGACGCTACGAAGTGGGCATGCAGCCGGGACATCCGCTCGGGTTCTGGTCGCCCGCGTATCCCGGAGAGGTCGCGCTCGGCCGCGTACTCGCTGATCCCCGAGGCGAGTTGACTGCGCTTCAGCGGGAAACTCGTACCTATCCGGAGCCGCTGCGCACCGCGCTCGTCGAAGCCGCGTGGGAAGCCGGCTTCTCGGTGGACGCCGCCCGCAAGTCGGCCCCCACCGGTGACACGCTCCATGTCGCCCTGTGCCTGTCGCGGGCGTTCGGCATCCTCGCGCAGTCCCTCCACGCCCACCACCGCACCTGGTGCCTCAACGAGAAGGGTGCGTCGGCCGCGGCGGCCACCCTGCCGGACACGCCGGTGGGCTTCGCCGGACGGATCGACTCGGCGCTGCGAGGGCTGGACGCGGCGGCGGTGGAGCGGGCCGCTGAGCTGGTACGGGACGTACGGTCGGCGCTCGCTGCGGGCGTCGCGGAGAGCGGGGGCCGACTGTGATCGCCCGACTGCAGTGCGTGTTCGGGCGTGGCAGCGGCGCGGCGTGAGCGGGGCGGTCAGGCGCCGTCGCGCAGTGCCTGAAGGACGCGTTCGGCGGTCGCCTCGTCGCGGGCCGCCGTGAACGGCAGGGCGTTGCCGCCGGTGATGCGGAACGGGGCGCCGGAGAGCGTGGCCTGCGTGCCGCCCGCCTCGGTGACCAGGAGCAGCCCTGCCGCGTGGTCCCAGGCGTACTCCCAAGGGAACGAACGCGAGAAGCACCATCTACCTCTATGATGCCCTTAGCACGCCTCGCGTGCAACCACATCGGGAGGGAAGTCATGGGGGACACACGGCCGTTGGCCGGCTACCTGCGTATGTCAGATGCCGACCTGGCAGAGATCAAGAACCTAGTCAAGATCGGGGCCTTGACACCAGAGGAGGCCAAGGAGAGGGAGAGGAAGGGTGTCCTCAAGCAGAAGGAGGATGTGATCCAGCTTGCTGACAGGCTGCTCCCGGGTCAGCCTGTCGTCTTCTACGAGGACAACAACCTGAGCGCCTTCAAGCGTAACGTGAAGCGCAAGAAGTTTGAAGAGATGCTCAAGGACATGGGTGTGGGCTCTCTGGGAGGGGTCCTTGCCTACGACATTGACAGGCTCTTCAGGCAGCCCAAAGACCTTGAGCGGCTCATTGATCACTACGAGAAGCCCAACAGTGGACTGGTCTTCCATACCCTGTCTGGCCAGAACTTTGACCTGACCACAGGTGATGGTCGCTTCTCTGCTCGGATCATGGTCAGCGTGGCCAACAAGAGCAGTGAGGACATGTCTCGTCGCTTGAAGCGAGAGATGGAACGCATGGCTTACGCGGGCGAGATGGCCGGCGGACCGCGGCCCTTCGGCTGGGAGGATGACAGGCTGACTCTCCGTCCCAAGGAGAAGAAGGCTCTGGACGACATGGCAGAGAAGGTTCTCAAAGGGGACTCCGTGACCACGGTCATGGACTGGCTGAGGGATCAAGGCTTTGTAGGAAGGACTGGGAAGCCATTCGTCCGCTCCAGTGTCCAACGCATCCTCCTCAACCCCAGGAACGCAGGTATCAGACAGTTCCGCGGGGAGCCCCTGAAAGACGAGGAGGGCAACTACGTCAAGGGGCCATGGAAGGCCCCGTGGACCGTAGACAAGTGGCTGGCTGTCAAGAAGACCCTTGAGGGGCCAGGAGCCAACAGAACGAAGGTCGGTCCTGGGCACAACACGGTCCGTTCGATCCTCTCGGGCATCCTCCGGTGTGGTGTCTGTGGGACGCGCATGGTGGCGGCCAACTCCTCCCGGAAGTACCCGAAGTACAGGTGCGCCAAGGACGCCGGCGGATGTGGAAACATCACCATCTCCCGGAAACACTCCGAGGACGCTGTCCGCGGACTCGTCTCTGATGTCCTGATGGCTGCTACAGCTCAGAAGGAGACCGAAGAGGTCGGCCCCAAGTGGGAGAAGGCTGCTGAACTGGCAGCTCTGGAGAAGGAGTTCGCAGAGTTTCACCAGCTCTGGAAGGCAGACAAGATCAAAACAACCTCCTACATCCTCGGCAGGGAGAAGCTGGAGGGGGAGATTGATCAGCTCAGAGGAGAGAGGGCGGTAGCCCTGGCTCGCCCCACCAAGCCCCCGAGCCTTGAGGTCATCAAGGGAGGCTGGGACAAGCTTTCCATCGAGAGGCAGCGGGAAGTTATCCTCAGTGTCCTGTCCGCGGTCATGGTGTCCACAGGAAAGGGCACTGCCGGCGGGAAGGTAACCAGAGGGATCGACCACAGTCGACTGACACCGGTCTTCAAGGAGCAATAGAAATAGCCCCTCTCCCCCAGACGGGGAGAGGGGCCTTCTTCTGTCTCAGCAACTACTTCTTAATCTTCACACCAAACTGAGCAAGGGCACGGTTCAGAACAACCTCAGGAAGGGCAGGGGCTTGGCTGGAGAACTGCTTGATCCACTCCTCTTGGCTCACTTCACCTCACCTGCCCCAGTCGTTCAGAAACCCAGTGCCAACAAACACGATAGACGCTACGACCACGGTGATACCCGTGCCTACCAGAAACTCACCAACCGATCCCGTAAGGATTGCGAGGGTCAGCATTCCTATAGGGATGATGGACAGTACGGCACTACCGGCTACTTGGTTCTTGGTCATCACTCATCCACCCCTCTCTCCAGAGTCTTGCCCTCGTTCTCAGTGACCCACTTGAAGAACTCCTCAACAGCGTCTTCATCCCTGAACTTGGCCAGGCTATGAAAGACGGGACCGTTCACTGTGCAGAGCCACTTGCCCTTTCGCCCTGGCACCGCGGAGACAACCAGTTGGCGTCCAGGAAGACCCTCTTCTCTACCCATCAGCTCTCCACTGCCGTTTCCCAGCACCGAAGGAAGTAGTCAACTTCCTCGGAATAGTGGTCCAGTCCGTCTTCCTCGCCGTTCTCAATACCCTTGTGGATGTCGTAGTCCAGCTCTGACACGTACATCCGGAGAGCCGACTCCAGCCGGCTCGGGTCAAGCTCGTTAGATGTCATCTTCAATTCCCTCCTCTACGACCGAATGGGAAACAACTTTCCAACCGCGGAGGTCATCACGGTCGCAGAAGCCTCCACCAATCCAGTCTTCCGTTACCCCTAGAACCTCGTCTGCGGAGTAATAGTCCCCTTCGTAATAGACCTCAATGGTCAAGGTCAGGGTCTTCTTACTGTCAGTCATCACTGCACCACCTTCACGGGGATTCCGACCTTCTTGCACTCGTTGACACAGTTCCAGGTACCGCGGGACTCCCCGAGAGGGAAGGCCAGGCAGAGATCAGCGCCGGCCTGAGCCATCTCCCTGTTCCGGATAGGCCCAGCAGCCTTACCGTGAAGTGTCCAGTCAGCAGAGAAGACACGCTGACCAACCTTGAGGGGGTAGTACCAACTCCGAACCCATTCCTCTGCGTAATGGTCAGCTCCTGTGGGGCAGCCTCCGTGAACTACCAATAGATCCTTGTGCTCTTCATATAGGGAATCCAGCTCCCCCCAGACAGCTTCCCAATTCTTGTAATCCCGACTGCCAGTCACGATAACTGTGAACATCAGAGAATCACCTTGTGTATCCCTAGTCCGTCTTCCCAGACGACCTTTACAACGCCTGAGGCTCGAATCAACTTTGAACAGTCCTTACAGGGCTTTCGGGTCACGTAGAGCGTCGAGCCCTGGCAATCCTCCCAGGACGCGTATAGGAGAGCGTTGGCTTCTGCGTGGACCTCAATACAGTCCTCATAACCCGTCCCGGACGGGACTTCCGAGAGACACCGTGGGCATTCCCCACGGCCACAAGACGGGCCTCCTGGATATGAGCCGTTGTACCCCGTCGATCGGATTCGATGGTCCGCTCCAACGAGAACGGCTCCAACCCGGCAACGGAGGCAATCACCTCGCGCTGCCACGGCATCAGCGATGCCCAAGAAATAGAGGGTCCAGTCAAGTCGCTCATTGCTCACTGATCCTCCGTTAGGATTGCGTAAACCTGCTCGCTGAAGTCGTAGTCAGTCTCTGCTTTGGTATACGCATCTCTGATGCGGTCAATCTGAGACTGAAGCCTTTCAGCCTTGGCCTTGTAGTAGTCCTTCATCGCGTCAGTCACTGGCCATCCCCACCTTCGAATGGACGGATGTGGCACCACTCAGCGCACCCGTCCTCTTTGAACTCACTACAAAACCAGCACCGATGTTGGCACTCGTAACCATTCCGGCATTGGCACATCGTCAGATCCCCGCAGAGTCGTACCAGGTCTCTTCCTTGACGACACGGATTCGGTACCGACCTCCGTGCTTCTTGATGTCCCGACAACCGACATGATGAGCCTTGACATTCATATTGGCTCTGTCAGTCGGACTAGCTCCTTCTCGAAGAAGGAGGCGACCCTTCTCATGTCAGAAGGTTTCATTTCCTAGGTCTACGTACTGCTCGACAATCCAGAACTCAAAGTTGTCGTTCACTCGTCCTCCTCGTACACGTAGATGGTCGAGGGCTTTACCTCGTAGTCCCAGTAATCCTTGGCCATGGCTCCTGCCAACTTCCGGGACAGGCCGGCCTTACGAGCTGTCTTGTAGATCTCCGCGGAATGCATTGCTGCGACCCGAGCAAGCTCAGCTCGGTCAGCAAGTGCGTCATAGAGTTTCTCGTACTTCAGGCCCTCAGTCAGAGCCTCGAACTGGTCCTTGTAGTTCTCGTCCATCAGCGCTCCTAGTGCTTTGAGTCTTCCTTATCGAGGCATGAGCCCCATGACTGCTCACCAATCTCATAGTCCGCAGGAATGGTCAGGCCCTTGTAGGTAAACGACATGATCTGAGCTACCTGAGCTGCTATCTCTTCTGCCCTTGACTTTGGGACAGACATCACAACTTCGTCATGTACAGGGAGACGCATATAGGGTGTGAACCCTGCCTTATCCAGCTCGATCAGGGCCCGAGCCATAATGTCTCGACAGGTTCCTTGGATGCGGTAGTTCATGCCGGCGTAAGGACGCTTCTCGTCCGTGAGGATGCGCCGACCAGTGGCCGTATAGATAAAGCCGTTCTGACGAGCTTCATCCATGAACTTTTTGGACAGCACCTTGGTAGCAGGAAAGGTCTCCCAGAAGCCGTTTACCGCCCTCTTGGCATCTCCCTCTTCAATATCCCACTGAGTGGAGACAGCATTCCAGCCCCCTCCGAAGCAAACCGTGTAGTTGGTGCCCTTTCCTGCCTTACGCTTGGGATGCTTGGAGTCCTTGTCATTCGGATCCCAACCCATCATCCCGAAGGCACCAGCCGCGGTGATGTTGTGTAGGTCTTCCCCTTCGTTGTACGCCTTGAGCATTCGTCGGTCGCCCGACTCCGCGGCAAGGAACATCAACTCCATCGAAGAAAAGTCGACCGTGACAGTGACGTACTCCTCCACTACGTTGCCATGCTCATCCAAGTCAGGGTCATCAGCCAAGAAGCAGTGACGGACATAGCCGGTACCAGCCGGCAGAGTCTGAGCCGGAATAGCTCCCGTAATTGACATCCGGGATGTCCTGGCGTGCAGAGAATTGATGCTTACGTGCACCCGACCATTCTTGTCCCGGTAATTCAATGCCTTCTCGAACCAGTTAGTTCGCTTCTTAGAAGCGGACTTGTAGTCCAGGACAGCTTGAGTCAAGGGATGCTCAATGGAGGAGAGGATGGCCTCATCCATCTTGTACTGACCTTCAGGGTGCCTTTCTGTAGGGTCAGTCCTGTCTTTCAGGACAACACCGAAGCCTTCCAGAGCCTCAACCAACTGCTCATTGGAGCCAGGGGATTCCACCCCATACCCCTGGATGATCTCCAGAAGACGAGCCTCTTCCTCCTCCAGTTCCGATATACGGGCCCTGGTGTACTCCTCGTCAACGAGGTAGCCCGTCCTCTCCATCTGGTAGGTAACCCAGTGAAGCCGGTGCTCCCAGCCAATGAGGCCGTAATGCAGAGACCTCCGCGGAATCAGAGGGAAGAGGATGTTGACCAGGCGGAAAGCGAAGATTGGGTCCATGCCGGCGTAAAGGAGATAGCCCTCGTGGAAGAGAGGCACCTTGGACCAAACGTTGTCCTTGTTAACCTTCCCATGGATGCCCTCCTTCCACTCCCGGATGTACGAGAGCCCCTGAGCCTTCAAATCCTCCTTGGTGAGTCCAGGGTGATCCGAGAATCGGAACTCCAGGGTTTCCTTGTCCTTGTTCTTGGCCTTGAATCCAACAACTTGCTTCTGACGGTTCATGTCCTGGGCAATCTCGGTCATGGACTTCTTGACCTTCGCGCCCATATCAGCGTCGATGTAGTGGGGAACCAGCTCTTCGAGCTTGAGGCCGATCCCACCTTCCTTGACTGCTCTCCCATCCACGAGGTGTGCAAGGATCTTGGTGTCCCAGGTCTTCTTGATCAGGGGGAAGGGATCGACACCGAGGTCTTCTTCAACCGTGTGAATGTCAAACCCGCGGTTCTGTGCTGCCAGACGCTTAGCAGTCTCCAGAGCCCACTTGGCGGCCCTTACAAAGGGCTCTCCCAGTTCTACCGGGATAACCCATGCAGTGTCGTGGTTACCAAACTGTGCTAGCCGGCAGTGGAAGCCGTCTCCCGCGTTCCACCAGTCCAGTCCTGTCGTCTCCGTGTCGAACCCCATAAAGGGGTTGCTTAGAACGAATCCGCGGAAGGCGGGGAGGTCTTCCGGGGTCTCCACCACATTGATTGTGATGGGACCTTTGACGTTGGTACGTATGATCTTCAAGAAGACCTCCCCTGTTGAATTGACTTACCGCGTGAACTTGCAATTGATGCAGAACAGAACGAACTTGCCTGCGATCCAGGTTGATATCCAGCAGTGACCAGGACAGGTCATTGGTCTAGGAACCAATCGATAAGGGGGCCTAGGACGAAGAAGCCGAAGAGGAAAGCGATAATGCCTAGCCCAAGGACTGTCACTTCTCACTCCCGAAGTAACCCGACAGAATCCAAGAAACGAGAAAGGCAAGTCCGAGTAGGGGCAGGATCTCAAGCATTAGAACTCCCATAGGGCTCGTCAGGGATATCGGAGACAGAGTTAGGGGCGATGTCTCGGAGGTGACCAAGGACCAGGCCGGCGAAAACTTGAATCTCCTTGTCCGCGGCCACGTGGTGGCGCTTCCCAAGGACGTCCCTCCATGCCCTCAAGTTGCCCGTAACGACGAGATCCACAGGGGCAGCGTTCGGGAGAACAGCCCTGGCAGCCTCTCGGGCCTGCTTGCGCTTTAGACCGGTTGCCTCCAGCTTCCTTACAAGGCTCTCGTAATCACCAAGGCAATTGTTGTACACCTGCTGAATATGGCTTTCAGCGCTGGTTCCCTCTGCTGCTGGAGGAATGACAGGCTCGGTTTCCGAGTAGTCAACGTAGCGCTGGGAAACCACGGAGAAGGAGAGATGGCGATGACGAGTCAGCTCAGCCAGAAGAGCCCGAGAGACACCGCGGACAAGGAACGAGACCGAGGAATGCTCCAGGACACTGAAGTGTCCCTGGTCGATGATGTTCTTCAGGTAGTCAGCGTTGGCAGCCGTCTTGGGGTTCGGTCGGTTGAAGCTGCGATAGCACAACCTTCCCGAGAAAGCCGCAAGAGCATCTGCGTCCTCCACGTTCTCAAACTCATCGGCGTTACGGCCGTAGCCATATGCCAGTTCAGGGATGTCATCCCACATGGATGTGGTGGCCAGAACGTCAACGTTCATCAGTAGTACAGCTCCCCAAGCTTGTCGGTGTAGGACTGAAGCATGTATTCGGAAACTTCCTGAGAGAAGACGGGTTTGTTCCTCATCTCCACCAGGATGGAAAGGCGTAGATCCGAAAGGGACATGTCATCGATGCTTGCCTTCAGAAGAGCAAGCTGAGTGAGTTCCACAAGGGCCCCTAATACCAGTTGTGGTTCTGCGAGTGAAGCCAGGCGTTACAGATGCCGCCATAGCTGGAGTCCACGTAGGACTTCATCCACCGAAGCTGAGTAGCCGGGTTGGTCCTCCAGTCCGCTCCAGCTGACGCCATCTTGGAGCCAGGCAGGGACTGGGGAAGCCCGTACGCACCTGAACTCGGGTTGGTCGCCTGGGCGTTCCAGCCAGACTCCTTGGAGATCAGAGCATCAGCACAGGAGAACTGAGATCCGAAGATGGATCGAGCAATGCTCCGAGCACTCCCAGAAGGAGCCGCGGGAGCCTTAGTCTTCGGCTTCCAATTCCGCTCGTTGGAGCGGGTGACTTCCTTCGAAATCTCAGGACGAACGGTCTTGGTGATGGTCACCTTCTTGGTGACCGTGGGACCAGGAACAGGGACCTCGTGAGTCTCGGTTACCTTCGGGCTGGGAAGGTAGACCTCCTGTACCTCAACATCAGGCTCTGAAAGCCCAGTTGCTATGCCTGCTCCTGCTGTACCAATCAGGAGGACCGCGGTTCCAGCTAACAGACTCTTGCCCACTGTGTTCATCTGACTCCAATGAAGGACCAAAGGGGGCCGGCCGGATTACCGGCCCCCAGAAGACTCAGTCTCGAATCAACTTAAGCAACAAAAAAGAGGGATTAGGAGTAGGTGCCGTCCTTACCCCGCCACAGCGGCGGACACTGAGCTGCCTTGTTTCGCTCGTTACAGAACAGCGCCGCCCACGGGCCCTTAGTGTTCGTACCCTCACGAGGGGTGCGACCGTGAGTGCAGGTGTCCCCACCCGCGGCTGCACCAAACGGTGCCTGAGGCGCCTGTGCTGGCTGCTGGTACTGAACCTGCCCGTTCTGGAAGGTCGGCTGAGCCTGAGGAGCCGAAGCAGCCGGCTTGGCCTTACCTCCTCCGAGGAAGGTTCCGCGGGTGTACGCAGCAGCCTGAGCGGTGAACTCGATAAGACCAATGTTCTTCATCGCAACGAGGAGATCCTTGCCTCGCTGCGCGGTCTCCTCAGCAGAAGCGCCATAGACAGTCGGCGTCAACCACTCGGCGTCATAACCAGACGCCGCCTTGAGAGTGAAGCCAATCTTGAAGGGGTTCGGGGAAGTGGCAACAGGAGCAGGCTGGTTGGTCACAGGCGCCTCCGGGGCGGTGTTGGTGTCAGGCTGTGCGATCTCCCAGGGCGAGCGCTCGCCCCACGGAGACGTAGGGTCAAAGTCAGTCATTAAGTCCTCCTAGAAGGAGAGGGGCGGTGAAGCCCCTCTCCCTTGCTCTCTAGTTCCAGTGTGGCAGATGCTATGTCTCGAATCAACCTAGGGTGCAGTGGTCTGGGTCACACAGGGGTTACGGCAGCCCACAAGATCCACTACTACAAACCTCATCGTAGCCAGTGTCCGTGACCTCGATCCCAACCTCTTCGGCCCGAACCCTGTACTCCTCCTTGGAAATCCTCTCGTAAGGACTCTGAGCCATGGACATCTCAGGGAAGCAAGTCGTCCCCTTAAGTTCAGGCAGGTACTCAGCCAGGAGGCCGGCAAGCTCTTCCGCGGTGTACTCCGAAGGATCAATGTTGGCCGTGTAGCTCACGGCCTGGTCTGCCCAGTACTCCTGATACATCCTCTGAACGTTCAGCATGTCCCGGATCGTCAGTTCCCCAGCGTGCTGGAAGTACTCGGGGTACTCCAGCTCATCAAGAAGGCTGTCCTTCGTAGGGATCTCCACAACAGTGGTGTTGGCTGCGTACTGACAAGGCTCTACCCGATAGCCCTGCTTCCTGTACTCCTCCACCTGAGCAATCTCAGCCGGCTCCAGATCAGAGAACCGAATCCTACGGATGAAGTAGTCAGCGAAGGGAGCATGAACCGCCTCCCCCGAGACGCCGGCAAGCTTCGAAGTCGTGCCAGTCGGAGCAATCACCCTCTTCTTGATCGGGACCGGGATACGAAGTTCGTTGGCGTACTCGGCTGCTGCCTCGTCAACCTCTGAGGCCCACTCAGAGAGATCCACGGCAACGTTGTAGGTCTCATCCGCCTCCGTGTATCGAATGGCCTGCTTGTACAGGTAGTCAGCGAACCCAAGATGACCCACCCCGATACGACGGTAACGGGCAATTGCTTCAGCCGACTTGGGGTCGGCCACCTCAGCAAAGGTGGCCCGAATTAGGTACCGGGTAATGAGCCTGTGAGCCTTGAACAGTCCGTCCCGGTCAACCTCTCCCTCAGAGTCAACGAAGGCACCCAGGTTGACTGAGCCCAGGTTGCACGGCTCCCAAGGAGTCAGAGTTGCCTCACCACAAGGGTTCGTGGTGAAGGTCCCGTCCACCTCCCCTTCCGCGGTGAGAGCAGAGTTCCATACTCCAGGCTCACCATTCCGGAGCATGCCTTCAGAGATAGCCCGAAGGACATCGTAGGCATGACCACCGAGGTACTTGTCTCGTGTCTCAAAGAACTTCTCATCCACCTCCACAGAGATGTTGGTGGTCCAGTGACCTCCCTGAGCCTTGATGTTGATGAAGTCAAAGATGTCTGTGTCATCCCAACGCATGATGGACATGCGAGCGGAGCGACGAACACCGCCAGCCACAATCGCGGTAGCGATGGCATGGTCAATCCTCATGGCATCAATGCCGGTTAGACGGTAGTACTCGTAGATGTCAGCTCCGTCCAAATACCCACTGGTGAGGATCTGACCAACCTCCACCATCATCTCTGCGAAGGGCTCGGGGCCCGAGGCGGTACCCCCAAAGGTTTTCAGCGGAGAGCCCTTGCAGCGAACCCGGCTAACGTCGTAGACCCTCTGAGTGTGACGAGTCTTCGGGTCATGAGCCGTACGGATCAGGTCTCCAAGAGCCGCGGCCCAACCTTCTCGACTGTCCTCCACAGGGAAGGCACCCGCCCAAGTGTGGCTGTACTCAGTTGAGATGAGACCAGACTCCACCATGTCTGCGTAGTCCTGGTGCTCAGGGTCACAGACGATGTGGACGTTCACCGGAACCTGAACGGGAGGGAAGTCCCCCAGGTACCGGGTGCTGTAGTTCGAGCCCACTCCCCCACCCTCCGCAAGACGAAGGAGGGTGAAGGTGAAGTGCTCCTCAGGCTTCGAGCTGTCCCAGCCGGCGGCCCAACAGTTGTTAAGGGCAAAGTCGTTGACCCCCGAGGACTTCAGATGCCGACCAGCAGGCAGCACCTTGAAGCTCTCAAGCATCTCGATCAGGGCCTCCCGCTCTCCCTCCTCGATGTACCGCGGGGCAACCAACTTCAGGTTGCCATCTACTACACGGTTCACAGTTTCTGCCCAGGACTCCTGTGTGCCATCAGGTTTTGTACGGCTGTAAGTCCTGGAAAATACTACGGCCGAAGTCTCATTCTTAAAGTCTGTCATTTCAGTTACCGCCCTGTCCGGATGTTCCGGTTCATGATCTGAGTCAGGGAGTCAACGGCCCTGTAAGCCGCCCTACGCTCGTTCTCGTCCTTCGGAGGGAGGCCGTAGATGAACACCCTCTGTACGGCCTCCTGATAACCCTTGGAAAGCTTGGAAATAGCCTTGGAGGCATCAGTACGGGCAGACACAATGTTGTCTGAGATCCGAGCACGGGTCAGGTCATCCTTCTTCCCAATGACCTGCCCAATCTCCTCATCCGAGTAGATGAAGGACTTCAGAGCAATCCGGACCTCTTCAGGAGTGTAGAAATACTGATCGTCCATCAAGTCATAGTGATTGCGCTCCTTCGAGGCATACCGCTTGCCGGCTGTCCAGCAGACCTTCCGGAGGAACTCCTCATCATTGACATGGGGAGCAATGGTATTCCGCTCCCGAAGCAGGTGCTCAAGAATCTCCTGCTTCACATCATCGGCCTCAACTACCGACCACTTCTCTGCGATCTCCCAGGCAACCTTGCCTGCAATCTCAATCAGAGGCTCCCAGTCGAACTGCTCTTCCGTCACTCGTCCTCCTCTTCATCGTCATCGGGCTCACACCACTCACAGAGATCCTCATCGAAAGGACTTAGTGGATCTCCACACTCCCAACATTCTCGGGCAGTCACTTGCTCTCCTTCACAGGCTTCCATTCAGTGGACACCACCCGGACCTCTTCAACCTCAACGGCCTCGATGCTGTCCTCCCAGTTCCAGAGATCCTGGTCCTGCATCTCCGTAGCTCCCACGCGGTAATAGACCGCGTACGCCTTTCCGTCGTCAGGGGCTCGGAAGACGAACTCATAGACATGAGCCCATCGGGTGGTGTCCCACAGCTCACGGTGAAGCTCTTCAGCAGTCCCCTCAGAGCCATCACACTCGAAGGGAACCCCAATCCCCTCAAGCTCTTCAGAGGTAAAAATTCGTGTGGTCATCAGCTTTCCTCCAGCAGATCCGCAGCCAGTTCAGCGGCTGCCTTGTTGAGAACATTCGAGAGAGCACGCAACTGGTTTACCGTGAGAGGATTCTCGTTGTGAACAACGATCCATCCACCCTCGTCCACTTCCAGGCAGAGCGTTCCGGGACGTGCGTAATCAGAGGTGACACCCCAACCACCCGTATCAAGCGCCATACTTCACCCCATTCACAGAGAACTCATGACCATCGATCATGACCAGTTCTGGGAAGACCTTCTTGCCGTCCACCCTCACAATCCCGAATGCCTGCTGCCAGTTGGCAGCTCCGTACTTCAGATAGGCAGCCTGGTTCATTTCCATCAGGTTTCCGATTTCAAGACCAGTGATGGTCTCAACCTTGCCCTTGTAACCGCGGGACTCAGAGATGAGTCCCGCCTTGTGGGTGTGTCCACACACCACGGACTTCCCGATCTTTCGAGCCGCACCAATAGCCGTGCCACCGGCATACCGGCTCAGACTGAAACCGAGATGTCCATGAGTGGCAGTCCACCCAGGCGCAAAGTCGTAGAAGTCCTCATGGAAGTCGATTCCCCATTCGTCCAGCCGGAGAAGCTTGTCCTCGGTAAACGGGTTGGGGTGATCGTCGTCCAGGAGGGCAGGTGCCTTCTTGGCGAAGTACTGTGCCGGCCGAAGGCCATGGTTCGACTTGATCAGGGAAGAGGGCCCGTCGTAGACGGCTCGGAGAGCCGCACAGTAGTAACGACGGGTGTACTCAGCGTCCTTGAGGGCCCCGCCCTCGAACTCTGCCTTGGTGCCCTCGGTCCAGCGGGAGGGCTGGGGATAGTCCGTGACATCCCCAATGTTCACGACCTCATCCGGCTGCTGGTCCTTGATGAAGTTCAGGACCGCCTTCCAAGACTTCCTGTCATGGAAAGGCATTTGGAGATCTGAGATGAACGCAATGGTCTTCAACCGCGGACCTCCTTGATAACAAGAGCCTTGCCAGCCGGCAGAGACTCAAGAGCTTCTTCGATGACAGTGCTGGCACTATCAAAATCGAAATCGAAGACGTGATCTCCAAGCTGCATGGAGCCAACGTTCAGTTCACAGATGCTTTCGTGGGCATCGACAAACCAGGCTTGGTAGATCGTCATTGGACATGGCCCCAAATCTTGCCTTGTTTGATGTAGGTAACACCTGACTCAGAGATGTTGAATCTCTTAGCAATCTGAGACTGGGGAATACAGCCAAGAAGACCTCTAATCTCACGCACGTCATCTTCGGTCAGCTTGGAATTATGTGTGCTCTCTCCCCTGGGAACAGTCCCATGGAGGTACTTATCTGAAGCGTTCTCCTTGGCTGTAGCCCACCGAAGGTTGTCCTTGTGGTTGTTGGCGGGGTTTCCGTCCCCGTGAGCCACCTGATGCACAGAAGAGGGTTTAGGCCCGTGAAAGCTGAGAGCTACTAGTTGCTGGACCTCAAAGGACTCGTAGCCACCTGACCCGTTACCAAGGTTTACTTGCTTGTAGCCGTACTTGCCCTTATTGCTCTGCTTCAACGCCTGAGGAAAAGGGGCTCGCCCCCACCTAGCGTTTTTCCAACTACGCACATTCCCCAAGGAGGAAACCTCATAGCCGGCGAAGCCTTGAATAGGGATAGGGGCCCACTCTTCATTACTCCAGTCCAGCACGAGCTTCCTCCCTTGCGATGAGTCGATCCAAGTACCAGCGGGCCTTTCGAAGGTCCACAAGGGGAGTTGGGTGCTTTTCGTCCTTTCTCCACAGGTACTTAAAGACTGACCCCGTCAGGAAGTCCATGTGTTCAGTAACCGTGATGCACTCAACCCCAGAAGGATGAGAGGTGTAGTGAGAAGGAGAATTGATCACATCCTCTTCAGGACTCATCCCCCCGAAGCCCTCAACGAACTCCTCCACAAGTCTCGAATCAACTTCAGGAGCAAAAAAAGAGGACTCCTCGACAGGCTTCGCACTAAGGGCGTCGTAGATGGGTTCAAGCTCCAACTCGTCAGGCTGGAACGACCACACCGCGTTCACGTCCAAGGCGACCCTGATAGGGAAATCAGAGCCTGCCTTAATGTTTACCACCTCTCCACGCTCAAGAGAAAACATGGTTTCCCTGTTTACAACCACCACACGGTTCCCGACCTTGAAGATACTCATGCCTGCTCCACCTTCCGAAACTCGCTAGGACCGAACCAGAGGGGGGAATACCCCATCTCCTTGTCTCCGTCCAGATGGACTCGGATATCCGAGAGGAAGCCTTCCTTGTGGACTTCTACGACCTCCCCGAGTTCCCCATCAAGGGAATCAACAGAGGTGATCTCAACTCGATCTCCTACCTTGAACATCACTTCTCCAAACCAAGCAGTCGTCGAATAACTCCGTTGCCCTGTTCACGACGGAGAGAGTCAGGATCAGAACCCGCGGGAAGCTCAACCGGTATCCCATTGGGGAGTCGAGAGGCAAGCTTCTCTGTCATCTTGTTTCCTGCATCGTCCCCGTCACCGAGGATGAACACCTTCTCGTAGCCGGCGAAGGCCCGCTCGAAATGGTCCTTCCAGGCACTCACCCCCTGGAGAGCGACAGACGGGATGCCATCCAGCTCCACTGCCCAGGCAGAGAACTCGCCTTCAGCGATAGCGACATAGGGACTAGGGGTGATAAGACCCACGGTGTTGTAGAGCCGCGGTGAGTCAGCAGGAAGGGACATGTACTTCGAGTGAGTACCGTGCTCTTCCTTCTGGCCCTTGTAGAAGTGGTACTGCCCATCAAGATCCTTCACGCACTCATCCCGGATACACCGGAACCTCACAGTGGAGATGTACTTGATCCCAGCCGGCCTTAGGTAGGGAATTACCAGGTGGTTTCGGTAGCCCTCATGACCCACCTTCACCGAATCGCCTACGTACCCGGGAAGAAACTTCTCTGCCCCCTCGCCCAAACCGCGGGCGATCAGGTACTCCTCTGCTGGGCTCCCTCGGTATTGCTCCTGGTAGAACTTCGCCGCTTCCGGCGATCCAGGCACCTGCCCACTCTTGCGCTTCCCGGAAGCCAATGCTCTCCTCCCTCATGATGATGTCTAGGCTGTCCTCGGAGATGTCACACGCGTGACATTTCCAGCGGTTCAAATCCAGATGGATTGATGCGCTGGGTCGATCCTCTACATGGATCGGACAGAGAATCTTCTGCCAATTGGCGTTCCAGCCAGGGCCGTACGAGAGACGGGCCTCTGGGTAGAAGTGCTCGAAGACCTTGTCAATCGGTGGCTTAGATACCGGCCGGCTCGACTCGGAGAAGCGTCCGGTTACCATGCTCGTCCTCCTGGAAGACGTTGATGGGGAAGTTGTACTCACGCTGGAGCTGCTTCATGAAGTGGATGCTGCCAATGAGGTCACGAGAGGTAAGGGTGTTGGTGTCCATCAGTCAGTGTCCTTACGGAAGTCGATGTGAAGGCGGATTCCAAGAACTTGGATCGCAACGGGATTTTCCAGGTAGTCAGCCAAGGCCCTTAGAGTGGCGGGGTTGTCCTTGGCGTAAGGCAAGATCTTTCGGTTACAGCCCCGGCACAGTCCTCCGCGGAGCCAACCGTTCTTGTGGTCGTGGTCACAGTCAAGGCGGTAATTCCTCTTCTGACCGCAGCCGGCACACTTTCCGTCCTGAGCTTCCATCAGCTTGTCGAACTCGTTTGGCAGAAGTCCGTATGTCTCTTGAACCCGAGCCTCATGAGTCGCCTTTGAGCGACCCTTCTTCTGACAGCCGGAACAGATCCGGCCCCGCGGGGAGAAGAACCTCAGAGCCCGGTTCTTCTTGCACCGAGTGCAGTTTCTGGTCTTAGAAGACAACGCGGTCTCGAATCAACTTACGCTCGAAATTAAGGAGACGACTCTCCTGGTACGTAGCCTGAAGCCGGCCAAGGAACTCCAGGAGGTTCAACTTCTCCTGAATCCCCCGATTCTTGGACAGGATCAGGGTCTTGTAACCACCGCGGAAGTACTTGACCAGAACCTCACCGAGGATCTTCGTGTTCAGCCGGCGGGGGTTCGAGATGCGGAGCAGGAGAACCGCTTCCTCCCCGATGATGTCCTTCTGTATGCCGAACCCGACGTGCTTCGCTGCCTTCTTCTTCGTGTTCATATCTCCATCATAGCCTTGTGTAGATCTCGAATCAACTTTGGAGGAGTTGTGAAGGTGTGAACTGGATCACACCACAGGGAGCATGTACCTCTCCCACACCTGATCGAAGAAGCCAGCCTGGTCCTTGACTACCCAAAAGGTGTCAGTTTCATCAACGGGAAAGGGGCCAGACACAAGCTCAAAGCTCGCACCCTTAGGGCTGGTGACCTCCTGCCCCACCATGAACTTGGGGGCCGGCTGGAGATCTACAGCCCAGACCACTGACGAACGGCCCTTCTCTACACCCTCAGTCCACTCCGCAAGGTATGCCTCCACGCCACCACTGGTGAGGTACGGGCCATACTTGATCTTCACAACAGAGTCGGTCAGTGTGCAGATGGCCTTGTCTTCCACATTGAACTGCATGGTTCCTCCTAGAAGTTGATACCCATAGCATCTGATGCGTCCTTGAGACGCAGCGTTTGACTGTCAAGCTCAAGCCGGGCAAAGGTGTTGCCCGAGGCATCCGCAAAGCCTTCGCGATTCTTCACATCCGAGACATTGAGAATCCGGTTCATTCCCTGCTCATCAGGCTCCCGATGGATAGTCAGGACCAGGGCCGGCACACGACCGATCTTTCCCTTCACCCCGGACAACGGGATGGGCTTGAGACCATCGGACCACTCCCCTGTCACATGGTGAAGAGCCATCACATGCGATTCGGTCTGCCTGGCCATGTCGCTGAGGTACTCACACATGCCCTCCAGGCCAAATGTGAAGGACTCAGCATCCGAGGCTCCTCCCGTGTCCACGTTGGTGATGTTGTCCACTACACACAGATGGGGGTAACAGCCGAAGACCTCGTAATAGATCTCCAGGTCAGCTTCCATGTCAGCCGGCGTCGGCATGGCATCATAGGACATGCGGACCCACCATTTGTCACCGAGTACCCGTTCGTACTCGGAGAAATCCCCTTCCAGGAGGGACTTCTTCACATCCTTGACGCTGTCTCCAGTCAGGATGGCCGTAGCTCGACTGAGCTGTGTTGCAGCGTTCGAGTCGGCGGACCAGTACATGACCGGCATGGAGCCATAGAGAGCAAGGTTGATGGCAAAAAGGCTCTTGCCCGTTCCAGGGCCGGCCGCAACGAGGGAGAGTTCTCCTCGTCGGAACTCGACGTCCAGCTTCTGAAGTGCCTTGGAGGGATTGGGGATTGGTTCCCCCGCGGAACCCTTGATCCTCGCAGATTGGACCAAGCTATACATGTAACTCCTTCTGAACATGAAGAAGGGCCCGAGGTGTTGTCCTCGGGCCCCTCAGTGTGTGCCTAGCTACTTGGCGTATGGGTCAATCATGTCAGCAGCCACGAAAGCCCCCATTGCGTAGACACGGTCAGACTTAGGTTCTGCATGTCTACGGATCTTCTCAGCCTCCTCGTGAAGGAGGTTGTCAATCAGGTAACTGGCCTTCTCGGATCGATCCGGAGAATGAGGCCCGCCCTTCATCAGGGCTGCGTACAGCTCTTCTCGTGCACTCACTTCTACTCCTCAACGTCTTCAACAGCCGGCAGACCAAGGTGTGCTCGTACCATGGCCGCGGCGGTCCCGTCATCTGGCAATGGGTACTTCGGGTCGAACAGGTCATCGTGGTTGTTGGCCTTAGCAACACCCTCCCAAGCCAACTGAGCAGCTCTCAACTCGTCCACGAGCTGATCCACAGACTTCTGAGCCTCAGCAGGCCAGGAAGCTCTAGACAGGTCATCAGCAAACTTCCTGTTGGCCGCAGGAACTCCAGCACAGGCTTTACGAAGCTTGGGGAAGTCCCTCGACTTCGACTCCCCAGAAGTACGAAGGGGGTTGAGGACTGGAAGACACTTGTCCAGTTCGGCATTGGAGGGAGCAACGATTTCCAGGTACTTCGCTGCCCCCTCCTTCCGAGTGGGCTCCCCATTCGCCGCTTCCGCGGCGGAGCTGGAGGACGGAGCCGGCACAGACGGAGAAGGTTCCGAAGAACAGGCAACTGTGCCGACTGCCAACAGGGCTGCGATGAACACGGTACGAACGGTCTTGGAGTACAAGGCGAGTCCCCCTTACACCTCGCTATCTGCGAGGTATTTGGACTCTACCTCTTACCTGTACCCTAGCACCCTGAACATCTCGAATCAACCTCATCAGGAGCAAAAAAGATCAGTCGTGGTCGTGGAACTCAACCTCGATGCTGCCCTTCCGGACAGTGATCAGGGCATGGTCCCCAAAGTGGTCCAGGAGGACGTTATCGAAGGCTCCGGACTGAAGGGCTCCATCAAGCTCCTGGCAGCGGTTGTAACGGTCCTCGTCCGGCCCCTCATAGCCATCTCGGACAAACTTCCGGTCAGGCCACTCACCCTCGTAGTGACCAGACACCTTTCCAAGGCTCGGGTGGTAGTCAACATCTAGGTCATACATAGAAGAGAACTCCTCCTCATCCGTGTCAACCTCAGCAGTGGTTCGGGCCCACAGACCGTTGACACCAAACTCACAGGTGTCCCCGTCATTGAAATATGGCGTGTACTGACGCCACCCGAACTCAACAATGGTCGGGTCATCAATGAGCGCCTGGAAGAGAGGAGCAAGCTCCTCAAGAGGCTTCTGCTCTCTACGAGTTGATCCATGAGTAATGTCACCAGAGACAGGCATACCGAGGAAGTTCGTGTCAGTAGTCACAGTCAGACCTCCGAAGGCTGATTGAGGAGAAGGGTAGAGAGGGGAACTTCCTTGCGCTGAGAACCAGACATCCACTTCTCAACGGGAGTGTTCTTGAGGTAGTCAGCCGGCGACGGCAGCCAACCCAGGTCTTCGATGATGTGCCTCTCGGCAATGAGCCGAGTCGGGACCTGGACGACCTTGCCAGAGGACTTGGTGACGGAGATGGTAGGACCGAACTTCTCCTGAACCAGCCACACACCAAGGGTGTGGTGAAACATGGCCCGGTGTCGTACGTCCCCAAGGATGGACTTCGAAGAGTCGATGTACTCCTCAATCGGCAGGTAGTCAGCGGCTGTGCCGCCCCACTTCTTAGCCGCGGACTGGGCATGGTGCCAACTATTAATGGCTCAGTCCTCCTCGTAAGGATCGATCAGAGCAGCAGCGATGTTGATTCCAAACCGAACCCAGTGCTGCTCACGAGACTCGGGGAGTTCCATCCTCTGCTGCGACAGAGCAAGCTCATGAGCGAAGGCGTCAATGAGCTCGTTCCGCTCATCACCAGTCAGGTGCTCTGCCATTTCAGCAAACAGTTCATCTCGCGCGCTCACGTGTGAACCCTTCCAAAACGACGATCCAGCTCTTCACGAACTACTCGACGGAACAACTGCTCCTGAGACTCAGGCTCAGGAACGAATTCACTGGAACCCTCCTCATGAACCGCCAGAGGTCCGTACCTATCCTTCAGTTGGTCAAGAGAGATGAAGTCCCACATGTCTCCTGTGTAATACCCCTCGTTATTGGCATCCCAGTACCACATGTCGCCATCACGGTCTTGATAGGCCACACTCACTGCAACTCCTAAAATGAGTAGGGAGGTTCAACCTTGGTGATCTTCTCAGTCACCCGGAACTCGAAGACTTCGAAGTCCTCGTAGTTCTCTACCCGGTCCCAGTAGCCCAGATCACTCCAAGCCTCAAGAGGAGTTGCCCAACCGATCTTGCTTCCAAAATGCTCAAGTCGCTCCCGTACAGCGTCAATGCTTCTGTCGGCTACGTAGAACGTCTCATCGCTGGTGTAGCTGATCTGCTTCACTTCAGGTGCCCATCCTCGAAGAAACCGATCAGAAGGTTGGTGGCAGTGGACTCAGCCACATCACGATCAACTGCCATATGAACTTCGAGGTATGCAGAGATCAGATCCCGAGCATGGAAGGTAATTTCGATCTTCTCCTCCTCGGAGAAGTCTGAGTCTTCCTGAACATCCTGGAGCATCATCACCACAAGGGCACTTGCAGAGGCCGCCGCTTCCTTCTGGTCTTCCGACAGATCATTGAACGTCTTCACATCAGACACCTGCGCTCCAAATCTCGTATCAACTTACGGAGTCGAGGGAAGGGGCTCCAACTTCGAGCCCCTCTTCCCCTCTGTCTCCAGTATGGCACAGTCTAGGTCTCGAATCAACCTAGCGGGCACGAGAAAACGAGCAAGCGTGGCTCACATCGCAGAAGTTGCAGTTCCAGGATGACGGGTTGGCCAGATAGTTGCCGGCCTTCACGCCCTGGTCCATCTCCACGTACTTGGCCGCAACCTCCTCCTCGGTCACCTTGGAGAGGTCCACACCCTTCACGGGGGACAACTTCCCCGTCTTCCCGAGGTACCAGTCCCCCTTGTTGACCTTCAATCCCCACTGCTTCTCTGTGGCAACCTTGTACGTCTCAAGCTGAAACTTTGACTTGGTCGAACCGGTCTTGAGGTCTCGAACCCGAGTCGAGCCATCAGGCTCCAGGGGCAGTTGGTCGATGTAGCCGCGGACAGCCACACCGCCCAGCTCAACCTTGAAATACAGTTCCAGGCCCATCTTCTCCTCCCCCTTGTCGTTCTTCACGACGACGAAGGAGGGTTGGTTCTCCTTGGACCACTTCACGTAGTCCCGAACCTGCTGCTGTCCGAGTGTGTACCGGTCCTCGATGTCCTGGCCGGCAGGCTTCTGATTAGCAGTCATCCACCAGTCAAGATTGGGCTCCTGACTCATCGACTTGTTCACAAGAGCGCTGTACTGGTCAGAGAAGAGCTGAACCGCCTCCTCCTCGGTCATAGTTCGATCCGACCTCTCCAGAGCCTCAGCCGCGGAGTGGAAGGCTGTCCCCTGGTGACTCCAGGCCGCCGGCCGTGCTGCCACTCGGTCGATGCGCTTGAGCTTGTACTGCCAGGCGCACTTGTCAAGGTACTGCTCAGTCTGCGAGACAGACCGCGGCTGGTTCTCAATGCTCGTCTTCACTTAACCTCCTAAGCGTCAACATCGTTGATGCTGACTAGATCGTTTCTGGCCAAACTAAAGGGCCATGTCCCTGAGTGACATGGCCCTCGTTGACATGGTCCGGGTTTAGCCCCCGTAGATCGTCACAAGGTGGAAGTACTGACTCCCCGGAAAAAACGGGTGAGCCCCTTCGTACCTCTCTCGCTCAACAACGCAGTCGTCCAACTTCTTCCCCAACTCGCCCTCAAGGCGGTCGAGTTCAGATATGTCGTCTTCACAGAAATCGTTCGTCAGGACGATCACGTAGTACGTCCCGAACGGCTGACCTTGACACTTCGTCACCAGCAGGGCGGACGTCTCAACCCACGTGTGGGTCTTGGTGATTGAGCCCCCGTAGATCATCTTCAGTACGTCTTCTTCAGCCGAGGTGCTGGCTTCTTGAGACGAGATCAGTCGGAGCATGCAACCCCCCAAACCACTGGATGCTCCCTTGATCGGTGCATCCCCCACACGAAACATACACAAGTCCATAGTCGAACTACATCTCGAATCAACGTGACGTGCATCACATGCCCCTCACTACAACCATTAGGCCAACCTAAGAAAAACAAAAGACCCCCTGGTCACAGGGGGTCTGGAAGGTCAAGCAGTCTCTCAAAGCTCCTGGGGCGGTAGATCCAACGCCCTCTTGAATCCCTCATCTGGGTACGGTAGGCCGTCTGGCCAGTCGATGACACGCTGTCCGTCCCTGGCTGTCCGCGGCCGGTAGAACCAACCTCTCTGGGGGTCAGGGTCGTAGCAGAGGACTTCGTTTTGCTCCCTCAGCCGGCGCTCCCACTGCTGAGCCAAGTGCTCCTGCTTCTGGCTCAGACCACTATCGCCTAGGCGCATCCGAAGCCAGACCTTCAGCGCCTTGCCCGAGTACGCGTTGTGGTGCCCTGTCCCCTCACTAGGAGCCCAGATGTCCCATCGTGCAGCCAAATAATCGTTGACTTTACGAGACACTGGTTTTCTGATGAGACCAAGCTTCATGCGCCTTTTGGAAACAGCTTGCACGGAAATACCAAACCGCTCAGCAATCTGCTTGTCTGTCTGACCAGTATGGAAGAGCTTTACCAACAGTGGGTCCGTAAGCCCGGAGACGATAGGCATGTCAAATCCTTAATCGGGGAATCACGCGCCGGCCTTCCCGCCACGAGGGCTTCATTGCCGTAGTGGTGTGCCCAGCCTAACGAGAGCTATAGCCGTAAGTCTCTCGAATCAACCTGTGATGTACGTCACACTCCTTACCGGAGTCTTGCATTCCATGCCTGTTGTGCACTGAAGCCTCAACAGCCTCCCTGGTGACCTTGCGGCCCCTACGCCTTGCTCCATCACTGCCGACCGCCGGCCGTGCCCCAGGATGCCGCAACGGCCTGCCTGAGGAGATCGTAAGCAGATCCGTTAACCTTTGGCCAACGGATATGACCTTCCTTACCGCATCCTTGGTGTGATCCAGGTCTCACTTAGGTAAAAGCTGTCACAAGACCAGCCCCTGTGACACCGACGTCTATAGTAGAAGAAGAAACACTCTAGGAAACTTCCTGAAGAAGGAAGTTGACACGAGACTTCAGGGCATGCTAGACTGAAGATAAGAAGTTAAACAAAAGAGGTTCTCTAAAAAAACCTCTAGTAGTAAGAGACTCTCCTTGAAGAGAGTCTCTCTAGTAACTAAGTTTCCTTTCTGTTTGATCTCCCTGTTGAGAGATGGCCA
Source organism: Streptomyces sp. NBC_01241 (assembly GCF_041435435.1). Lineage (NCBI taxonomy): Bacteria > Bacillati > Actinomycetota > Actinomycetes > Kitasatosporales > Streptomycetaceae > Streptomyces > Streptomyces sp. NBC_01241. The sequence goes on along the minus strand of NZ_CP108494.1, from coordinate 7,329,227 downwards.
AGGCTTTATGGCCTTGGCTTATTTATTCCAGGTTACGTTGATTCGAGATCCAGTAAGGTGAAGGGCCCTGGCTGTCAGATAAGAACCCAGCCAGGGCCAAAGACTTACCGAAAGATTTTGGAGGTGCACAAGTTGCCCAGAGCCGCATCCATATGCCTGCGAGCCAGCTGCATTTCCAAGACCTTTCGGGATGGTCGGTGCCGAGAGCACCAGACCCGTAAGCCCTGGCAGAACGTCTCTGCCAGGAACCAGAACCGTCCAGGCAACTGGCCCTCCATCAGGGCCATGGTGCTAGCAAGGGATGGGTTCGCCTGCCAGATGTGCGGAAAGAGATCCGAGCTGGAGGTGGACCACATCATCCCTGTGGCCAAGGGCGGTTCCTGGGAGATGGAAAATTTGTGGACCTTGGACGCTGGTTGTCATAAAGCCAAGTCCAAGAAGTTCGGTTAGCTCCTCGGTAGCTCAATTGGTTAGAGCACCGCCCTCATAAGGCGGAGGTTGCTGGTTCAAGACCAGTCTGAGGAACGAAGAAGGGCCCGGTTGCCATACAACCGGGCCCTTAAACATGTCCGACACACCCCACGTGTGCCGAGCTTGCTTGGTCAAAATTACCACTAGGAGGATCGCCTTGGCTACTGAGGAAGAGATGCGAGACCCAGAGTATTGCTACACCTGCGGGTGCAAGTGCGGCTCCAAGCCGCACAGTTAGGAGCTGTGGTGACTGAACCGCGGGCAGGGGACATTGGCCTTACCAAGATAGGTGGCTTCGCTGGCGCCTTCGTCAACTTCGGTCAGTGGTTCGTTGGGGACTTCGCCCCTATCCAACACGCCCTGGTCTACGTCGGTGACGGCATGGTCGTCCAGGCCATGCCTTCAGGGGCAGAGATGGTTCCCCTGGAGGAAGCCTCTCCAGTCGTCATGTGGTCTACGGACCTCATTGGCTTCCATGGATTCGAACGAGAGATCATCAGCGAACAGGCCAAGGCTCTCGTGGGAACCCCCTACTCCTTCCTGGACTACCTCTCGATCGCCCTGGAACGCCTCGGTGTCCACCGTAAGTTGATTCGAGACCGAGTGGCTTCGTCGGGGCACCTGATCTGTAGTCAGTTGTGCGTCCTCGCTTACGAGCGAGCCGGCATAGAGCTTTTCCCCGACACCTTCCCCGGAGACGTAACTCCGGGGGACTTGTACCGACTTCTTAAGGACATTGAAGCCAATGCTTGAGTTCGATGACGAGTTCTCCTACGAGGACGTTAAGCGGCCCTCTAAGGCCGCTCTCCGCCGTGAAGGACGCCTGGCTATCCAGGAGGAGCTTGACGAGCTGGGAGACCTCTACAGCCTCCCTGAGGGGATTCAGATTCCTGGGGTGAAGAACTGATGGATGTCTACCGGGAGAGAGCACACCTGCTCTCACACCTTGCTGCCATCTACCCTTCTCGGCTGATCCGCGGCGCTGATGTGAACGAACCTGACTGGCCCGTTCTCTTCATCCACCTCCCCTTCCCAAGGGGTCAGGTCACCTGGCACATCTCACCTGACGACCTGGACCTCTTTGAGGACGTTCCGGATGAGGAAGCGGACTGGGCTACTTGGGATGGCCATTCCACTGAGGAGAAGTACAAGCGTCTTGACAAGGCCACTCGTGAGGAGTGGGGCTGATGGAGCGTAAGGCACGAGTTCTGACCACTGCGGAGATGGTGGCAGTCATTGTCATTGGCCAACTGCTCCTTGATTATGAGGCTTTCCCACGAAGGTGGGTCATGGGGATGGGAGGTTCCGATGGGTAGTCGAGGCCCAGCCCCTAAACCAAACGCACAACGTAGAAATAAGCATGAGTCCGCGGTTGAGATTCCCACAGATGCTCAGCCGGGGCGGGAGCTTCCCAGATACCTGCCTATCTCTACCCAGGGTGCTAAGAAGTTCTGGGCTACCTGGTCAGAGTCTCCGCAGTCGGCTGTGTGGATTGAAACCGATTGGAAGGAGCTGGAAATCACGACTGTGCTCGTGGACCAGCTCTATCAGGGTGATTACAAGTTGGCCGGTGAGATCCGGCAGCGGACAGCAAAGCATGGGGCGACGTCGGAAGACCGGGCTCGTCTCCGCATGAAGCTGGAGAAGCCTGAAGAGGCTACAGAGCCTACTGAGAAGGAACTGTCCAACTTTGACATGGATGAAGAGCTTTACAACAAACTGAGATCTGTATAGGGGGTGAGGGGTTTGTCTGAACGGCTTTGTAAGGAGTGCGGACAACCTGCCCTTCCCCCAGGACGAGGACTATATTGCAAACCTTGTCTTACGGTGCATCTTACTGAGCAGGGACGTGCTTATCGGGCATCACGCACACCAGAAGCGAAGGAAGCCCAACTCGTCCGTTCTCGGGAACGTGACAGACAAAGATACCGGGAAGATCCGGAGTACAGAAAGCGTAAGACGGAAGCGACGCATAAGCGTCGCCTTTTTTATGGGCAAGGCAGTGTTTCAGAGGCTGAGTGGTCTGCTCTTACACAACTGTATGGGGGCCGATGTGCCTACTGCTTCAACGAAGCACAAGTTGTTGAGCATATTCAGCCAATGGCCCTCGGTGGAGGGCACACCATAGACAACCTAGTTCCGGCTTGTCAGCCCTGTAACGCATCTAAGGGGGACACCCCGCTAATACTGTGGGGAGGACGGGACTTATGAGTCAAACGGGAAACCTTAAGCCGGGAGTCCCCTCCCCTAAGGAAACTCTTGGTTACCACGTAATTCGCTGGTGTAAGCAGTATGTGAGGACACCAGATGGTGAACGAGCTGGAGAACCTTGGGAGTTCACTCCGGAACAGCTCAAGTTCGTTCTCTGGTTCTATTCCATCAACCCTGATGGCACCTGGCGATATTCAGCCGGCACGCTAAGGCGTGCGAAGGGCTGGGGCAAGACCCCTCTTCTTGCCGCACTGGCAATCGTGGAGTTTATTGGCCCTGTTCGCTTTGATGGTTGGGATGCCTTCGGCCTCCCTAAGGCGAAGGCCGTTCCTCTTCCTGTAGTACAGATCGGTGCAACGGCACTGGACCAGACGGAACAGACCCTGGACATGATCCGAGGAATGCTTTCCGAGTCCCCAGCAGAAGCCCACTACGGACTGGACATCTCGAAGTCCATTGTCCAGTTCAAGTCTGGCAAGCCCGGGACCATCAAGCCGCGGTCTACCGCCGGCCGGACCAACGAGGGTAACCGCCCCACGTTCGTAGTGATGGACGAGCAACACCACTGGATCTCTACCAATGGCGGCCCTGACTTTTACCAGGTGCTCAAGCGCAACGTGGAGAAGACGACCAAGGCGGGCTCTCGCTGGGTCGGAACTACCAATGCCTACAACCCTAATGAAGACTCCGTGGCTCAGATGATCCATGAGTCCGAGATGGTCACCAAGGGATTCTGGCTGTACGACTGCCTAGAAGCCTCTATTGGCATTGATGACATCAGGGTTGAGGAGAAGGTTAGTAAGGCTCTCATAGAGGCGTATGGGGATGCTGACTGGGCTGACATTGATGGTCTTACCCGCACCATCCTCTATGACCGGACAACTCCTGACTCAACCTACTGCCGGTTCTACTTCAACCAGATTGCTGAAAGCAGCGACGGTTGGATGTCCAAGGACGAGTGGGATCTCATCCACCTTGAGGACGATCCCATTAAGCCTGGTGACCAGATAGCAATTGGCTTCGATGGATCAATCCGCAACGACGCCACAGGGCTTGTCGGCTGCCGGCTCAGGGATGGAAAGCTATTCGTCCTCAACGTCTGGGAACGTCCTGAGAACGCCAAGCCTGAATGGGAAGTAGACACCCTCGCGGTTGAAGCCGCGGTCTACAAAGCCTTCAAGGAATACAAGGTCGAGTGGTTCTACGGAGACCCTCCCTACTTCCAAGAGGCCATGGGCCGTTGGGCGATTCAATTTGCTACCAGGGACCAGGAGTTCGTCTTTGAGTTTTGGACGAACAAGCCTACTCGCATGGTTCAGGCAACGGAGCGTTTCCGTTCTGGGGTCATGACTAAAGAGATCTGCCACGACGGAGACGAACGCCTTACCAAGCACATTCTGCAAGCCGTTACCCGAGAGGTCATGGTCGGTGGAGAAGTCGGAATTCTCATTCAGAAGGACAGCCCACGAAGCAAACGGAAGATCGACCTTGCTGTGTGCGCAATTCTCGCCCTGGAGGCGAGGGCTGACGCTATTGCAGACGGACGTATGAAGCGCCGGCGAAGCCGGGTGGTGGGCTTCTAGATTATTGGAGGCCCCATGATTATCCCCCCGAGTGGCTATACATCTGTTGGCCCCCCTAAGACAGAGGTTGACTGGCTTGCCTTCCTTCAAGGCAAGCTAACCAATGGGAGAGCTGACCTTCTCAAGTACGCCTCGTACTACGAGGGTGAACAGCAGAAGATGGCCTTCGCTCAGGCCCGGTACAAGTCTGCTTTCCGAGATCTCTTCAATGACTGGCGAGACAACTTCTGTGGTCTCATCATCGACTCCTCTACGGAGCGAATGAGGGTTGAAGGTTTCCGCATCCCCTCCGAAGGTGGGCTGAGTAAGGAAGCTCGGGAGTTCTGGCAGAGGAACAGCCTGGACTCATTGGCCAACGCGGTCCACCTGGACGCGATGGTTCAGGGCAAGGCGTACGTCATTGTTTGGGCAGACAAGAACGGTGAGCCCATAGCAACCCCCGTTTCCGCTGAAGAGATGGCTGTTCAGTACAAGCCAGGCTCCATGACGGAACTGGAGGCCGCGGCGCGGTTCTTCCAGGACTCATGGGGACGCACCTGGGTGACTCTGTGGACAGAGACCTATGTCTACGAGGTTCCCCTTGGGAAGACCGAGTGGGAACAGGGAACGCGAAAGAAGAACCCCCTTGGGAGGGTTCCTGTTGTCCCCTTTCACAACAGGTCCCGGATCAATGGTGACCCATACTCAGACCTTCACAATGTCATCCCCATTCAGGATGCCATTAACAAGCTGACCAGTGATGCCATCCTTGCTTCTGAGACTGCTGCCTACCCACAGAGGTGGGTCACTGGGCTTGAGGTCCAGGAAGATGAGAACGGTAATCCTATTGAGCCGTTCAACTCCGGAGTTGACAAGCTCCTTCAAGGCGAGGACCCCCTTACTAAGTTCGGCCAGTTCGAGGCAGCAGACCTCAAGAACTACGTAAACTTCATTGATCTTCTGGTACAGCATCTTTCGTCTGTGTCCAGGACCCCCAGCCATTACTTCCTGGTCAACCAAGGTAATGCTCCGTCCGGCGAGGCGATCATCAGTGCCGAGGCCGGACTTGTCTCCAAGGTCAAAGAGCGAATGCTCTACTTCGGAGAAGCATGGGAGCAGGTCATTCGGCTTTGCTTCCAGATCAAGAAGGACAAGAGGGCTGAAGAGGTCTCTCTTGAGACTGTGTGGGCTGACCCTGAGTATCGGACTGAAGCCCAGCACATTGATGCTCTGCTCAAGTTGAAGCAGCTTAACGTACCTGAGGAAATCCTTTGGATGCGTGCCGGCTTCACTGCTTCCGAGATTCAGACCTTCCGCGAAATGCGTAAGGACGATGCCAAGGAAGCAAAGATAGTGGCAGAGCTTGGCCCCCAGGCGCCTCAGCCTGGTGCCCCTGGAGGAGACAAGGCAGCCGCAATGGCATCCAAGCCGCCTCAGGGCAACGCCGGCAATGTGAGCCGGAAGCTTAACGAGAAGAAGTAAGCCGAAATGGCTTACAGCTCTATACACCGAAATGGGAGAGCGCATGCCTGAAGAGATCAAGACTGAAGAGAAGCCCGAGATTAAGCCCGAGGAGAAGACTCCTGAGGAGCTGATTGCGGAGCTTACCGCGGACCGGGACAAGTGGAAGACGCTGTCTCGTAGCAATGAGGACAAGTACAAGACCGCTTCTCAGGAGCGGGATGAGCTGAAGACAGCCCAGATGACAGATGCTGAAAAGGCACTGGCAGACGCACGCACTGAGGGCCGGAATTCCGCACTCAGTGAGGTTGGGTTGGACCTGGTCAACGCCGAAATGGCTATCCAGGCTGCGACCACGGGTGTTCAGCTCCCTGACACCAAGTTCCTGAACATGACGGGATTCCTCGGGGAGGATGGCCGGCCCAACAAGGAGGCCGTGAAGTCCTTTGTCGAGTCTCTTCCCAAGGCCAAGGAAGAGTTCCCCAATCTCCAGGGTGCGGGTAAGCAGTCCAACGGTGCTCCTACGATTGAATCCATGGACCCGACGGAGCTTGCAGACCTCATCTCGGATGGGAATTACATTTAGCCCAAGTCGAAATCTGTGAGCCCTCCCCTCCGGAGGGCTTTTTCATGCCCCTTTGGAGGACAATCCATGGCAACTACGCATCACTTTAATCTTGACCCGAAGCAGGTCACCATTGCGGCTCTCGGTCTTCTGGACCGACAGCTCACCCTTGGTTCCATCCCGGCTCGGTACTCGGAGCTGAACTTCACTGGTGGCCTGGGTGACGTGATTAACGTCAATCGCCCGAGCCGTTCCATCAAGGTGCAGGAGACTGGTGTTTCCTCCATCATCAAGAACCCGATCACGGGTGACTCCAACGTGTTTGCGGCGGCCTCTGACCGACCGCTGCCGGCTGCTGCTCGTCGGGCTCCGAACGGCTTCATCAACGAGACCCGATTCCCGGTTCAGCTCACGACCCTGGTTCAGAACGCTTCGGCCCTGAGCATGGAGCAGGTTGCCTTCGACCTCAAGAAGTTCGGTGGGCAGGTTCTCGCTCCGCTCACCCGCGGTATGGCTGAGTATTTCGATGACACCATTGCTGCTTGGATCAAGGCCAACATCACACGTGCCGGCCTGACCACGGCTCAGAAGAACGCTATTGGTGGTGACATCGCGGTTGACATTCCGAAGTACACGGGTGCCCGAGAGAACATGATGGAGCGGGCTCTTCGAATCCGTACCGCGTTCGTTGATGCTCGTGAGTACCTGGGTAAGGCGTACGTCCCCGGCACCGAGCGACTGGTTATTGCCGGCCCCGAGGTCGAGTCCATCCTCCTGAAGGACCCTGAGTTCGTCAGCGTGGACTACTCCGGCGACACCAACGCCCTTCGTCGGGCGATCATCGGCAGCTACTACGGCTTTGACGTCGTGGTTCACCCGAGCTTCGGCCTGGAGATGTACTTCCTCCACAAGAGCGCCTTCCTCCTGGCTTCGGTCTGCCCGGCTATCCCGATGGGTGCCGTTACCGGCTCGGTCCAGAACATCAACGGTATTTCCACCCGGATGCTCGTGGACTACGACTACGACAAGAAGGCAGACACCATCGGCCTCGACACCATGTATGGCTTCACCACGATCAAGGAGGACCCCGACTTTGCGAAGGGCTCCACTGTAATTGGTGAGAAGTTCGTCCGCGGTCTCAAGGTGGTTATCACCGAGGTTGACCCCCCTGCCGGAGACTAAGAACTCCTTCCCTTTGAAGGGAGGGATGACTAGTGGCCTTTGTCACTGTTGAGGAGGTGGCCACCCGACTTGGGTGGCCCCTCACCCCCGAGGAAGAAGCTCGGGTTCAGGCGTTCATTGATGACTGCACAGTCCTTATTGAGGACTACTGCGGGAAGGACTTTGAGCGTCGAGAGAATGAGTCCTTCCAACTCGTCACAGACGTGGGCTGTTGGCTCTCTATCCCTCGAAGATTCCTCCCCTACCTCACAGTGACCTCGGTTGCCTACGAGGACGGAGTCTCCTTGGAGGGCTGGGAGTTCAGCAGCGGAGGTCTCTACCTCTACCCCGGCTGGCTGCCAGGCCGGCTAGTCACCATCACAGGCTCCTGGGGCTACACCACTCTGCCGGCTGTCCTCAAGACAGCCACCGCGGCTGAGGTCATAAGATGGATGGCTCAGACTCCTGGACTCGCTATGGAAAGGACTGGAGAGCGGGAGGTCCAATTTGCTACGGCTTCCTCTCCTCAGTCCCTATCCGAGGCAGCCAAGCAGGCTCTCCGAAGGTACCGGCCTTCTGCCGGGACCATCACCCTTCGCAGGGAGGGTTGCCGATGACCCAGTGGGACGAGCTGGTTGAGGTCTACAGGGCCTCGGACATCGAAGGTTCCTACACAGTGAAGAAAGACTGGGGCCATCCGGTCCTTGTCCTCTCTTCCCGGGCCAGTGTCCAACCTCATAGGAATTTCGAGGTTCGGTCCCCTGAAAGGGACTTGGCCCAAGAAAGACTGCATGTCTACGTTCCGTACACCGAGGCAATCGACGATCAGGACCGTGTCAAGTGGCGCGGCCTCTGGTACGAGGTTGATGGGCCTCCGGATCTCTGGCCTTACGGCTCTACCCGTCATACGCACCTCATCATTTGGAGGGCGAAGAACGGATGAGTGAAGGTCAGTTCAAACTCACCATGCACCGCGGATGGGAGAACAAGATGTTCTCCACTCTGGAGGCCGGCGCCTTGGTTGCCGAGGTCACGGAGAAAATCCGTATCAACGCTGTTGCTGGTGCTCCTCGTTCCAGGTCTACCAAGACCAACTGGAATCAGATCAGGAAGAACATCTCCGCTCACATCGAGAGAGATGCCCGAGGGCACTACGGCAACGTGACGATCGAACTCAATGACCGTGTACGCCACGCCCTGCTTCAGGAGCGGGGTTGGACGGACCGCGGTGGGCGTCGTCATCCCGGTAGGCGGTACCTCAAGGAAGCTCTTCTGAAGGCGAGGATTGAATGAGCCAAGACCCTATGAAGTCAATCATTCAGTTTCTACGTGATCAGTCTGAGCTTCCCTCCGGTGTGGTCACTGGAGACATGAATACGCGTCAGGTTGGCACCACCACAGTCTACGTAAGCCACAACGGAGGATTCCGAATGGTACGGGACTGCATGGACCGCGTGGACGTGGTCTATGAGGTGCGTGATCCAGACAGAGAGGAGGCTGCCGGGCTTGCCTTCCTTGTCAGGGAGATCTTCCTTAAGAAGGCCGGTGCAACCCTTTCCGGGGACCTCTATTTCCTGGACACCCAAGAACTCAGCATGCCGGATTATGAGCCGGATGCTACATCCCGTGAACACGTCTACAGCGGAGAGATATCCCTGTTCTACGTAGAAAACTGAGGTGGCTTATGCCTTCTGGAAACGCTGAAAACATTCGGTTCGCTCCGGATGGGATGCTTTACATTGCTCCTGCCGGTGCGGGCCTGGTCCTTCCTACTGACACCGGTGATGGGGTCACCCCGCCGGCTGGCTTCAAGGCGCTTGGGTATGTGTCGGAGAACGGGGTCACCCTGACTCCGTCGATCACGACCACGCCTCTTCCTGCCTGGCAGTCCGCGGCTCCTGTTCTTTACAACGTCGATGCTGCTAGCTTCCAGCTCTCTGCGACTCTGCTCGAAGCCTCGAAGCTGGTCACTGAGACCTTCTTCGGTGCCGAATGGGTTGAGAGTGTGGAGGATGTTGCAGGCTCCCCGACTCCGACTGGTGAGTACCGGCTTGACCTCAGCTCCCTTCCGGATATGAAGGAGTTCGCTCTTGTCTGTGACTGGAAGTACAAGGGTCACCTGTGGCGTGCGGTTATCAACCGCGCCATGGTCGCCGAGCGAGGGGCTATCACCCTCCAGCGGACCCAGTCTCAGCAGTTCGAGTTGACGATTGACGCTATGGACGCCAGTGGAAAGCTCGGTTACATCCTCACCACCGAGGACATGGGTACGACTCCGTAAGCATGTCCCGTTAGTTGATTCGAGACCCTGCCGGGAGGTCTAAAACCCCGGCTCCCTCTCACACGACATATCTGGAGCCCACTATGACCACTGCACGAAAGACCGCGGCAACCAAGCCCACTCCGAAGGCGGATGACTCTGAGGAGACCACGCCGAAGGTCAACACCTTTACGTACAAGGACACGGAATACGCCGTGCCGGCTGACCCGCTGGACCTCCCCTTCGAGGTTGCCCTTGCAGAGACCGAGTCCGAGGTGATTCAGGAGATCGTTGGCCCTGACCAGTGGGTTGCGTTCAGGAAGACTCGCCCCACGATGCGTCAGTTCGGTGACTTCTCCGAACTGGTTCTCAACGCGTGTGGGTACGGTGACCCGGGAAACTGATACTGACCGTTCGTGCTCTCCAGGAACATAGAGATGAACTGGAGGCAGACCTCCAGGAGTTCTTTCATTTGGACTTGGAGGATCTCAAGCACGGGCGGTTGTCACTTCACAAGATCTATGTCTGTGTGAAGTCACTCCTGAGAAAGCCGGGGAGGTCCACTCTCCTCATGGCCTTGGACGAGGCCACTGAATGGGGACCTGAGAGCTACCTCCTGGCCCGTCTGTCTGACGGGCAGGAGCTGTCCAACTATCTCTTCATTCAGGCCAATTCGGCTGAGAACGCAGAGTCTATGCCTCTGCCTACCCCCGTTCAACGTCCGGGTGAATCCGAACCTGAACCCCAGAAGACCAAGCCCGAGGATTTCGCCTCTGGCCAGGAAGTAGCCGCATTCTTCGGCAAGATGAGTTCCCTTTAGGAGGGCCCATGGCAGTGACCGGATCAGGCCGTGGGCCAATAAAGGTCGGATCGGGCTACATCGATGTTTTCCCGAAGATCAATCAGAAGCAGCTCAAGGAGACTCGTGCTCAGCTTGAGAAGCAGATGGGAGCTTCGGGTAAGGCAGCCGGCAAGACCTTTGCTCAGGGTGTTACCAGTCAGGTAGCTACCATTCCGAAGAAGGCCAAGGCTGCTGCTGAGAAGGCTCAGAAGGAAATCCAGAAGTCCTCCATGGACTCCAAGAAGGTCCTGAAGAGGATCGAACAGGAGATCACCAAGGACTATGGCAAGGAAGCCGGGAAGCGATTCCGGGAAGCTGCCGAGCTGGAGAAGAAGAAGAAGAAGCTCCTTGAGTCCACTTCTGCTGAGACTCGTAAGGCTATTCAGACCGCGGTCAAGGAAGAGCAGAAGGCAGCTCAGACCAAGACCAAGGCTTGGCAGACTGCTGAGAAGGAGAGGCTTCGTCTCCTTCGTGAACGTGAGAGGTCCGAGCGCCAGGCCCGTACCGAGGAGGCTCGTCGGTGGGAGACCGCACAGCGCTCGTACATGAAGTTCATTCGGGACAGGCAGGTGGCCGCCGAGAAGGCTGCCCGTGATGAGGCAGCAGCACAGAGGCGGTCTCAGATCCAGCAAAGGGAAGAGCTTCGTCGAACCCTCACTGAGGCTCGTACCGCCCGACTGGCTGACCTCCGAGGCCAGATGGACGCTCATAGGGATCAGTTGGCTTCTCTCAGGGGCCAACTCCGCACTTACCGTCGAGAGATGGACGACCACACAAGGTCTGTAGGCCGTTCCCTGACCAACCTCTCTACCTCCTGGCGTCGTCAGGGTGAGTCCATTGAGCGTCTTGGTACCAATATCACTGAGACAGGACGCTTGGTAACTTCCAACCTCCTAGCCCCTCTTGGGTTGGTAGCAGGAATGCTTACCACCATCGGTGTCAATTCCGCAGACATGAGAATCCTCGGGCAGATGGGTCTCTCCGCGGCAGGAGTTTCCAAGAAGCAGTCTGCTGCTCAGATGAAGACTGTCCAGCAGTACGCCATTGATACCCCATTCAGCATTGACACGATGCACGAGTACCAAATGAAGCTCATCCGGTCTATCGCCGGTAATGACACCGAGTGGTACAAGCCGAAGACCAAGGAGGCGGCTGCTGATAGGGCCGCAAGCAAAACTACTGACATCATCAAGGCCATCGGCGACACGATGGCCCGTGCGGGAAACCTTGACCCTGAAATGTTCAAGCGGGCCATGTATGCAACAGACCGCATCATGGACCTTGACAAGGCGCCTACCCGAAACATCAACCAGCTTGTTCAGGCAACTGGTATGCCGGCTGGTGAACTTGCTCGCATGTTCGGGTTCAAGAACGCTGGTGCTTTCTGGAAGCAGGTAGGCACTCCCGTTGTCAAGGGTGGCGGTGTTTCTGGGCAGGACATGATGGACAACATCCTGCAAACCTGGGATCCCAATTACTTTGAGATGGACAAGAACGGGAAGCGAAAGATTGACCCGAAGACCGGTCAGCCTATCGTCAACTCTAAAGCACACAGCACCAAGGGAGGCTCCGCCGGCTACGGCGAGAGTATGACCTCTGCCACCATCAGTGGCCGCATTTCTCAGATGAAGGAGCAGGCTCAGTTCAGCCTAGGCTCCCTGTTTGCTCAGGAGAATAAGAAGACTGGCGAGTATGAGTACACGCCTCTTGGTCAGTCCATCATGGGTAAGGCTACTGGCAAGGACAAGAACGGGAATACGGTTTACGAGGGTGGACTTCTTCAGCAGGTTCAACAGCTTGGCTCAGGGCAGAAGGACAACATCATTACCCTGATCAAGACTTCCGTCGAAGCTGTCAGTAAGTTTGTTAAGCAAATCCAGTGGTTCTCGGACTGGCTTGAGGCTCATCCTCAGGTCAAGGAAGTCTTTGCAAGCCTTCTTAAGCTGGCTGCGGTTGTTCTGCCATTCATCCTTGCTATCGGCATTGCAACCAAGGTACTCGGCAAGGTAACCAAGATATTTGGGTCTCTTGCTGGTGGCACGGCCTCGGCCGCTAGGGGAGCGGGCCGCGGAGCCCGAGGAGTGGCCAGGACAGCCCGTCAAACGGCTGCTGGAGTCAGAGGTGGCTCCCGGCAGGCATACCGGGACAGGCGTACAGAGCTTCGAGGTGGGGACACCCGCGGTCCTATAGCCCGTACTCGTGACCGGATCACGGGTAGGGATTCCCAGGCCAATGGACTCCGTACCCAGATGCGGGACACCGAGAACGCTATCTCGGACACCGAGGCCGCCATCAGGCGCCTTCAACGTGAGATCCGGGAAGTCAACGGCACGACGATTAGGCAGCTTGTCGACCAGTTCGCAGGCACGGGCAACGGGACCCTCCAGGGTGCTGCTGGCAATGCCAATACCGCGGTCAACAATGCCCATACTCAGGTAGGGGAACTCAACAAAGCCACCCTGGGGACTGTGGGTGGGGAAGTCACCGATCTTGAGAAAAAGTTCAAGGAACTCACCTCGAAGATAGAAAATTCTATCAAACAGGTGGGAGAACTGAACGGCAAGACGCTGAACGGCCTAAAGCTCTCCGTTGATTCAGCCCATGGAACCGTCGGGGACCTGAAGGACAAGATTGAGAACACCACCCTTGCGGTGTCTGCTCTCAACAAGAAGGAGCTTGGCAAGCTTTCAGATCAATTCCATAGCGCCACATCTGCTTGCAAAAATCTCCATGACAAAATCAAGGAGACGATCAAGGCTGTTGGGAAGCTCAATGGTTCCAAGTTGGGGACCATCAAGGAGGCGTTCAACAACCTCAAGTCCGCGGTTAACAATGTGCATACCCTCGTGGGAACCTCCAAGAGTGGTCTGCACGGCCGGATAGTCAACCTGGACAACCGGAGCCTCAAGAAGCTAATCCAGGCCGTTAACGACCTCAAGGACGCTCTCTCGGGAGCGGACAAGAAGGCAGAGAGTCTGAACAGCAGCCTTGATGACATCTCCAAGAAGGCCCCCGGTAATGGGGGTGGAAGTAAGTCACCTAAGAAGTCACCCAAGAAGCCGGGGGGGAAGCACGCTCGTGGTGGTGTTCTTCCGGGCTATACGCCAGGGCAAGACGTCCACGTTTTCACCTCTCCCACTGCCGGCGAACTCCATCTCTCTGGTGGAGAAGCTGTCATGCGTCCAGAGGTCACCAGGGCTCTTGGTCACCAGAAGATCAATGAGCTTAACCAGGCCGCCCGTACTGGCGGTGTCTATGGTGTCCAGCAGGCAATGAAGTTCCGAGATGGTGGTGTTCTCGGAAAGCTCGGTCTGGATCACATTGTGAATCTGGCCAAGAGCTACGACCTGGGAACAGACATCATCGGTGCAAATAACACCTCAGGGATGTACACCTCTTCCGATGCTCTTGGAGGAGACACCCAGAAGGGCATGAAGGGGTCTGGTCGTAAGGGGGCCAACTTCATTGGTTCTGACGTTGCTGGGAAGTTCCGAGGCATCTACGACTTCATGACGAGGGATGTCTACGACCTGCTCAAGAAGGCACCTATTCCTGATGGCCTCAGCCAGGTCATTGGCATTCTTGGCGGGGCTATAGCTCCTGTTAGCGCTGATTACCTCTGGGATGACGTTTGGAAGGGCAATGGGAACATCCTCGAAAGAGGCAAGGCGTACATGGGTGACATGTTCTCCGTGAAGACCCTCAAGAAGGCGGCAGACAACCTTTTCGGGGGTACCTGGGACACCGCAAAGTCTCTTTGGAAGGGCGGAAAGGCTATCCTCACCGACCCCATTGGTGTCTTCAAGGAAGGTGTTGGTGGTCTCTGGGACATGGTCCAGGGGTCATACAACGGTGTCGTGGACACTGTAAAGGGGCTTCGGGAGATCATGCAGAACCCATCGGGCTATGCAGTTCAGGTGGCGGGAGAGATCTATGAGACCGCCAAGGAGAGTCTTCCTAATCTGACGAAGCTGTTTGACTTCAGTGGTGGTGGGCTTCACTCCGCTCCTCCTGATGTCTCCGAGATAGCTAATGCTTTTGGCAGTTCAGTACCTGGAGTAGGCAATGCAGTTACGCGTTGGACTCCTCAGGTAAGGGCTGCTCTGGCTCAGCTAGGTCTTCCTGCTTCCGCTCTCGGTCTGGTGCTTAACCGCATCAAGGTCGAGTCCGGCGGTAACCCGAACGCAATTAACCTTTGGGACTCCAATGCCAAGGCTGGTTACCCGTCCCAGGGTCTTATGCAGACGATCCCAGGCACCTTCAGCGCCTATGCGGGGCCCTACAAGTCCCGCGGTATCACTGACCCCATGGCTTCCATCTATGCCGGCCTGAACTACGCCATGCACAGGTATGGGAGTAACTGGCAGAAGGCTTTGTCTGGCAACAAGGGCTATGCCACTGGAACCGATGGGGCTGCGGCGGGATGGGCCTGGGTTGGTGAAGAGGGACCGGAGCTGGTCAAATTCTCCGGAGGAGAGACCGTTCTCAATGCCCGTGACTCTCTGGTTGCTGGCAAAGAAATCGAGAAGGGTTATGCCTCGGGGACCAAGAACTCCGGTCTCTACAAGGCGATGGTTGGCAGTACGAGTCAGCTCAACACTGCTCTGGGGAAGCTGAGGGACCTTCTTTCGAAGGCTTTCTCTGCTGACCTCATCTCCAAGAGCAAGCACGGCTCACTCTCCAAGTGGCTGGAGAAGGAGAACGCTGTCCTCACCAAGGCAGCGTCCAAGAGAGCAGCCATCGCTCAGAAGCTCAAGGCTGCCAACACGGCACTCACCCAGCTTGGTGAAAAGCGTGACCAGCTAAGGGAAAACCTCTCCAACCAGGCGAGCGGAGGAACTCCTCTTCTTGCTGCGTTCAACTCGGGTGGAGGTGTCACCGCGTCTGGTGCTCTCGCGGGTCTGCAAGACAGGCTCAAGGCAATCTCCGCCTTCAAGACAAACCTGACTGCCCTTCGCAAGAAGGGCTATGGGAATGCCATCATCGCGGAAGTTGCTGGTGCCGGCCTGGACCAGGGTAACGAGATGGCCAAGGCACTGCTGGGAGCCAGCGCTACTCAAGTCAAGGACATCACGAAGACGTATGACTCGGTCTTCACACAGTCGAACGCACTGGGCAAGTCAGTCTCGGACGACTTCTACAAGGCGGGCGAGAAGTCTGCCAAGGCTCTCGTCAAGGGCCTTCAGTCTGAGGAGAAGGCCATCCTTAAGGCCATCACCTCTATCATAGATAAGGCAATTGCCAAGATCCGCAAGGGTATTGGGGTGGGTAAGGGGACACCTGTCCGTTCGGACATCGCCTCTATGCTGACGTGGCTTACTGGAGTCAGTCAGCCGGCGAAGCCTGCAACTAAGAAGAAGCCCACACCCAAGAAGAAGAAGCCGGCAAAGAAGAAGGGTTACGCCTCGGGCACTTTGTCGGCTTCTCCTGGTCTCGCCCTGGTAGGTGAGAGAGGGACGGAGGTCGTCAACTTCCGGGGTGGAGAGCGGGTTTACAACGCTCGGGATACAGCCTCCCTGCTGTCTGCGGGTACTCGTCCTATCAACATCACGATCCATGAGGCCAAATCTGAGAACACGACGGATTCGGTTGTTCGTGCATTCCAGTATCTCGATTCCATGTATGGCAACCGATAGGAGGTGACGTATGCCAATTCCGGTACTCAGGAGGTCGATTACGCCGGTCCCCACAGGACCGACACCGCCTCAGCCGGTGTACTGGGGGAGGACGTACGTATCCGTTACCGGGAAGAATGGTGGGGGGGAGGAAATCCCCCTCACCGACTTCAGGAACTCCTTGTGGCCAGGCATCGTGCTGATGCCTGGTTCCACTGGCTTGGATGCGCCTCCCTTTGAGCTTCACTCAGATGACAGCCCGAACCTCGATGGTGGCATTTTCCGAGATGCTAGGGCTGTTGCCAGAGAGGTCATGCTGCCTATCTTCCTGTACGGCATTGACAGGCAGACGATCAAGGCTATGAAGAGCAAGCTGGTTTCCCATCTCAATCCGAAGAAGGGGTACTGCGTCCTGAAGTTTGTGGAGGGTGATGGTGTACCGCGGTACCTCCGTTGCTACTACAAGGGAGGCATGGAGGGAAGCGAGGCCGAAGACCAGGCAGGTTTCAAGTGGGTCAAGTACGGTCTTCAGTTCACGGCCTACGAGCCTTACTTCTACTCGGACGATGTCCAGGTGGCTCAGTGGGAGTTCGGAGATACACAAGCATTTCTGGACACCACCAAGGCTCTTTTCCCCATCCGTCTGAACGCGGGTCGTCTGGCGAACGACAAGGTCACCGTATTCAACCCTGGTGACGTTGAGGCTTGGCCTCGGTGGGAGCTGGAAGGGCCGATCAAGGCATTCAACTTCGTAGGTCCGGAGAAGCGCTCGTTCGGTGTTACGGCTCCTGTGGACGGTTCAGACATAATTCCCGCCGGCCGAACGCTGACCGTGGACACGAGACCAGGGTTCAAGGTCGTCCGAGACAACGCGGGCACCAACTATTGGCCCAAGTTGAAGGCACAGCCAGAGCTTTGGTCTCTTCCTGACGGGACTTCCGAGTGCACAGTCAGCATTACTCCCGGTGCACCCAGTGCAAGGGTACGGCTGACTTTTCAGCCGAGATACGAGGGGTACTGACATGGGCTACAGAGTGGAGGTCAGAGACAAAGATCTGAACCGAGTTGGGATCATTGACACTTGGCTTCAGCTAGACATCATCGTTCGATTCTGTGCTCAAGGCTCTTGGAAGCTTCTGGTTCGGGCCGGTACAGAGCAGGCAGAGCTACTTCAGAGAGGTGGAGGGGTCGCCATCTATCAGGATGGTGTCAAGAAGCCGATTATTACTGGGCAGATCGAGGATTTCCAGAAGTACTTCACAGTAGAACAGCACTCGTCCATGGGGAGCCTCTTTGTTGGAGGCTCCTGTGACAACAAACTGGCCTACAGCCGGCTAGCCTTCCCTGATCCTGCCAGGGCAGTGGACAAGCAATACCTCTCGACTGTGGACACGAGAACAGTCAATACGCCTGGCTCATCTGCCATTTGGAATGAGCTGGAGAAGTCCATGGGGACCTCTGCTTTGTCTGACCGCAGGATTCCAGGAGTGAAGATCGGCCCGAAGCCAACCTTCGGAGACACGGTCAACGACACGGTCAGGTATGACGTGATCGGGGAGAAACTGGCCGGCTGGTGTGAGGCCAAGAAACTTGGCTACCGCTTCCTCTACGACCCGAACAGTAAGACTATCGACCTGGACATCTTCACCCCGCGGGATTTGAGCAAGGAAGTCAGGCTCTCTACCGACCTCGGAAATCTTCGAGAGTACATCTGGACCCTCTCTGCCCCGAAGGTGACCCGAGTCATTGTTGCCTGTCAGGGCGAGGGCAAGGGCCGGTATCTGTACCAGAAGATCGATGCTGAGGCAGAGGCCGAATGGGGCCTCAAGATCGAGCAGTTCGTAGACAGAAGGGACCTCCCCATCGTCACGGACATGGCTACGGGGAAACCGGTCAAGGCTTCCTTGGATGTGACGACCGCGGAGTTCGAGAGTGCCCTTGAGGCTGTCAAGCAGTCCGCGGAAGAAGTCCTCAAGGAGGGCGAGAAGTCGGGGAACTTCCAGGTCTACCCAATTGACACTGAACAGATCAAGTTTGGTAGGGACTACTTCGTGGGCGACCTGGTCACCGTTATTGCTGATGGTACTGAGTACGTGGACATGGTACGAGAAGTGAATATCACCGTGGATGACGGAGGCAACGCCTACACAGTGTCCCCGAAGATTGGTGAACAAGGAAGTGGTGACCCTCTGAACCTCTATAAGACGGTATTTGAGATGCGGGAAAAGCTCCGCAAACTGGAAGCGAGGATGTAATGGCAGAAATTAGCTACCCGTTTAGCGCGGACAATCCCACCACTGGAGCCAGTAAGGCTGTATCAGAACTCCAGTGGCAGTCAATGGCTCATATGTGGGCTGCTGACCGTGTCGACTTTCGACTTCCTATCAGTGGGACGAGTAGTAATCTGCCTTTCTTCGGAAGGGCCCTTAGTGTGACTTCGGTACAGATTGATCCCGGTAAGGCTTGGGTTGGTGGGTTCTATTATGAGCTGACTTCTTCAGTCACATTGCCGATCGTTGCCAACTCGTCCACAACAGACCGCATTGACCTCATAGTCATTCGGGCGGACATGTCTAAGCCATCTGTGCAGCTAGCCGTACGCCAGGGTACTAATGCTGCCACTCCTGTTTCTCCTAAACCAGTTCGTCAGACTGGCGGGATTTGGGAAATGCCCCTCTATGCAGTGACCGTGCCTGCAAAGGGAGGGACCGTTACCATTTCTCTGCGAGCACCGTTTGATGTTCCCCCGCCGGTTGCTTTCCCTTGGAATGTGGTCCCGTCGTCTGAGCTTGCCCCACTGAACTCGTTCACTTACGACAGCGACGTGGATGGAGGCCAAACCCAGACTGAATATTTCAATGGTCGTGACGGAGTTCAGGCAGCCCGAACTCTCAGCAATACCTACAAGTACACCCCTGCCATGGTTAATGGTAGTAGCGTCGCGACCCGCCTAGGCCGTTGGCGTTGGATTGCCCCAAATATGGTCTGGTTCTCCATGTATCTGGAAAACACTTCAGCAACCGTAGACGCTAAGGTTTCTGGCACGAATTGGATTTACGGTGCCACCCTTCCACAGCCTGCCAATGGGGCTACTGGGCAAATTTTTGCAGGCCACTTGGACAACAGCGCGAAGACGGCTGGCGGGATACCTAACTATGTTGGGCTGACCTGCAAGATTACTAAAAGTGGTGGAACTTCAAACATGTATTTCTTCTACCCGAACCCGAACACTCTTGCGGAGGGGCTTGACGGGTTGAGGGTAATTCCAAGGCAGAGCTTCATTACGGTTAGTGGAGTTTATGAAGCAACTACGATCAAGGATCGTTAATAGGGGGGACATATGGCTAGGAATCTTTTTGCTGGCACCGCGGCTGAAGCCGCAGAGGACATATCAGGTGCTCGTGTACCCCGTGCTGTAGGCACGGTATGGGACGGGCCTACTGGGGGAGCCAGGCAGGTTCTTGACCTGCTGTCCTCGGAGATGTCCCCAATTACCCAGATCACTGCCGACGACAACGGGATGGTTACCGCATTCTGGGGCCCTGACAACGGCCCTGAGCGCCTTTGGGTTGATTTCGGTGGTGGTGCCCGGGTTGCCATCCTGGCTACGGATGTTGGCGACCGTTTCAGGACGCACCAGACAGCCTCAGACCCTCATGGGGACAGGGCTGCTGCTACACAGGATCTTGAGGCCCGGCTAGGCCGGCCTGGAGGCATTGCCCCCCTTGACGAAACCGGGAAAATTCCTGCTCAGTACGTAAATTCCGCCAGCAATGGGGATATGGCCTCCATCACTGGCCTGCTCTCCGAGAACCCCTTCTACATAGCACACCGCGGGTCCGGGATGGAGTATCCCGAGCACACTATGGCAGCCTATGACGCAGCTCTTACCAGCGGCGTCAAGGCCATTGAGGTCTCTGTAGGTGTGACCGCCGATGGTATTCCCGTCTGTATGCACGATCCGAATCTTGATCGGACCACCACAGGCACGGGCCCTCTTGCAGACATGGCTTACGCCTCCCTCATCAACACAGTGAAAGTTCGCCTTAGCAGCATTCTGGGACAAGGCTGGGCTGACCAGCCCATGACCAACCTCCGTGATGTACTCGACCGTTTCATGGGACGAGTCGTTATTTTTCTTGAGGCCAAAACAAACGCAAGTGTGCCGATTGTCCAGAAGATGCTTGAGGACTACTACCCCAACGCCAATCAGTCGGTGGTGTGGAAGAACTACTACACCAACCCCTCCTTTACTCTGATGAAGTCGAGAGGATTCAAGACGTGGGGGTACGTCGATGCAGGAACAACTGACGCTCAGATGGCAGCAGTTGACAGCCTGATTGACTTCTGGGGAGTACCTTCCGCAATGACGTCTGCTCGAATGGTTGAGGTTGTGGCCAAGGGCAAGCCGGTCATCTGCTGGGAGGTCCACCGGAGGTCTCAGCGAGACACACTTGTTGGCCTTGGTGTCCGAGGAATGATGTGCGCCCAGTACAAGTGGTGTTCCACCAACTACCAGATCCTCAAGAAGGACAACTGGGCTACCGCGGTCAAGGCCCCTGGGGACATGGGCCGTGTCTTCTACGATGGCACCCGTGACATGAAGTACTCCGGAAACGGAGAGGTCTACTTCAACGTAGTAGGCGAATCAGCCCTCGTTGGCTCCTGTTCTATCCCAACATTCCCTGCCAATGGTTACAGGATGACCTTCGATATGAAGTACGAAGGAACTGTCCCCACCAATGAGCATGCTGGAGTTGCTTTCGGCAAGTCAGATGACAGCATTTACCAGTTCAATACCCTCAACGCGTCCGGCGGCTATCACTTGGTGATGCGGGGATCTGGGTCCATGGAGCTGTATTCACACACTGCTGGAGTCACGTCAGGGACTTCTCTCGCTGTTGCAGCTTCCGCGGCACCAGTGGCTAATCAGTGGATGTCTTTTCAGGTGGACTTGACCCCTTCTCAGGTAAAGATCACACGTACTGACGTGACCCCAAATGTGTCTGTGTCCTCTACTAATGCCACCTACCGAGGCGGCTACGTGCACCTCTCAGAAGGCAATATTGGCCTCATCGCCAACCGCCCCAGGTGGCGAAAGCTTACTGTAAACGCTCTTTGATCAATGCTGTACGGGGGCCGTCTGTCGGGGACGGCCCCTTTCTCGTGCCCACACTCGGAGTCGCGCATGCTCTCTTTATTGGCAACTTACGGTCCTCCCCTCGTTGGCCTCCTGGCCTTGCTGTTCGCCGGCTGGAGGACAAGCACCTCCTCTGTCTGGCGAGGTGAAGCAGAGGCATGGAAGGAGAGGGCCAACCGTCTTATTGGCGAACTTGAGCAAGTGCGGGAGGAGCTTGATGAGTTGAAGGGCTATACCCAGACCCTTGTTCGTCTCCTCTCCACTATCGACCCAGAGAAGCTTAATGAGCTTCGGAACAGGGGGCTCTGATGACCTCTCAGGTAGCACAGATACTCACCCTGGCTGACAAGGAAGTTGGCTATCAAGAGGGCCGTTCAAATGGCCACTGGAACAACTGGCAGAAGTACTCTCCCGCGGTACCTGGTCTTGAGTGGTCCCAGAATCAAGCCTGGTGTGCAACTTGGATCTCTTGGCTGGCTCTTCAGGCAGATATCTCTGATCTCTACCCGCGTACCGCTTCTTGTCTCACGGGTGTTAGCTGGTTCAAGAACAAGGGGCAGTTCTCCGAATACCCTGCGGTTGGTGCTCAGGTATTCTTCGGCAAGAACGGCGGAACCCATACAGGCATTGTCTACAAGTACGACGCTACTTACGTCTACACCTACGAGGGCAATACCAACGAGAACGGATCTCCCGAAGGAGATGGGGTTTACGAGAAGAAGCATGCCCGTAGAGACTCCTATGTATACGGCTACGGCTATCCCAAGTTCTCCGAAGACCTGGTGACTGCTGACCCTTCCAAGAAGGACGAGGCAGGCTTCTCCTACAAGACCTCTGCTACCGTCCCGGCTGCTCCCGTTAAGAGCGAGCCCAAGCCGGCTACCCCTAAGCCCTCCTCCCCCAGGCCGAAGCCCGTCTCCTACGAGCCCTACCCCGGTGAGTCGTACTTCAAGAAGGCTCCGAACTCACCTCTCATCACCAGACTGGGCAAGCGACTGGTGGCTGAAGGCTGCTCTGCCTACGTCTCTGGTCCTGGCCGGCAGTGGACCGAGGCAGACCGGAAGAGCTACCGGAAGTGGCAGCTCAAGCTTGGGTACCGCGGTACGGATGCTGATGGTTGGCCCGGCAAGGCCAGTTGGGACAAGCTTCGAGTAACCAAGGGATAGTTCCTGCGCGAGTCGCTTACCGAGTTTTAAATATGGGTGGATTTCGTTCGTCAGTTGAATTGAAATACAACTCAGATTTTTTGAGTGGACTCCTCAGAGGGGTTCCCCGCTTACGACAGGCTCTAGAGCTGCCAGGC
Organism: Streptomyces sp. NBC_01241; assembly: GCF_041435435.1. Lineage (NCBI taxonomy): Bacteria > Bacillati > Actinomycetota > Actinomycetes > Kitasatosporales > Streptomycetaceae > Streptomyces > Streptomyces sp. NBC_01241. The sequence continues at coordinate 7,306,637 of NZ_CP108494.1, read as the reverse complement.
CGGCTCCCTCTATTCACCCCTTTCCTCCACCTATTGAGTGGGCAGGCATCCCCTTTCCAGCAGGGAACGCATGAATGAAAGAATGAGTAAGGGAGCTGCCTCCCCCTTCCCCCTCAAGCGGAGGTGAATGAATGAAAGAATGGATACTCCGTCACGGCTACCGCCTAGCCGGCGTGCTCGCCGCGGTCTCGCCGGCTGTAGTGGCTACGCTTGACGCCCTCCCTTGGCAATGGGCCGTAGCCATGTCCGCGGTTGTCCTCTCCGTAGGAGAGACTGCCCAGCGTCTCTGTAAGATCCTCACGGTTCAGAAGGCACTTTCTGACCGCTAGGCTTACTCCCCTGTCCTGTGGGCTACTCCGCCCACCGGGTAAGAACGTGTCTGTGAGAGGACACAACGCAAAAATGCCCCCACCCTCTTTCGAGGGTGGGGGCTATTCGTGTTTCCGCCAAGCTCACAACCAACTACCGGAGAGGGTAAGTTCTGGGGCTCTACTGGGCACCGGTTCCTGTACAACTACAGGTGCGGGCTTGGGTGCCCGCTCCTCTTCCTTGGTAGGAGTCTCCGAGGCTGTCACGAGACGATAGACAACCGGTGGCCGGCCACGTCCCGATACGGTCTCACCGCGGACGAACTCCACGTCCGCCATTACCTCGGTTACCCCCTTAAGGGTATTCGCGGTTGCTCGCGGCCCTAGAGAACGGAGGAGGAGAGACGACGTAGCCTCCCCCCCGTGCCGTACGAGGATTTCTCGTACTAGCTCCGGAAGTGTCTTGACTGCCTTTACAGACATCTTCGGATCATCTCGTACCAGCTTTTCCACACTCCGCATACTGTACTGAACGAAAGCCCATGCAGCGTCGATAGCACTACGGCTAATCGTTGTCCTGCATTCCGTGGCAGTGAGTACCGCGGCCACCCTCACAATCTGTTCGGGTGTCCTCTCCACATAGCAGCGGAGATGGGGGGGCATGTCCGCCATTTTATGAAGGAACTGCACTCGGAGTTCATCGAACCTACGGCCGGCATCCTTACTAAGAGAGATACGCCGAGGAGTGCGGCGAGCCCAGTCGTAGGCTTCACTCAACCCTGCAATTTCAGGGTACAGTTCCGTATGGTTGTAGGACAGAACCTTTGACCCCTCTACCATGACCGGCAGTAGGCGGTTAAATGACCCTCCCTTAGCATCCCGAGGCTTGACGTACTCCGACCATTCCCCTGGAGTGATGTGAGCATGAAATCCCAGTCTCGGAGTTTCCACGGTCATACTGATTCTTGTGGTGGTGTGCCGAATGGTTGCACCATCCCAGCACTGCCGAAGCTTTGAGGCAAAGGTAGGACACCTAGTCTGTCGTTTCAGGTTCTCTGACCATTCCTCATCCACAACCACCATTCGAGTATCGGTACCTCCCTCTGTGCCCATTGTTTCTTCCTGGTACTCATACAGGAGTTGAGTAAGGGACGGGCCCGAGGATACGCCCCCCTCTGTACGGGAGTCCAAGAACTTTCCGATGGATTGTTCCAGCATCTTGGACGCTACCCGCTTAGCGGTCCCCTTACGGCCTAGAGCAGACTCGCCGGTTAGTACTGTCCAGACCACTACGGGCCGGCCGTTGTCCATGGTGACGCTGCCGTTAATGGACGCAGACCACAGAGCGAGGATCGCAGCATAGATACCTACCGGGTCAGCCTCGGTATGAGGCTCCGCGGCAATAACCGCGTCACCAATAGGGCCATACCTCATCGACTCGAACGCTTCCAAGCTCACTTGCTCTCTCCTTCCCCAAGAAGCTGTGCCAGTTGTTCGGCCAACCTTTCCTCGTGTACCTCACAGAGATACCATGTCCTGCCAGCCAGGCTGATTTGGGTCTCACCTTCTGTGGCTGTCTCATCCTTTTTGAAGCAACCATCACAGCCGTTGTCGATAGTGATCTGAACTACTGCCATTGTGCTATTCCCTTCTGTCTGAGTACCCGTGAACCTAAGCAATCCCCTACCAATGGCAAGGGATTGCTTAGGAACACGAGAGATCAGCTTTCACGGAGCACTAGCACTCTTACCGCTGTGTGCTTTGCATTCAGAGGTTTCCGAGGCTGTACCCAGGAATCGCCATGCACGTTTGTCACGAGCCACATGAATCGAGCTTTCACGCTGACACCTCTTTCTGAGCATTGAACGCTTCGGCGTATGCTTCGGCTACCTCATGCATGAGCAGCAAAGACACGGCTACCGGATCAGCGTAAACATCCGCCGCCTTCACACAATCCGAGTACAGTTCCTCGAACAGCGCGGACCTTTCCTTGGGGTAAGGGTTCCAGGCAATACCAGTTGCCCGTAGCGTGAGTTCCTGGACGTCGTCTGCGTACCGCTTCATTGCGCTCATTCGCTTACCTCTTCCTCGTTGGTGTACTCCGCGGGGAACCTCTCGCTGTGCCAGTAATCCTCGTGGAGTTGACGAGTCTCTGGGGTGTCATGAATTACGGACCCACAGGAACAGAGAATGCGCGGGGGCCATGTCATCCCGCTCACACCCAATACTTCCCCTCAGAGTGCCAGATACCTTGCAGTACCCGGTAAATCTCATCCTCGATGTGGGCCCACTCTTCCGTGGTGGACTCACTGATACCGTGATCTGTCTCACCTGCCTTACGCTTTCCCTTGCGCCATTCCAAAGCGCGGTGAGTGGTCATGAGTTCCAGCTTGGTCAGTTCCCACGTGGTCCTATCCGGGAGGATGTCCGCCCATTCGCTTCCAAGCATTTCTTGCGCTACGTCTGCCCCGTTGCCAGCCCACACGTTCTGTGTCCCCTGTAGTTCCAGTGCCCTACGGAGTGTGGTTCGCACGTATGCCGTGCACGCGTAGGAATAGGTGGCTACCGTGTACCGGGTTTCCTCATCCATTGCCCTGTCTCCCTCTAGTGCCTTCATGGCTTCTGCCCCGCTCCCCTCAGCAACCCACTTGTGTTCGCCAGACTCGTACGAGTAGGCAAACCACTTTGCACTCACATCGTCTTCCACGGTCCGAACTACGTATCCGCGGTACGAGTAGGTTCCCTTCTCTCCCAGGTAGAAGAGTCCGTCATACCCACCCTGAATCCATGCACTCACTGTCTCGCCCCTTTCTGGGCATAGAAAAGGGACCCCGTACGGTTGTCCGGGGTCCCGCCTACTGTGTCCGGTTGTGCTACCTGGTACGCCCTCCGCACCACTGAGTTAGTGCACCCGCCACTACCTCCCCGTTTGTGTGCTCTCCCTCCTCGTTGAATGAATACCATTCATGCTGTAGCCATTCTGCAAAGGGCTTAGCACTTTCCGGGGGCAATTCTCCCTGAGCTAGTACGTAATTCAGGATTTCACGCCCGGAAACCTCTTGCACTTCGGGACGGGAATCTAGCTCGTCGTCGCCGCACTCTGCGAGTGCATTTGGGTTGAGCGTCATGCGCTGTCTGCCTCTTTCTGCTCTTCCACCCACTCAAGGCACTTAGCCTTGAATGCCGCGTACTCCGCGAAGATGGTCACCTTTCCGGTTTCTTTGTCGTAGACCTTGAACGACTTATCCCAGACATACCCGCGGTCCTCTTCCGGGATATCCCCGTCAAGCCGCTCTGTCTGCGGCCGGCCAATCTCAACCGTGCTCCCACCCTTCCAACGGAAGATGAGAATCTCACCCGGGTTAACTTCTTGCATGTATTCCATGGGTGCCATGTCCTCTTGCATTGCCTTAGCTCTTTTCCGTGAGGTACAGCCGCTTGATATCTTCGATGGCTTGTTCCCGGAAACTCCGTTCCTTTCCGTAGATAACCTCTCCGCCGGATTCTGTCCGAGCTTGGTAGCCTTCCACTCTTTCCACTACTCTCCCGACTTCAACGCCGTTGACCAGTACGGGCCACACGGACAAACCAGTTCTGTCGTCTGCCCCTACGTCCGGTACGTCAAAGTACACGTCCACTAATTTACCTTTCCTCGTGTTCCTGGCCTTACTGAGTGTCCGACAGTAGCTTTGCGCCATACGTCTGTGTTAACCGTCCACCGGACCGCCTATCCTAGCTCATGCGTCTATGTAGTTGTCCGAGTCAGGATTACTCTCACACGCGTCCCTGTCTCCAACTACGGGCACGGCCCAATGGTGCATGTCCGCACCATGGGGAGGGCTGAAAATCCAGCAGGCCCTACCCTCACAAATGGAGTGCTCACCCGGACCACTGTCCGCGATAGCGGACAATGCCGATTCAACGTCCAGCGCAACCGAACACCACTCGCAGCACTCCGAGCCCTTCTCTGTCTGCTCCGGAGAGGTAGCTTCGCACCCTTCATAGTAGTAGTCCTGCTGATCCTTCAACTCATGCCTGAGCGCTTCCAGTGCATCGGTTGCAGAATCGAAGCACATCGGTCCTGACGGGGGGAGGTATCCGGGCATGTTCTGTCCAACGTGAATGTGCATGATCACTCACTCCATTCCGTCATTGCGTGACGTTCTCCGTGGTAGTCGCTCCCGCATCCATCGCAAGAGGACGTACTGAATGTGTTCGTCTCACAGTCACACTCATGGTTGTCCGGCCACTCACCCCGAATGAAGACTTCACAGTCTTCCGAGTGATCCTCGTATCCCATTCCGGGACAGGCTTGCGGAGAGAGGAGCGAAAGGGGCTCCCCACCCTCATGCTCCTCCTCGTGACAGTCTCCGCACTCCCCGTTTGCAGCGTGCATGATGCAATTGGTGCATACCCAAAGGGTCCAGTGTTCCCGTGCCATCCTCTTACCTCTTCCTGCTGTGCCGATAAGACGAATGCAACGGGCCGGCGGGACCGGCCCATCACATTCATTCGACCGATTCAGCGATTGCGGTAGCGACGGAATGCGGGGAACTTGCTCCACTCTCCGTCATGCCCCCACATGCCTGCACAGAAGTCACAGACAGTCTCTCCGAAGCTTTGGAACTCCCCCTCGAAATCCTCCGGCCCCTTGTTCCTGCACCCGTTGTCGCACTTAGTGAGTGTGACGCTCATTCCAGTACCTCTCTCCCGCTCGCCTTACTGGTCCATCGTTCGGGCATCCTTGTGTACCTGACCCGCGGTCCACGCTTCGGTTTCCATTCTGTGACTGGAAATCCAGTCACCACAGAATCGAGCCACGTACCGCGGTGTCTCGTAACCACAGAACTCAAGTGCTACTGAATAGCGCTTGTCCTGATTCCCGTTGTGCCATGAGACACAAGTCCGCTTGTCCAGAGTGACGCTCATGGTGTTTTACCTCTCTCGGTTCGGTCTCGAATCAACCATGTGGGCAAACTACTTGCATAGGTGGCCAAAGCCATCCTGTCCCTTGTGGCATGCACCATCTGTGAATCCCTCATTAAAGGTATCCACCTGTACCCGGTTAATCTCATGCCGCATGTGTTCCTGCATCACTGAGTGAGTGATGCCCACGGAGATTCCCGCGGTGAAGACAACCGCGGTGAGGATTCCGAAGATGTGACGCATGACTAGTAGTCCTTCCCTGCGATGCGGAGCCATTCCCTGTAGCGGTCCAGGATCTTTAGTGCATACTTCAGCTCATCCTCCCGGTACCAGTACTCCCTAGCGATCGAGTCATCCTCGATCACGTACAGCGTCCGGATTATTTCCAGCTCGGAGGAATCCTCAGGCTCACTCCGAACAGTACGGAAACCGGGGACGAGATACCCCCAATCGAAAAGCAGTGCCTCACAGAGAGCGAATCGCCACGATTGCACCCATGCGAATTCGTCGCAGGGGTCGTGATTGATCCGAGCTTCAATTAGTGCCGGATTGGTGGTTCCGTACTTCTGTCCTGTCTGCGTCTGTCCGGGCCACATCTTCACTTGGAACCTCTCTCTCCCATGATGCGGGCGTCAAGCTCTGCCCCGTAGAAGTTGGTGAGCACAGCCGCGGCATCCCTCACCACATCCGTGAGTTCTTCGCTCGTGTGGAGCCTGTACAGCTCAGAGCGCTCGGAATGCAGTTGTTCGGTTGTCAGGTGCTGAAGCACCAGAAAAGTTTTCACTTGCTCGCCCCTCTCAGATTGCGCGCTTGACGAACTTATACGGACCGCTGTTTCCGGTTCGCATCATGAGCCGGCCGTTCTTAGCCCACTTAGTCTCGTATCCGTTGAACAGTGCAGTGAACTCATCTGCGTACTCCGCGGTTGCTTCCGCGTGGTAGGCGTCCCATTCCTGCTCTTCCGTGAGTTCCGGGGTTTGATGCACGATGGGAGCCGGCCAAAAGGCGTTTGAACTTCCGATGCCCAATCCGAGGACAACGGACATGATCGCTGCAATGGTCCACATGATCATTGCCTTACCTCTCTCGTCTCGAATCAACATTAGGCGGAAACAAACGGGCGCACGGAGTCACCGCCGTGCGCCCGTTGTCTCTTACCTACTGGGCCCGGCGATACTTTTCAGTGTTAAGCGCCTGTCTCCCTCTATCTGTGATTTTGTAACCCGTTACACCCCAAATACGTTCTGTTGCCTGCGCTCTTTTATGGTAGCGAGACGCCGACACCTCTAGCCATCCCGTAATTGCAACTACCATACCCAACTCTTCCATCACCCGAAGAGTACGAGCGTGGGCAGTCACAACGCCGGAAGGGCTTGCTGCATCCAACGCGCTAAACTGTACTTGCGTCAATCGTTGTGTCATGTGCTCTCCTGTAAGCGGGTGTATGTGGGCACTCTCCCCGATCATACTGGGATGAGTACCCTCATACTCCTTACTTACGTGCCGGCATTGTGGACTAGAGCAGCCGACAGGCTCTACCCCTATTGATCACGACTAAGTGACTGATATTCATCAGTCTCATACGCTAGAGCGTAGGGACTTTCCCACGTCCACCACTGTTGGTACTCATCATGGCTTGTGAACGTAGGCCCATCCAACTCTTCAAGAAAGAGCGTGTCTCTCATGACTACTCCCTGCGTAACCCATCAGGGAGGGTGTTACTTAGTGATTCACATCCTCCGGCAGGCTTACGCCTACCATCCGGGTTCTGGACCATTCTTCCCTCAACCGCACTAAAACACGATTGAGAGTCATGGCCGTACTCGACTTTGCGACCAGTGTTGCGGCCTCTTGACGTTTCCCCGAGTCGTTCTCACTAAGTAACACCCTCCCTGATGGGAGTCTGTGTATTGCTTAGGCGGTTTCACTGTTGAGTTTTCAAGGTAACGGGCTTCCTTGGTCCGGGCTCTCGCCCATTCGTCCGGTTCCCTTCGCTTCGGGGCTTCCTGCTCCCCCTTGGCGATGTCTCTACTATGACACACTCCAGATCTCGGATCAACCTTGTCTCCAGACTTCTTTCATTCATTCAGTGGGTGGGGTGGGGGAGGCAGCTGTGTGGGCCGGCTGTACAGGGAGGGCTCTATGCCCTCAGCCTATATAGAGGAACGTGCACGCGCGTATACCACACCCTGCGGTGTAAGCACAAACCTAGTAGTCAGATAGGTTATGGGCCTTGATCACTTGATGGCCCATACCCTCTCAAGGGAGGGGAGCGGAGCGACCATCAGACAGCCTTGCCAGGCTTGCTCAGGGGTTCAGGGCCGGCTGACAGGCCGGCACAAGGATGCTGCATCACCCTGTCTCGCACCCCTGCCATGCCCGCGGAAGCAGGCAGCTCTGCTTCCTGCCTACCTGGTGCGTGCCGGCTTGTGAGCCCTCATCGACTGCACTCAAGGTCATTCCTATTCCCATTGCCTATTCGATATCTCATGAGTGAATGCCTGCATTCCTAGCACCATATCCATGAATGAAAGAATGTGCTCGGGTATACCCTGCCAGCCTCTATTCATTCATTCTCACACGCACATGTATACCCGGGGTAATGCATACGTTCATACACAAAGGACCCGCCGGGGGCACCTTCCTTCGATCGCGTACGGGTAATGAAGTCTTCAGCGCCCATCTAACGGCCTAGCGTCCTCACCCCCTCACAACTCCCCCAGGACCCCCTAAAAGGCCCTCAGGGGCCCCTTCAGGCCCCTTTTTGACGTCTAGGCACCTCTCCCGCTACCTGCAAGGGGAGAATGAGTGAAAGAATGCCCCCTAACCATGTGATCCGGGTCTCAGTTTCAGGCTTCGACGTCTCAAAACCTTCAGATTGACACCGACGTTATATATGTAAGGGGTTGGTAATACACCCCCTTAGTGATCTTGAGAGGGTAGGAGCCATCCCCCGAAGGATGGCTCCCCTGCTACCCCCTCCTGGTGCCAAGAATGAATGAAAGAATGGTTCGTCGGCACTCTGAATTGCCAGTATGAATGAATTATCTGACCCAGGACATGAGAAAGCCCCTCGCCCATAAAGGCGAGGGGCATATCTGTTTTAATTTAGGCACCCAGGGGCAGGGGGGGGTTGGATTGTACCCCTGGATGCCTGCCGGCAACTGGTGGTCGGTCATCAGCTACCGGGGTCTAGGTTCAGAGAGCCGGGGCGATCCGCTCATCGTCCTTCCTATGAGCGTCTATAACCGCGGCAATGAGGTTTGCCTTCTCCCGGCTGTAGTCTTCGGCTGCCGGCTCAGTGATTGCTACCCACTCCCTCAGGAGCTTTGCACACCCCTTGCACCCAGGATAGGGGTGAGGTACTGCCAGGGGAGGGATGTTCACTTCCCTGCACCCTTCCTACCCTTGTGGGGGTGCAGCCGGATTTCTACGTTGCAGTCAGACACCAGGGAGCCGTCTCCAGCAGCCCTGGCCTCTTCACGCTGCCGTCCAAGCACGCGGCAAATTTCGCAACGAGCGCTCGGGACAGGTTCCAGGTACTGAGGCCCCATGGGGTCCGTCAGATACACGGGTTCGGTAAGATCCTGCATGTCTCGTCTCCAGTCAGATGAGTCCATGCCCCCGGGCCGGTCACACGGTCGCGGGGGTTTCCTTACGGGACCAGCATGCTATATAACACTGCGGACGTCTACCGCTCGCACTGACGTACCATGGCCACATACGGTTCATGTGTGATCGAGCTAGACGAAACAAGGCCGAAGTGGCGGCAGGTGGCAGACGTCATCCGAGGCAGGATTGGTGACGGCACCTACCCAGCCGGCTCCCGCATTCCCTCCGTTGTTCAACTGACCGAGGAATTCGGTATCGCGGCTGTCACGGCGCAGAAGGCGTCACGGGCGCTGCGCGAGGAAGGCGCCATTCGCACCGAGCGGGGAATGGGCTCGTACGTCACTGACCGGTGACCGTAGCCCGCAGGCAAGACGGAGCCCCGACCGCATATACGGCAGGGGCTCCTCTGCTCAGTTCCGAATGACTACCGGTCCCAGTATGAGTCGTCCGACTCGGCCGGCAGGCTTCCGTTCCCCTCAGACCAGTGATTCACCCAACCGCACAGCGCGCACGCATAGCGCCCGTCGATACCGTGTACTTCAGTGCCGCATTGTCGGCAGTCCGTGCGCGTGATCTCGTTGCGCGGTTCGGCGGCAGTCTTGGACTGAGCTTCGGGATGCCGGGTCATGTCCGGAGGCTACCCCCGACTGTGCTGGGGCAGGCGCCACACCGGACGACCAGCCACACTGATTCATGCAGTACCACCGACCGTCAGGCCCTTGCTGGGCACCTGCGCCGCAGTTGGTGCAGTTCATGTGGTCCTCCCATTGTGTAGCCGCTGTTCCACCCGCAGGACTGCGAACAGAACCACCTGCCGATGTTGTCTTCGTACGCGGAAGCGCCGCAGTTGGGGCAGTTCAACGATCGCTCCTCGTCGCCGGTTCCGCTGGATTCCGATGACCTGACAGGCTGTCGTATCGGGGTACCTGTCCGGCTTGGGACCACCATGCTCCGGCTGACAGGACGTTTCTACGTCCATGGGGCAGACGAACAGGCCCCGCAGGGACTATCGTCCTAGAAGGCCCAAACGTCCCTGGGGGATGCCTTGAACGTCTTACTCCGAGATGCTATGACCGCCTCCAACTTCACCGCGGGACGTCTCGCGCGTACAGTCGGCGTGAGTACCAAGACTGTGGAGCGATGGCTTTCTGACAGCGCCCGCGTGCCCCATCCCGGCACGCGACAGGACGTGTCGAAGGCGCTGGGGGTAGATACAGAAATGCTGTGGCCGCGCGCTATTCGGAGCGCTGTCAAGGTCGGGCCAGAGCGGGAGATCGTCACCGCATACCCGTACCGGAATGCATGCCCAACCTCGGTGTGGGGGAAGCTGATCGACTCCGCGGAGAGTGAGATCACCTTCGCTGGCTACACCAACTATTTCCTCTGGCAGGAACAGAGCCGCTTGTCCGACCGCCTGAAGGCCAAGGCGTCGGCCGGCTGCTCCGTGCGGTTCCTGATCGGCGACCCGGACAGCGACGTCACGCGGCGCCGCGAGGAGATCGAAGGCGTCCCCCTGACGGTCGGGACGAGGATCCGCATCACCCTGGATGCTCTCCAGCGCATGGGCGCCGTAGAGGGCCTGGAGGCGCGGTTCAGTGACGAGCACATCGCCCTCTCCGTCTTCAGCTTCGACGACGAGATGCTTGTGACGCCGCACCTGTCCAGCCTCCTCGGTCATGAGTCGCCCATGCTGCATCTGCGGCGCCTCGGGGACGACGGCCTGTACGACCGGTTCGCCGGCCACGTGGCGGCGCTGTGGGAGGGTGGCCGGCCAGTCTGATCCCAGGCATGCAGAAGACCCCCGCCGAAGCGGGGGTCTGTCCAGGTCTGCTGTCGGTGTTACTTCACCTTGAACTGCACCTGAATCTCAGGAACCTTGCCATGCTCCTCGTACCCGTAGACCCAGGCGTGCTGAAGGATGTTGGCCGCCAACGACAAGGCCCACCTGGTTGCCTCGGACTGGGTCATCCCAGTCTCCCTAATCAGCTCCAGGGCCTCGTCGGATCCATCGGTCCTCATGACGCTGAGGTTCTTGACGATCCTCTTCACTTACCCTTCTCCTTGCCCGACAGGACCAGGAGAGCCCGGTTCACTGCCGGCTCCGGGAGGGTCGGAGCCTGGTTACGCCACTTCTTGATCCACTCTGCCCGGGACATCTTCCCTGGTCACACCCTTTCGGTAAGGGCGCCTTTCACGAGCCTTCTCCCAGTTGAAGGCGATCGCGTCCTGGTCGCCGCGAGCGACGGCGAGGTACTCGAGGCCCGCCGAACCACAGGGGCGGGCGTCGATGCCGTCGGTGCGCAGGCCGAGCAGGGCGCGCTTCTGCTCATCGGTGGTGTAGTCGGGGTGCGACATCGCCACCCTGAGAACGGCGCCGGGCGCGGGCGAGCCGGACCGTATCGGCTTGCCGTCGAGCGTGGCGCCGCGTCCGCGGACCGCGATCGCCATCTGGTCCAGGGCGGCGGCGTACGTCCACGAGGCGAGGAGTTCGCCGTGGTGGGCGAGGGCGACCAGGGTGCAGAAGCCCGGTTCGCCGTGGGCGAACTGGCGGGTGCCGTCGACCGGGTCGACGATCCACACCGGTGCGTCGCCGCCCAGGGCGTCGTACACCTTCGGGTCGGCGTGGACCGCCTCCTCGCCCACGACCACAGAGCCGGGCAGGAGCCGGGACAGGGCGGCGGTGAGGTGTTCCTCGGCGAGGCGGTCGGCGGTGGTGACGAGGTCGTGCGGGCCGTTCTTCTCGACTATCTCGTGCGCGGCGAGCCGGCGGTAGCGGGGCATGATCTCGGCGGCGGCCGCTGCGCGGACCGCCGTCTCGACGTCGGTCAGGTCCCCGGCAAGGAATTCATCGATCATGCCCCCAGCCAATCACGGCCCGCCGGGGAGCCGACGACCTGGTCATGACGGGGAGGTGGCCGGTCGGCGTCCGACCGCATACCCCTGCATGACCGGGAAGTGGCCGGTATCGGACTGCGCTGGCGGTTCCCGGCCGCGATGCTGTACTGCACCGTCGACAACTACCTCTTCATCCCCGGCCGGCGCGCCAAGCTGGTGATCGCCGGAGCGGGCGCGTACATCAACCTGCTCCTCCTCCTGCCGTTCGGGATCTGGTGGTTCGTGCTCCCCGCGGACGACCCGACCCGCTCCCTCCTCGCCGGCCTGCTGCTGCTCGGCAGCGTCCAGGGACTCAGCAACCTCGTCCCGCTGCCCCCGCTCGACGGCTACCGCATGCTCGGCCACGCCCTGGGCACCGCCCACCTCGCCCCCGAGACCCGGACCTATCTGGCGCTGCGCCGGACCCGGGGAAGGGCCGAGGCCACTGCCACCTACCCCGGCCGGGCCCGGCGGATCTACACGGCGTACGGGATCGGATCGGCGGTCCTGCTCCTCCTCGCCGTGGCCGGCACCTGCACGGTGGTACTTCTGCTGCTCAAGTGACCCCGACCCCGCGAACACACCCCCGACCACAAGGATCCAGGCACCACATGAGTGAGGTACAGGCCATGCCATCCACACCCGCCGAAGACAACCCCCCGACCATCGCCGTGCACGTACAGGGGGTCTCCAAGCGGTACGGAGACCGTCAGGCCGTGGACAACGTGTCCCTGGAGATCCACCGGGGCGAATTCTTCGGCCTCCTGGGCCCCAACGGCGCGGGCAAGTCCACCCTGGTGGAGATCACGGAGGGACTGCGCCGGGCCGACACGGGCTCGGTCGCCCTTTTCGGAGAGTCTCCCTGGCCGCGCAACACCGCGCTGCTCCCCCGCATCGGCGTACAGACCCAGTCCTCGGCGTTCTTCGTACGGCAGACCGCGCACGAACACCTGCGTACCGTGGCCGCGCTCTTCGGTGCCTCCCGGGCAGCCGTCGACGCCACCCTGGACTCCGTGGGGCTCACCGAGCAGCGCGACGTGCGGGTGGAAAGCCTCTCCGGCGGCCAGCGCCAGCGCCTGGCCATCGCTTCCGCCCTCGTCCACGGCCCCGAGCTGATCTTCCTCGACGAGCCGACCGCCGCCCTCGACCCGCAGGCCCGCCGCGCCCTGTGGGAGGTACTGCGCGGGCTGAAGGCCGAGGGCCGCACCATCGTCTACACCACGCACCACCTCGACGAGGCCGAGGCACTCTGCGACCGCATCGCCATCCTCGTGAACGGCTCGATCGCCGTGACCGACTCCCCGCACAACCTCGTCGGCGCCTCCGAGGTCCCCAGCCGGCTGATGCTGCCGCTGGGGCGGCTGGACGAACACGAGGCGGCGGCCATCTCCGGTGTCGACCGGGTCACCGTCCAGGGCGGCTCCCTCGTCCTGGAGACACGCACGGCCGGCAGGTGCTCAGCGCAGTCGACCGGATCACCGGACTCGACGGCGTACAGACCCGCACCGCCAGCCTCGAGGACGTCTACCTCGACCTGACCGCCCGGCTCACCGGTGCCCCGCAGGGCGCCCGCCGGAACACCGAGAACACGGAGCAGCAGCCATGAGCGCCTACGCCGCACTGACCGGAGCGGGATACCGCGCCCAGGTCCGCGACAAGACCACCCTCTTCTTCACCTTCGCCTTCCCGCTGCTCTTCCTCGTCGTCTTCGGCCTGATCTTCCGCGGCCAGGACGTCGAACAGAGCGGCCTGTCCTACCTCTCGTACACCGCCGCCGGAGTCCTGTCCTGGGGTGTGGCGAACGCCGCCGTGTTCGGCATCGCGTTCACGCTCATGCAGTGGCGCACGGACGACATCCTGCGGCTGATCCGGATGTCCCCGGCCCCGCTGTCCGCCGTCATCGGCTCCCGCTACGTCATCGCCCTGGTCGTGGGCGCCGTCCAGTCGGTGCTGTTCGTCGGCGTCGCGATGCTGCCGCTGTTCGGCCTCGAACCCGCCTCCGGCTGGCCGCTGCTGATCCCGGTGCTCGTCCTCGGCATCACCACCTTCCTGCTGCTCGGCGTGATCATCGGCTCGTTCGCCAACACCCCCGAGTCCGTCGCGGCCGTCGCCAACTTCCTGATGCTGCCCATGGCGTTTCTCTCCGGGTCCTTCTTCCCGCTCGACGCCATGCCCTCCTGGCTCCAGAAGTTCTCCCTGGTCATGCCGCTGCGCTACCTCAACGACGCGGTGTCCCACGCGCTGGCCGGGCGGGGTGACGCCTCCGACGTCGCGGTGGGCTGCGCCGGACTCGCCGTGTTCGCTCTCGTCTTCGGCGCGATCGCCGTCAAGACCTTCCGCTGGACGAGGTCGTCATGACCACCGCTACCCGGCAACTGCCACAGCCGATGGGCCTGGCGCGGGCCCAGCTCCGCTCGGCGCTCGCCGGCCGCCTCGGCCACGACACCCCCGTCGTCCCCGTCGGCACCACCGACGCCGCCCTCGGCGACCGGGCAGGCCCGGACCCCTGGGCCGCCGTCCGCGCCGGGGCGCGTGTCCATCTCACCGCGTCCGCCGTGCTCGTGGGACCGTGGGGCGGCGACGGCACCGCCCCCGCCTGCGGACGCTGCCTGGCGATGCGCTGGCAATGGCTGCGCAGCCGCAGCGAACGCGACGCGCTGGAAACCGGCGGCCCCGACGGCCCACGCCCGGCCGGAGCATGGCCACTTCTCACCGGATACACCTACGACGCCGTCGCCGCCCTCTGCCGGGCCGTGCTGGACAACCCGGGCGCCGAACCCCCCACCACCGGGCCCGCAGACCGCAGCCTGCCCCAGGTGTCCCGCCTCGACCTGAGGTCCCTCCGTATACGGACGTACCCCCTCCTCGCCGACCCACTCTGCCCCGACTGCGCCCCGCCCCGCACCCCTGCCGTACCCCGCCCGCTGGCCCTCGCCGCGCGGCCCAAACCCGACCCCGCCCGCTACCGGCTGCGCCACGCATCCTCGTACGCCCTTCCGGAGGAGGCCCTCGCCAACCCGGTCTGCGGCGCGCTCGGCGGCGGCACCTGGCTCGACGTCACCTCCCCGACCACCGCGCCGGTCGCCGGCAGCGTCTTCGTACGCGGCTACGCCGGGCTCAACGACGTCACCTGGAGCGGCCAGGAGAACTCCTTCTCCACCAGCCGCACCCTCGCCTTCCTGGAAGGCCTGGAGCGCTACGCCGGAACCCACCGGCGCGGCCGGTCCACGCCCGTCACCGGCTCCTGGAACGAGTTGAAGGCGGACGCGGTCGACCCCGCCGTCTGCGGCTTCTACGACCCGCGCACCTACCGCGACGACCCGCTGGTCGACCCGTTCGCCCCGGACCGCGCCATCCCCTGGGAGTGGGGCTGGTCCCTGCGCGACGACCGGCCGGTCCTAATCCCCTCCCGCCTCGTCTACTACAGCGCCGGCCTGGCGGCCGACAACTTCGTCTTCGAGTGCTCCAACGGCTGTGCCATCGGCGGCTGTTGGAGGAGGCGGTCCTCGGCGGCCTCCTCGAACTCGTCGAGCGCGACGCCTTCCTCAACGCCTGGTACGGCAACGCCCGGCTCACCGAGATCGACCTGGCGACCGTCGGCAGCCGTACCGCGGCCGTGATGGCGCAACGGGCCGCGCTCCAGGGCTACGACGTACACACCCTGGACAACCGCGTCGACCTGGCCGTCCCCGTGGTCACCGCGGTGGCCGTACGCCGTGACGGCGGCCCCGGCATCCTGTCCTTCGCGGCGGCCGCCTCGCTGGACCCGCTGGGCGCGGTCGAGGGCGCCCTGTCGGAGGTACTCACCTATATCCCGCACCTCTCCCGTCAGACCGAGGAGCGCCGGGACGAACTGGAGGCGATGGCGGACGACTTCCACCAGGTCCGTCACCTCAAGGACCACGCCCAGCTCTACGGGCTGCCGAGGATGGCCGAGCACGCCCGCAGCTATCTGGAGCCCCTGGCCGTACTCCCCTTCGACGAGGTCTACCGGGACTGGGAGTCGGCCGGCCGGCCCCGCACCGGCGACCTGCCCGACGACGCCCGAGCCGTCATCGGCGAACTCGTCCGGGCCGGCCATGACGTGATCGTCGTCGACCAGACCACCCCGGAACAGGAACGCGTCGGCCTGCGCACCGTCAGCACCCTGGTGCCGGGACTTCTGCCGATCGACTTCGGCTGGAACCGGCAGCGGGCCCCTCTGATGCCTCGCCTGCGCACCGCCCTGCGACGCGGCGGCCACCGCACAACGGACCTGACCGACGCCGAGATCCGCATGGTCCCGCACCCGTTCCCGTAAGCGACCGCTGTCCTGGAATCGCGGGACGCCCGGTACCCGCGGGAACGGGTACCGGGTGTGAACCCTGCCGCTGCTGACGACCAATCAGGCGGTGCAGGACGTGGTGCTGGTGGTGGAGCTGCAGGTCGAGGTCGAGCTGCAGCTGGTGGAACCGGCCAGCACGACCTCGCTGGCGTCCGAGTAGTCGGAGATCTCGAAGGTCTCGGCCTCGAGCTCGAGGATCTCGTCGGCGAGGGTGCTCAGGTCCTTGTTCATGGTGTCTCCTCCTGATCGGGGCCCGGGCCGGGCTCGCCGGCTACCGGTGTGTGCCACTCATTCCACCGGCCACCGCTCACCGTTCGGCATGCCTCCCGCACACACATCGCTGGCACGCCGCGCCAGCACCCGACAGCAACGGCCGCACACATCCGCCGAGGAGCCCCGATATGCCCCAGACCCACCCCACTCTCGCCCGCGCCGACGAGGTGGTCCGCCCGGCTCTCACCCTCTACCTGGACGTCCACCGCAACCCGGAGCTCTCCGGCGAGGAGCGCCGTACGGCGGCACTGTTCGCCGACCGGCTCGCCGCCCTCGGCTGCGAGGTGACCCGCGGCATCGGAGGCCATGGTGTGGTCGGTGAACTCCGCAACGGCGAGGGCCCGCGCGTGTACGTGCGCGCCGAGTTGGACGCCCTGCCCCTGGAGGAGGTCACCGGCCTCCCGTACGCGAGCGACAACGGCGCCATGCACGCCTGCGGCCACGACCTGCACCTGGCCGCCGCGGCCGGCACGGCGGACCTGCTGGCCCGCACCACCGCGCACTGGCGCGGCACCCTCGTCGTCCTCGGCCAGCCGGCCGAGGAGACCCTGACGGGAGCCCGCGCGATGCTGGACGACGGCCTGTACGCGCGCTTCGGCAGACCGGACGTCGTCCTGGCCCAGCACACGGCACCGCTGCCCGCGGGAATGGTCGCGCACGGCAGCGGCCACGGCCCGGTCGCCGCGGCGAGCGCGGCCCTGAGCGTCGTACTGCACGGCCGGGGCGGCCACGCCGCCACCCCCCACCTCACCGTGGACCCCGTGGTGACGGCGGCGGCCGTGATCAGCCGTCTCCAGACCGTCGTCTCCCGCGAGAGCGCTCCCGCCGAACAGGTCACCCTGACCGTCGGCACCGTGCGGGCGGGCACGGCGGTGAACGTGGTCCCGGACACGGCCGAACTCGGCATCGGTCTGCGGGCGCTCACCGACGAGTCCCTGAACCGTGCCCTGGCGGCGGTGGAGCGGATCGTACGGGCCGAGTGCGGCGCCGCGGCCTGCCCGCGCGAACCGGACCTCACGACGGTGTCCCGCTCACCCGCGCTGTGGGGCGACCCCGCCACGACCCGGGCGATCCGCAACGTTCACACCGCCCTCTACGGCCCGCAACGGGTCGGCACCTGGCCGCCGTCGATGGCGGCCGAGGACTTCCCCCTCTACGGCGATGCGGGCCTCGCCGTGCACGGTGAGGCCGGAATCCCCCTGGTCTACTGGATGTTCGGGACCGCGAGCCCAAAGCAGTGGGCCGTCTCCCCCGCACTCCTCCCGCCCAACCATTCCCCCCATTTCGCCCCGGACATCCGCACGGCCCTGCCCCCGGCGATCACCGCACTGACAGCAGCGGCCGTCGACCGGCTCGGGGCTGTTCCCCCGTATACGCCGGGCGATTGCCCACGGCATCGCTGACCAAATGTGTGGACGTCGAAGGACGATGTCGGCTCCCGGGCCGCGCCGTTTACTTCATCTACGCGAAGGGCGGACCCATGACGGCCGGGGCCGGAAAGAACCACGAGAACGATCAGAACCACTCGTCGCGCGCGGGTGGTTCGCAGAGCTCGAAGACCACCTCGCCCGCATCCGGATCACCACCGGCGACCGGGCGGACCCGGGCACCGGGCGACACCAGGTGCGGCGCGGCGCCGACGACGCGGCAGCGGAACACGAAGCCCTCGGGGAGCCGGACGAGGGACTCGTTGCGCGCCGTTTCCGTGTAGCGGTGCACGACCCCGGACCTCACCACGACGCCCAGCCCGGCGCTGTGTTCGGGTTTCAGATCACTCGATGCGCACACCGGACACAGCAGCCTCCGG
This sequence comes from Streptomyces sp. NBC_01241, assembly GCF_041435435.1. Lineage (NCBI taxonomy): Bacteria > Bacillati > Actinomycetota > Actinomycetes > Kitasatosporales > Streptomycetaceae > Streptomyces > Streptomyces sp. NBC_01241. Next base: position 7,288,513 of record NZ_CP108494.1, on the reverse strand, counting down.
AAGGAGGCGGTGCCGCACCAGCGGCACCGGTGGTAGTGCAGGCCGGCTTCCTCATGCACCGTCTGCACGGTGCCACTTGATGACTGGGACATGTGCGACCCCCTGCGCTCGCCTCGGACACGCCGCACCTGCACGTCGGCGCGTCCGCACCATAGGACACTGAGTGCCGAAAGGTAAAGGCACTGAGTGCCAGATGATCGTACGGTCAGGTGTCAGCCCTGGCCCAGGGCCGACTCGATCTGCTGCACGACGCGCCACATCGGAGCGCCCTTCGCCGCGACCATGACGACCACGTCGTCGTCGGGCGAGGGCGCGCCCCCGGCCGCCGCGCTCCCCCACACCTGGCGCACCAGCCCGAGGGTGTGATCCACCGCGGCCTCCGCGTCCCCGTCACCGCCCGAACGCAGCCAGGTCCGCAGCCCGTTGTTGTGCGCGGCGACGACGGACGCGGCAATCACCTCGGCCCGCAACGCACCGTCCCCCGACGCGCCGTACCGGTCCCGGAGATAGCCGGCCAGCGTCTGCTCGTAGCGGCGCACGACGGACAGTTCGTAGGTGCGCAGTCCGGGCACCTCCCGGGTGAGCCGGTAGCGCTGGACGGAGAATTCGGGGTTGGCGGAGTACATCCGCAGGACGAGCCGGGCCGCGTCGCACACCGCGTCGACCGGCTCCGCGTCACCGACCGTCGCCAGGAAGGCGGTCATGTCGGCGAGACAGCGTTCGTGATCCGGGAAGACCGCGTCCTCCTTGGACGGGAAGTACCGGAAGAACGACCGGCGCCCGACCCCGGCCCGCGCCACGATGTCGTCCACCGTGGTCTGCTCGAAGCCCCGCTCCAGGAAGAGCTGGAAGGCAGCCTGGGCGAGCACCTCCCGCATGGGGGCCTTCTTCGCCGGTTTGCTTGCGTCAGTCATGCGGGGAACGTAGCACCGGAAGGCCCCTTCTGGCACTAGGTTCCTTTACAGAGGGTACTGAGTGCCATATCGTCGTCCGTACGGACCATACCCAGGTAGGAGAGCCGGCGTGAGCTTGAGGATCGTTGTCTGTGTGAAGTACGTGCCCGACGCCACGGGGGACCGGCATTTCGCCGATGACCTGACTCTGGATCGTGAGGATGTCGACGGTCTGCTGTCGGAGCTCGACGAGTACGCGGTGGAGCAGGCGCTGCAGATCGCGGATGCGGCGGACGGTGCGGAGATCACTGTGTTGACGGTGGGTCCGGAGGATGCGAAGGACGCGTTGCGCAAGGCGTTGTCGATGGGTGCGGACAAGGCTGTTCATGTCGAGGACGACGGTCTGCACGGCACGGATGTCATGGGTACGTCGCTGGTGCTGGCGAAGGCGGTCGAGAAGGCCGGTTTCGACCTGGTGATCGCTGGTATGGCGTCGACGGACGGGACGATGGGTGTGGTTCCGGCGCTGCTGGCGGAGCGTCTGGGTGTTCCGCAGGTGACGTTGCTGTCGGAGGTGTCGGTGGCGGACGGGGTCGTGCGGGGCCGGCGTGACGGTGACACGGCGTCGGAGCGGTTGGAGGCTTCGCTTCCGGCGGTGGTGTCGGTGACGGACCAGTCGGGTGAGGCGCGGTATCCCTCGTTCAAGGGGATCATGGCGGCGAAGAAGAAGCCGGTGGAGTCCTGGGATCTGGAGGATCTGGGGATCGAGGCGGACGAGGTCGGTCTGGCGGGTGCGTGGACCGTGGTCGATGCGGCGGCGGCGCGTCCGGCCCGTACGGCGGGCACGATCGTCAAGGACGAGGGCGAGGGCGGCAAGCAGCTGGCCGAGTTCCTGGCGGGTCAGAAGTTCATCTGACCCCGGACCAGGCCCCGGTCCTGACTGCGGTCTCGGCTGCGGCCCGGTCCTGACTGCGGCGGCCCCCGTCCCGGTGCCGGTGCCGGTGCCGGTGCTGGTGCTGGTGTCGTCCCTGTGTTCCTGTTCTCGTTTTTCTTCGCAACTCGCAGGAGATTGAAGTCTCATGGCTGAAGTTCTCGTTTTTGTCGATCACGTGGATGGTGCTGTCCGCAAGCCCACGCTGGAGCTGCTGACGCTGGCGCGTCGTGTCGGTGAGCCGGTCGCGCTCGCGTTGGGTGCGGGTGCCGCGGGCACGGCCGGGGTGCTGGCCGAGCATGGTGCGGTGCGGGTCCTGACGGCTGACGCGCCGGAGTTCGGTGAGTATCTGGTGGTGCCGAAGGTCGATGCGCTGCAGGCGGCGGTCGAGGCGGTCTCGCCGGTCGCGGTGCTGGTTCCCTCGTCCGCGGAGGGCAAGGAGATCGCGGCGCGTCTCGCGGTCCGGATCGGTTCGGGGATCATCACGGACGCGGTGGATCTGGAGGCCGGTGAGCAGGGTCCGGTCGCCACGCAGTCCGCGTTCGCCGCGTCGTTCACGACCAGGTCCCGGGTGTCGAAGGGTGTTCCGGTGATCACGGTCAAGCCGAACTCCGCCGCCGTGGAGGCCGCTCCGGCCGCGGGTGCGGTCCAGGAGCTGGTGGTGTCGTTCTCCGGGCAGGCCACCGGCACCCGGGTCGTTTCCCGTGCTGCGCGTGAGTCGACGGGGCGTCCGGAGCTGACCGAGGCCGCGATCGTCGTCTCGGGTGGGCGGGGTGTCAACGGCGCCGAGAACTTCGCGGTCATCGAGGCGCTGGCGGACTCGCTCGGTGCGGCGGTCGGTGCGTCGCGGGCGGCGGTGGACGCGGGCTGGTACCCGCACTCCAACCAGGTCGGCCAGACCGGCAAGTCCGTCTCGCCGCAGCTGTACATCGCGTCCGGTATCTCCGGGGCGATCCAGCACCGGGCGGGCATGCAGACGTCCAAGACGATCGTCGCGATCAACAAGGACGCCGAGGCCCCGATCTTCGACCTCGTCGACTACGGAGTCGTCGGCGACCTCTTCCAGGTCGTGCCCCAGCTCACCGAAGAGGTCAAGACCCGCAAGGGCTGACCCACCCCCCTCGAAACAGCGTCCCAAACGGTCCGGGGCCGCGTGGTGTCCACCCACCGCACGGCCCCGGACCGTCCTGTCGATGAGGGACACGTCCAACTCGCCCCCCGGCGCGAGGGCGTCAGCCGCCCTCGGCGGCGCGGGCCGTCCAGCTTCCCGAACACCACGCCGCGCACACTCCAGGTTCCCGTGAGCGGCGCCTACAAGTCCGCCTGGTTCGACGGTGGCGCTCCTTCGGGCCGCGCGGGACCCGGGCCGCGCGGGACCCGGAGGCACGCGGGACCCGGAGGCACGCGAGGCCCGGAGGCACGCGAGGCCCCATGGGAACAGCGGATTAAATCGCGCGGCAGGGGCGTTGTGCCTGATCGGTGCCGATTCGTAAAGGAATCCGGTGGATCTGGAGGCATGGCTGTGCACGGTGAGTACAAGGTCCCGGGCGGCAAGCTCGTCGTCGTCGATCTGGACGTCGAGGGCGGGGCGTTGCGCAACGTACGGGTGGCCGGGGACTTCTTCCTGGAGCCCGACGAGGCGATTCTCGCGATCGACGCGGCGCTGGAAGGTGCCCCGGCCCACACCGGCACCGCCGCTCTCGCCGCCCGGATCGACGCGGCTCTCCCCGCCTCGACCGTGATGCTCGGCCTCAGCTCCGAGGGCGTCGCCGTCGCCGTGCGCCGGGCCCTCGCGCACGCCACCGAGTGGAGCGACTACGACTGGCAGCTCATCCACGAGGCCCCGCAGTCCCCCGCGCTCCACATGGCCCTCGACGAGGTCATCACCGCCGAGGTCGCCGCGGGCCGGCGTCCGCCGACGCTCCGGGTGTGGGAGTGGGCCTCCCCCGCCGTGATCATCGGCAGTTTCCAGTCGTTGCGCAACGAGGTCGACCCGGCAGGTGCGCAGCGCCACGGCATCAACGTCGTCCGCCGCATATCCGGTGGTGGGGCCATGTTCGTGGAGCCCGGCAACACCATCACGTACTCGCTCTCCGTCCCGGACTCGCTCGTCTCGGGCCTCTCGTTCGCCGACAGCTACGCCTATCTCGACGACTGGGTGCTCGGTGCCCTCGCCGACATGGGCATCAAGGCCTGGTACCAGCCGCTCAACGACATCGCCACGGACGCGGGGAAGATCGCGGGAGCGGCTCAGAAGCGCGTGGTCGGCGGGGAGGGTGCCGTTCTGCACCACGTGACGATGTCGTACGACATCGACGCCGACAAGATGCTGGAGGTGCTCCGCATCGGCAAGGAGAAGCTCTCCGACAAGGGCACCAAGAGCGCGAAGAAGCGCGTCGATCCGTTGCGCCGTCAGACCGGGCTGGCGCGCGAGGCCGTCATCGAGCGGATGATCGAATCCTTCCGCACCCGGCACGGCCTCACGCAGGGCAAGGTGACGGACAAGGAGATGGCCCGGGCCGAGGACCTCGTACGTACGAAGTTCGGCACCGCGGAGTGGACAGCCCGGGTGCCGTGACCGAGCGCCGGATTCCTGGCTGCGGACGGCCCATCGGGAGGGTCATAGGGGTCGTCGCGTCATCGTCCCCGGAAGTTCCTGCTCGGTCCAGATGATCTTGCCTTCGGGTGTGTAGCGGGTGCCCCAGCGGCGGGTCAGCTGGGCGACGAGGAAGAGGCCGCGACCGCCCTCGTCGGTCGTCCTGGCGTGCCGCAGCCGGGGAGAGGTGCTGCTGGCGTCGGAGACCTCGCAGATCAGGACGGACTGGCGCAGCAGCCGCAGCCTGATCGGGCCGACGGCGTAGCGCACCGCGTTGGTGACCAGTTCGCTGACGATCAGCTCGGTCGTCATCTCCAGCTCCTCCAGGCCCCAGGTCCTCAGCACGCGTGCCGTGCGGGTCCGGACGCCCGCGACGGCGGCCGGGTCGGAGGGCACCTCCCAGGAGACGACGTGGTCGGCGCTCAGCTCGTGCGTACGGGCGAGCAGCAGGGCGACGTCGTCGGGCTGCGGTACGGGGAGCAGCTGGTCGACGACCGTCGCGCACAGTGCGTCGAGGGAGAGTCCGCACTGCGACAGGGCGGCGCCGAGGCGAGTCATGCCGAGATCGACGTCCCGGTCCCTGCCTTCGATGAGGCCGTTGGTGTAGAGGCCGATCAGGCTGCCTTCCGGCAGCGTGAGCTCCGCCGTCTCGAAGGGCATCCCGCCCAGGCCGAGCGGGGGCCCTGCGGGCAGTTCGGGAAAGCTGACACGCCCGTCCGGGAAGACGACGACGGGGGGCGGATGGCCGGCGCGGGCCATCGTGCAGAGCTGGGTGACCGGGTCGTAGACCGCGTACAGGCAGGTGGCGCCGAGCACGGTCGTGCCGCTCGCCTCGCCGTCGGGTTCCTCGTCGCCCAGCCGGAGGACGAGGTCGTCGAGGTGGGCCAGCAGTTCGTCGGGGGGAAGGTCCATGTCGGCGAGGGTGTGCACGGCGGTGCGGAGCCTGCCCATGGTCGCGGCGGCGCTGATGCCGTGGCCGACGACATCGCCGACGACCAGGGCGACCCGGGCGCCGGACAGCGGGATCACATCGAACCAGTCGCCCCCGACTCCGTCCTTGGCGTCCGCCGGGAGGTACGAGGACGCCACGTCCAGGGCCATCCCTCCGGGCAGTGTGTGCGGGAGCAGACTGCGCTGGAGGGTCAGCGCCGCGGCGTGCTCGCGGGTGTAGCGGCGGGCGTTGTCCACGCACACCGCCGCCCGTGCCACCACTTCGCGGGCCGGCAGGACGTCGTCGGGTTCGAAAGGGACCAGGTTCACCGATCGTATGAAGGTGGTCAGGCCGAGCATCGTGTCCCGGGCCCGCATGGGTACGGCGATGAGTGAGTGGAAACCGAACTCGCGGATGGTCGCCGCCCTGGCGGGCTGCTCGACGTCCCACAGCCGCCTGACGGAGTCGAGGACCGGGACCAGGAGGGGTTCGCCCTCTCTGAGGAACCGGACGTCGTGGGACGGGGGAACGGAGTCCACCAGGTCCCCGACCCGGTGGATCGCCTCCGGGCAGCCCTCCCGGACCGAACTCATTCCCGCGCGGCGCAGCATCGGCCGGGCCGGCGCGCCGGCAGGCCATGTACCGGCAGGCCACGGGCCGAGAGGCCACCGGCCGGGCTCCTCCGGGCTGGCGACCGGCTCCAAAAGGTCGACGACGACGAAGTCGGCGAACCGCGGCACCGCGAAGTCGGCCAGCTCCTGAGCGGTGCGCAGCACGTCCAGGGTGGAGCCGATGCTCGCTCCGGCGTCATTGGCCAGGGCCAGGCGCTGCTGAGCCTTCCACCGGTCGGTGACGTCCAGGACCATGTAGCAGAGGCCGGTGACGGTGCCATCGCCTTCGACCAGGGGGAAGAACGACGTGGAGTAGGCGCGCTCCCGGTGCGGATCGGCCCAGCTCCAGCCCCTGTACTCGTAGTCGATGACGGGGACCCCGGTGTCCAGCACCCGCCGCATCTGGGTCTCCAGGGCGTCGGCCGCCATTCCCGGGAGCACTTCGGCCAGTCCGCGGCCCACCCTCTGTGCCCGCGGGACGCCGCCGATGCGTTCCAGGGTGTCGTTCAGCCAGACGTAGCGCAGCTGCGGGTCCAGCACCGCGATCCCGATCGGTGAGCTGGTCAGGAAGGCGTCGACCACGGACTGCCCGACGGCCCACTCCGGCCTCCGTTCACGCCCGGAGACCAGGAAGCACTCGTTGCCGTCCAGGTGGAACGCGGCCGAGACCCGCAGATCCACTTCGATCCGCTGCCCGTCGCGCCGCCGCACGGTGGCGACACCGCTCCATCCCACGCCCGTGCGGCAGCGTTCGGCGATGCCCGCCACCCGTGCCGGATCCCCGGGCATGGCGAGGAGGAAGCCGGCGGGGCGCCCGACCACCTCCGCCGCGCCGTAGCCGAGCAGTTCCTGCGCGCTGTGCGTCCAGCCGATGACCGTTCCGGTCCCGGCGACCACCGCGGTCGCGTCGTTCGCCGCGTCGAAGGAGTGCTGAGGGCTGCTGGGCTGCGACGGTTCGGCTCCGGGCGCCGACTGCGGGCCTGCGGACGCCATACTGGTCACCACCCATCCACTCCGTTCGGTTCCATGATCCTGCCTACGGCGCCCGGGTGCGAACGTCCGCGGCCGTGGTTCGGGGGCCGGGCTGCCGCGATGCGGGGTCAGGGGCGGGGTTCGCGGGGTGTGACGAGGCCCGATTCGTACGCGAAGACGACGAGCTGCGCCCGGTCGCGGGCGCCCAGCTTCGTCATGGCGCGGCTGATGTGGGTCTTCGCGGTGAACGGGCTGATCACCATGTGTGCGGCGATCTCCTCGTTGGTGAGACCGCGGGCCGCCAGTGCGCTGACTTCGCGTTCCCGGCGGGTGAGGTTCTCGAAACCGGGGGCGGTGGTCCGGTCGGGTGGTCTCGCGACGAATTCGCCGATCAACCGGCGGGTGATGGCGGGCGAGAGCAGCGCGTCACCGCCGGCCGCTACGCGGATCGCACGGAGGAGCTCGGCCGGTTCGGTGTCCTTCAGGAGGAACCCGGCGGCTCCGGCGCGCAGCGCGTCGAAGACGTACTCGTCGAGGCCGTAATTGGTGAGGATCACGACGTGGACGGCGGCCAGCCGGGGGTCGGCGGCGATCTCGCGGGTGGTCTCGATGCCACCCATCACCGGCATCTGTACGTCGACGAGGGCGACGTCCGGGGTGTGCAGCCGGGCGAGCTCCAGGCCGTGGCGGCCGTCGGCGGCCTCGCCGATCACCTCGATGCCGTCCTCCGCGTCGAGCAGCGCCCGGAATCCAGCCCGCATCAGCGCCTGGTCGTCGACGATCAGCACCCGGACCGGCGGCGCGTCCGATTCGGTCATCCGAGGGTTCCGGTGGTCTGGAGGGGGAGCTCCGCGCACACGGAGAAGCCGCCGGCCGGCCGGGGGGCGGCTTCGAGGACGCCGCCGAGTGCCGTGACGCGTTCACGCATGCCGGTGAGTCCGGTGCCCGCGGTGACGGTGTCATGCGCGGTGCGGGGTCCCTGGTCGTCGACGCGCACGGTCAGGGCCCGTTCGGTGTAGGTGAGGCGGACGGTCGTGGTGGCGCGGCCGGCGTGCCGGGCGACATTGGTGAGGGCCTCCTGCACGATGCGGTACGCGGCCCGGTCGACGGCCGGAGGCAGAGGACGTTCGTCGCCGCTGACCGTGACGTCGAGCACGATGCCCGCGGTGCGGGCCCGCTCGGCCAGCTCGTCGATGCGGTCGAGGCCGGTGCCGGGTTCGACGACATCGGTCCGGAGCACTTCCAGCGTCGCCCGCAGTTCGCGCATCGCCTCGCCGCTCGCCTCCTGGATGGCGAGCAGCGCGGGCTCCACCCCGGTGCCCCGTTTACGGGCGAGGTGCACGGCGACTCCCGCCTGGAGCTTGACGATCGAGATGGAGTGGGTGAGCGAGTCGTGCAGCTCACGGGCGATCCGCAGCCGCTCCTCCCCCGCCCGGCGCAGCGCGGCCTCGTCCCGGCTGCGTTCGGCGTCCAGAGCCCGCTGTTCGGTCTGGCGCAGATACGCCTGCCAGTTCTTGTCGATCAGTCCGGTGACGCCCGCGCAGAGGAACCAGCCGAGCAGCAGCAGGGACCGTTCGACGGTCTCCCGAATGCCCGGTGCGCCGATGGCGAGAACCGTGAAGTAACCGGCGAGGAAGAGGGCGCCCGCGGCGACGCCCCAGGCGCGGTGTCCGCCGCGGGCGGCGGCGTGCACGGCGGCCAGTACGGGAAACGCCGCCCAGCTTCCCGGGTGCGCGTGAACCACGTAGCCGAGCATGCAGAGCGTGGTGACGGCGAGGACCGCGCGCGGGGCGACGCGGTGCCCGGCGAGTACGAGTGCGCCGGCCGCGACGAGCAGCAGGTCGAGGACGTCGGGCGCCGAGGCGACGACGGCCGCGGCGGTGACCGCCACGGCGATGACGACGGCAAGTGCCGTGTCCAGCAGGCGAGTCCGCCGATCGGTGTCCTTCTTGTCCCCCCGCATGTGCGGCACCCTAGCTTCCGTACGGCCGTGGCGGCATCACCCCCGGGGACGGGTGCGTGACTACTCCGGGGGGAGTAGTCACGGCGTCGGTGGATCGCGCGGGATCAGCCGCGACTGTCTCCGGGGGTACGACGACCTGGGGCGGGTGGGCGGGCGAGCATCTTCGCCATGACCGGACCTTTCCGTTACACCTCACCCGTACCTCCGAAGTCGGCGACCGGCACGGTCGCCGACGTGTACGCCCAACTGGGCACCGATTTCGGCATCGACCGTGCCCGGGTCTTCGTCGTCCTGTCCGCCGCGCCACCCCTGCTGGCCGGTACCTGGGCCGTGCTGCGGGAGTCCCTGCTGGCCGGGCGGGCGCCGCGCACGGACAAGGAGGTGGTGGCCGCCGGGGTCTCCCTCGCCAACCGCTGTCCGTTCTGCGTGGACGCGCACATCATGCTGCTGCACGCCACCGGCGACCACCGGCTGGCCGAGACGCTCGCGCGCGGCGAACAACCGAAGGACCCCTGGCACCGTCAACTGCTCGCCTGGGGGCAGGACATGAGCACCGCGCGGCCGTTCCCGGCCGAGCAGGCCGCCGAGCACATCGGGACGGCGCTCGCCTTCCACTTCATCAACCGGATCGTGTCGTCGCTGCTGACCGAGAACGCGCTGCCCGGCGGCGCGCAGAAGTACCGCCTCGTACGGACCGTGGCGGGCCGTTCCCTGGCCGGCACCGTGCGCCGTGAGCTGACGCCCGGGGAGAGTCTGGCGCTGCTCGAAACGGAGGGCGAGCCACCGCGGTGGGCGGCGGGCACGGCGATCGGTACGGCGTTCGGCGCGCTGCGTACGGCGGCACGGCTCGGCGCGGGACTGCTGAGCGACGAGGAACTCACTCTCGTACGGGAGTCGGTGGCGGCCTGGGACGGTGTGACTCCCCTGCCGCTGCACGGCGCGCGGCTGCCGGACCGGGACGCGCTGCCGGGCGCCCGGCTGGCGCTGCTCGCGGCCCGTGCGCCGTACCGGATCACCGATGACGACGTGGCCGCCTGGCGGGTACCGCCGCGCACCGACCACTGCCTGGTCCATCTGATCGCGTTCGGTGCGATCTGCGCCGTCGAGCGCGTCGAGGCCGTCCTCACCACCACGACGAAGGAGCACGCATGACCGCCACCGACACCTGGAACGGGCCGATCGGCCGGCACTGGGCCGACCATCCGGACCGCTACAACGCCATGCTGGCGGGGTTCGACGCGCCACTGTTCGACGCTGCGGCGATCGCTGCGGCCGACCGGGTTCTCGACATCGGCTGCGGCAGCGGCCACACGACCCGGACGGCCGCGCGGCGCGCGCCGCGGGGACGGGTCACCGGCGTGGACATCTCGGCGCCGCTCCTGGAGCGGGCCCGGTCCCTCACCCCGGCAGCGCAATACCCGTCCGTTTCCTACGAGTCGGGGGACGCGCAGACGCATCCGTTCGAGCCGGGCGGCTACGACGTGGCGATCAGCCGGGGCGGTGTGATGTTCTTCGCGGACCACATCGCCGCCTTCACGCATATCGCCGGCGCGCTGCGGCCCGGCGGCAGACTGGCCTTCATCTGCCCGCAGCCCCCGCGGGCCGACAGCGGGGAGAGCAAGGTGCTGGGCCTGCTGGCCTCGCTGCTGGGCCGGGACCACACCTCGGAGAGCGCGGTGGCGACGGCGATGGCCTCCCTCTCCGATCCGGAGCGCCTCCACGACGTGCTGGGCGCGGCCGGGTTCACGGAGATCTCCGCGGTCGCCGTGGACGCGGCCACCCGCTGGGGCCGGGACGCGGCGGACGTGGTGGAGTTCTTCGTGTCCCGGACGCCGGGGCCGGCCGTCTCCGCGGAGACCCGGGCCGCGATGACGGAGGTGCTGCTGTCGCACGAGACCCCGGACGGTGTGCTGCTGCGGGCGGGGGTGTGGGTGGTCAGCGCCCGTCGCCCGGGCTGACCAAGAGACCCTGGACGGGCGGCCGGTGCTCGTACCAGCGGCGGTCGGCCTCCAGCTGGGCGGCGAGGGAGATCAGCCGTTCCTCGCTGCGGGAGGGGCCGAGCAGCTGGGCGCCGACGGGCAGCCCGTCGGCGGTGAACCCGGCCGGTACGTTGATGCCGGGCCAGCCCAGCACGTTCCAGGGCCAGGCGTACGGGCAGGCCTCGGTCATCGCCACATCGGTGCGCCAGGCGCTCAGTCCGTCGAACCGGCCGATCGGGGGCGGTGGCAGGGCGGTCGTGGGGGTGAGCAGCACGTCGTAGCCGGCGCCGGCCCGGGAGGTACGGAAGAACGCGCCGATCCTGCGGTGCTGGCGGACCTCCCGCTCCCTGGCCGCGCGCACCACCCGGCCGCCGAGCCGCGTGCCGGTGCGCAGGGCGCTGCGGGTGCGCGGGTCGAGGAGGGCGGGGTCGGGGTGGCGGGCGGCGAGTTCGGCGATCCCGGCGGTGGCGCGGGGGACGAAGCCGAGGCCGATCAGCCCGTAGCGGGGCCTGGCCTCCTCGACGTCATGGCCCAGGCGGGCGAGGGCCTCGGCCAGTGCGGTGACGGCGCGCCGCACTTCGGGGTGGGGTGCGGAGCCGGTGAGGGTGAGCGGGGGGCGCCAGGCGAGGGCGATGCGCAGTCTGCCCGGATCGCGGCGGGCGGCGGCCGAGGCCGCGACGGGGGGCGGGCGGTGCGGGTCGTCGGGGTGGGGGCCGGCGACGGCGTCGAGCAGCAGGGCGGCGTCGGCGACGGTCCTGGCCAGCGGTCCGTTGACGGTCAGGCCCTGGAAGGCGTCGCTCTGCGGATGGACGGAGATCCGGCCGCGCTGCGGTTTGATGCCGACGAGATGGGTCCAGGCCGCCGGGATCCGTACGGACCCGGCGCCGTCCGAACCGAGCGCGGCGGGTACGAGCCCGGCGGCGACGGCGGCCGCGGACCCGCCGGACGAGCCGCCCGGGGTGTGTCCGGTGTTCCAGGGGTTGCGGGTGGCGCCGAAGGCGGGGCCCTCGGTGAACGGCCACTGACCCAGCTCGCAGGAGTTGGTCTTCCCGACGATCACGGCCCCGGCGGCCCGCAGCCTGCGTACGGCCTCGCTGTCGGCGGTGGCGGCGGGCAGATCGCCGTCGCAGCCGAAGTAGGTCGGCATGCCGAGGACATCGGTGTCGTCCTTGACGGCGACCGGCACGCCGAGCAGGGGCAGCCGCTCCCCCGCGGCGAGCCTGCGGTCGGCCTCGGCGGCCTCGGCGAGCGCGGCCTCGGTGCGCAGGTGCCGGAAGGCATTCAGGGTGCCCTGGCTCGCCTCGATGCGGCGCAGGGCCTCGGCCACCTGCTCGGTCGAGGTAGTACGGCCTTCGGCCAGCTCCCGTGCGCTGTCGGCCAGTCCGGTCGGGCCGGCCGGTTCGGTGATGTCGACGGCTTCCGTAGAGGACATGGGCTGCCCGCCTTCCTCGCCTCGGCAGGTGCGCACGCCCGCACCTATACGCCCGAACGAACTTACCGGAGGGTAACGAGTCATGGGCGGTCCGCTCAACCGTTCGGAGGAAGGCTGAGCGCAGAGAGGGTCGAGCGGAGGAGGACACCACCCGCCCCTCCACCGCCCACCGCCTACGGCTGGACGCTGATCTCGCCGATCCCGGTCCCGAGACCCGCACAGTGCGCGGTGGACTGACCGGACTGCCCCGGATTGAGAGTGACGTGTTCACCGTCCACGTCCGGGGACCAGCCGCAGACCAGATGCACCCAGAAGGTCCGGGCCGTGCTTCCGTCGTTGCGGCACAGCGCGTAGCCCGTGTAGTCGTCGATCTCGTGCTTTCCGGTCTCGCAGGACAGACCGGGCGGCGTCGCTCCGGGTGTCACGGCGGTGGCCACGGTCGCGGGTACCGCGAGCGCCGTGGCCGCCCCTGCGACGACGACGCCACGGAGCACAGTCCTGGACACGCTCCCCATCGACAGCTTCATGTCTTCCTGTGCCTCCTCGTCGGTGACGAACTCGGTGCGTCGGCAACCGTCCCCCGCCACCCATGACACAAAACGAGGCAAAACATCACCGTGTGTATACGCTCGGCGGGTGATTCGCCGTCGCGCGACCCGCACCTGCCCGGCGTACGCTCAAAAGGATCGGATCGCACACCTGAACAGGCCCGACGGGCCCTTCGAGGGAGGCGCCGTGACCGGCCAACTCATCGGCACACGCCAGGCCGCCTGGGCGGCGGTCCTCGTGCTGGGGCTCACGAGCGGCGGTGTCATAGGCGGCGGTGTGGCCCGGGCGGACAACGGCATCGACAAGCTCTCCGCCCAGCAGATCGCCGACCGCTCGCGCGACGCGCTCCTGAGCGCCCACTCCTTGCACGTCAGCACGCGCGGCACACTCGGCAGGGGCAGCCCCTCGACGGCCCTGGATCTCACCCTCGACCGGAACGGCGACTGCACCGGTTCGGTGGACCTCGGCAGCAGCCAGGGATCGGTCCGGGTCGTGAAGCGCGGCAACGACGTCTGGGTCAAGCCGGACGCGGCCTTCTGGAAGAGCCAGGTGCCGGACGGCGGCGCGGCCTTCGCCGCGATCCTCAACGGGCGCTACATGAAGGCCTCGGCCACCGATCCGAGGCTGGGCGGCGTGACGCACGCATGCGATCTGAACACCTTCCGGAAGCTGGTCGGCGATCACGCGGACAACGGCCGGGGCACGCTGAACAAGGGCCGCAGGACCACGCTCGACGGGGCTCCCGTGGTGCCGGTGACCAGGCTCAGGGACGGCAGGACGCAGACGGTGTACGTCGCGGCCACCGGCAAGCCGTACCCGCTGAGGATCACGGTCCGGGGCGGCGGGGCGAACGCGGTCGTGGGCCTCTCGGCCTTCGACAAGCCGGTGCCCACGGCCACGCCGCCGCCGGATCAGACGTACGACATCAACGCGCTGCTGACCCGTCGGACCGCGCCGCTGTGACGCCGGAGACGGAGCGCCCGCTCAGCACCGCGTACAACACCAGCGACGAGGCCAGTCCGACCGCCCAGCCGTAGTCCGCGAGCGGCTTCAGGAACGGGATCAGGCCGTCGGCCGGGAACGGGCCGGCGCCGGGGGCCGAGTGGGAGCCGCCGATCGCCAGGACTCCGCCGACGGCGAACGCGACAACCGCCCGCCAGTTCCAGCCGTTGGCGTACCAGTAGCGGCCGCCGGGGCGGTAGAGGTCCGCCAGGTCGAGCACGGTGCGGCGGACGATCCAGTAGTCGGCAATCAGGATGCCCGCGACCGTACCGAGCAGTCCGCCGACCAGGCCGAGCCAGGTGAAGATGTACAACTCGGGGGTCTCGGTGAGCTTCCACGGCATGATGAGCACGCCGACGACACCCGTGATCAGGGCGCCCGTACGGAAATTGATGAGCTTGGGGGCGAGGTTCGCCAGGTCGTACGCGGGTGACACGACGTTCGCCGCGATGTTCACGGAGACCGTCGCGACCAGCACCGTGACCAGGGCGTAGAGCAGCCCGAAGACGTTGTCGGTCCGGGCGACGAGTTGGACCGGGTCCCAGATCGCCTCCCCGTACACGGCCTGCGAGCCGGAGGTGACCAGGACGGAGAGCAGGGCGAAGAGCGTCATCGTGGTGGGAAGGCCGAACAACTGGCCCCGGATCTGGGCACGTTGGCCGGCTCCGAAGCGGGTGAAGTCGGGGATGTTGAGGGAGAGCGTGGCCCAGAAGGCGATCATGCCCATCAGGGAGGGGAAGAAGACCGGCCAGAACTCCTTGCCCCAGCCGAGCTTCGAGGGCTGGTCGAGCAGCGGGCCGAAGCCGCCGGCCTTGACGGCGACCCAGACCAGCAGCACCACGGCGCCGACGATGACGAACGGGGCCGCCCAGTTCTCGAACCGGCGCAGGGCGTCCATCCCCCGGTAGATGATGGCGAGTTCGAGCGCCCAGAAGAGAATGAAGCAGAGCCAGAGCGTCCACGGCTGCCCGCCGATCTCGGCCGCCTTCGCCCAGCCGCCGAAGATCTTCCCGAGCAGGGTGAAGATGCCGACGCCGCCGATCCAGGTCTGGATGCCGAACCATGCGCAGGCCACCGCGGCCCGGATCAGCGCGGGCAGGTTGGCGCCGCGCAGCCCGAAGGAGGCGCGGGCCAGAACGGGGAAGGGGATGCCGTACTTGGGTCCGGCGTGCCCGGTGAGGAGCATCGGGCCGAGCACGATCAGGTTGGCGAGCGCGATGGTGAGGACGGCCTGTTTCCAGTCCATGCCGAGCGCCACAAGGCCGGAGGCGAGCAGCCAGGACGGGATGTTGTGGGCCATGCCGACCCACAGGACTGAGTCCGCCACCTGACCACCGCTGGAGTCTGTCGTCAATGTGATCTCGGCTGGTGGATCATGATCGGGTGATACGCCGCCATGAACTGACCTATGTCGAGTGGGACTTCGTGGAGCCGCCGTGCCCCGGACGTCGATCGAGCGGCCTCGGCTGGATGACGACCTCGGCGACGGCAACGCCTGCGGCGGCCACCGGGTCACCACCTTCCTCACGGCGGGCGAGCTCCCGGCGCGGGACGCGTACTGCGCGGACCGAGTCCCGACTGCCGCCCCGGGGCCTGCTGTTGGCCCACAATGGCTGTGGATAAGGCGACGGGAGATGTAGATGCGGGCGCTCGTGGTCGGGGTGGAGTCTTACGAGGCGGGGTCGGTCTGGAACCTCGACGGGCCGGTGCACGACGCGCTGGGGTACGCGCGCTGGCTGCGGGAGCTCGGAGTGAGGGACGAGTCGCTGACCCTGTTGCTCTCTCCACTCGAGCGCAACCGCGAACTCGCCGACGGCTTCGGTCTGCCGTACCGCCCGGCCGACCGGAACACCGTGCACCAGGTGCTGACCCGGGAGCTGGCGGACGAGCGGACTGACTGGCTGTTCGTCGCCTGGTCCGGGCATGGCCTCATCGACGCCGATCGCAGCCGCCGACTGCTTTTTGCGGATGCGGTCCACCGGGATCTGCGTGGTCTGGACGTCGAAGCGGTGCTTGCTATGTACCGGTCGGACGGCGCACCGGGACATCCGCGTCAGCTCTGGCTGTTCGACGCCTGCCAGACGTACGCTGACCCGGCGACGACGGCTGGGGCCCTGCGGCCCGACCCCATACCGCGTTCGACTCCACGTCAGCAGGCCGATCAGTACGTGCTGTTCGCCTGTGGTCCCGGTGAGGCGACGCGCAATGGAATGCGCTCGGGTGTGTTCAGTGCCGAGGCTCTGCGGATGCTGCGCGAGCACCCCGACTGGCGGCGGTCCCCCCGGCCACTGGCCGAAGCGCTGCGCAGCCGGTTCGGGACTACCACCTCTCTCTGGTTCGAAGGGGACGGGGAGGCCGGGCGGACCGCCGTGAGGCGGAAGATTCCGGGGCGGAGACTCGATCTGTCCGACAAACGTCGTCTGCGCGACGCACTGGCCGCGGTGGGGGTGATGCGGCAGCCGGAGTCGCGTAGCCAGGTCATTGGCTTGCTTCCTGATGAGATAGCGGGAAGTGTCGCCAGATCAGGGGTAATGCTCCTGGAGATCCTGGATCTCGTCGAAACCTGTCTGACATTTGGTGACGGATTGACGCACTTGTGGTCGGCGGTGTCCCTGGTTGATCCTGGTACGACTGCGCTCGACGACCTCCTGGAGGTCTTCCGGAGTTATCCGGAGTGGTTTACTCCGCCTCATCTCGACGCGAATTGACGCTTCGCGATTCAGCCACTTCAAGCCTGTGATGGCGCAGGCTGACCGGTTGAGCATGTTTCCAGCAGCGCATGCATAGGACATCATGTAAGTGCGGATCGAACATCGCATCGCACTGACTCGGGGGAGGTCTCACGGCAGTGGTAAAACCGAAAAGCGCCGCCATATCGGATCTGCCTGATCTCACTGGCACGTCCCTGGAGGCGTTGCGCGCTCGATCGAGCGACGACAGAGCGGCCGCCAAGAAGCGGCTGCTGGAGGAAGTCGGGCGGTCGGCCAGAAGCCTGTCCCCCGGCGGGGAGAACAGCTGGACCGACTGACATCCCCCCGGTCCGTCCCGATCCGGTGCCAAGGCAGAGGGAGCGTATGCGCCCTGACTCACTGCACGAAGCGGAGTCGCGGCATTCACTGACACCCCAGCAATTCCGTGAACTCGCGTGCGGCGACGGCAGTCCCGCCACGCTCGCTGCGCTGTCGCGAGCCGAGTACAGCCACCGCCTGCTGTTGTTCGATCTGCTGATGGATGCTCTCAGCCCTCTGGCCGGGGTGACCGGCCGGCTCCCTGCCGCCCAGCGGGCCTGGGACCTGCTCGCCGCGGCACAGCGCCAGAATCCGGCAGCGGTAGAGGAATTGCTCCTCCTTCCGGAAACCGGGCTGTGGCTGACCCGGCTGTTGACCCGGCTGCGCTCCGCCCGCCGTGCCGAGACCCCTTTGTGGGCAGAGGCAGGACATCTGCACACCCTGGCCGCCGTGGCCGCGGCACGGGCGGGCCTCACCTTCAGCTTTCCCGTCCCTGCCCTCCAGGAGAGTGTCTGGCTGCCCACGATGGGACTGGCTCGGCTGCCCTCGGTGCACCGGCAGCGGAACACCTGGACCGTGGCAGAGGTCCGATCGGTGTGCGGCCGGCTCACCCTCATCGGCGCATACGGACATCTGCGTCTGTCCTCCGGCCCGGAGCACCCGGCGCGTGGCTGGCTGCCCCAGCGTCGGGCGGCTCTCGGCGCAGGCGCTTCCCGCCGGATCACGCTGGACGACCTCGGCCACCACCGGCTCGCCCCGCCGCCGGACGGTGCAGCCAAGCGGTTGACGCAGAGCGCGTACGACTCCTGGAGCAGACTGCTGCAGGACGCGTACGGGCTGTTGACCACCATGGATCCGCCGACGGCCGACGCGGCCGCCGGGTTGCTGCGCTCCCTCCAGCCGATGCCGGCCCACGAACGGTTCCGGGTACGCAGCGTCAGCAGCGGGCACGGCGTCGGCGGACTGGCATCGTCCATGCCGGATACGGCGCCCCTCTGCGCGGCCACGCTGGTGCACGAACTCCAGCACAGCAAGCTCAGCGCGCTGATGCACCTGTACCCGCTCCACGAGCCGGCTCCCCCGGGCGCGGCGCAGCGGCTCTACTACGCTCCCTGGCGCGATGACCCCCGACCGCTCGGGGGAATGCTGCAGGGCGCCTACGCCTTCACGGCGGTAGCGCGGTTCTGGGGTGCTTGCGCCGTGCAGCTCACCGGACACGTCAGCAGCCTCGCCCGCTTCGAAAGTGCCCTGTGGCTCGGCCAGCTGGCCGACGTCTTGCCGGACCTGGCCACCGACCCCGCGCTGACCGCGCTGGGACGTGACGCCTTACAGGACCTGCTCGGGGCCGTCGTCCGGCTGCACGACCGGACCGGTGAAGGCCCCGAGGTGACGATGGCCCGCCGGATGGCCGCCGATCACCGGGCGACGTGGAGGCTGGCCCATGTGCGGCCTCATCCGGACGACGTGGGGCGACTGGCGGCCGCCTGGTGTGCGGGCCGGAAGCAACCGCCCGCGCTGCCACCGCGTCCGCACCCGGAGATCCGGGAATCCGGGGCGCGGCACCTCGATGCCCGCGCCATGCTGGTGCGCGTCGGCCTCGCCGACCCGGCGGCACTCGACAAAATGCGCGGCAGCCAGGGTGACCACGTGCTCGGGGTCGCCGGGGCCGGGCCGGCCGATGTCCTCTGGGCCTGCGCCGAGTTCGCCGCTGCGCGGCGCCTCTACTCACAGGACATCCAGAGCGCATCCGCCGGCCCCGGGGCATGGACGGGTCTGGGGCTGGCCCTGGCGGACGCCGGCCGTGCTCCGGAGGCCGTCAAGGCCCTGACGGCGGTGCCTGAAATGGTCGCGGGCGTTCACGGTGCCGCCCGGCGGATGTCACAGCGGACGCCGGACCCGATCGTCCTGGCCAGTTGGCTCGGCCAGGGCGATGCCGGTCCGCCCGGCATCTGTTAGATCGGCATGGGGTCGACGTCGCAATTGGCCCGGCGCCAGGCCAGCGTGTCAGCACTGGCCCGGTGATCCGGTCCCAACTGCTCGTTGATCGCGTCCACAGCACTCCGGTGCAGTTCCTCCGCCTCCCCGGTACGGCCCAGCGCCCTCAGGTCCGACGCGGTATTGCCACGCAGCACGAGCACAGTGGGGTGGGATTCGCCGAACTTCTCGATCAGCGCTGCCGTCGTCTTCCGGTCGAGTTCCAGAGCCGCGGCAGCATCTCCCTGGGCGAAGAGATCGTTGGCCAGGTTGATCGCGCAGATCAATGTGTGCGGGTGTGCGTCGCCGAGTGGTGCCCGGAAACGGGTCAGTGCCGACTCGTTCAACTTCCGCGCCTCGTCCACCCGGTCGAGCAGCCGCAGCGTGACGGCGAGATTGGCATCGGCCGCGGCGGTGTGCGGATGGTCCTTGCCGAATACCTCCGCGTACAACGCCCGGGTTCGCTCCCCCAGCTTCAGAGCCTCCTGGAGCTTCCCGTTCTGCCGCAGGTCGATGGAGAGGTTGAGCGAAGCCTGCAGGCCGTCGGGGCTGCGCTCGCCGTACCGGTCGATGAGCGCGGTCCGGGCCATCTCCGTGCTGGCCTGTGCAGCCTCGTGATGGCCCGCCTTGCGCTGCGCCACCCCGAGCCTCGCCACCGCCCGCAGTGCGGACGGGTGGAGGTCGCCGAACGTACCGCGGAAAGTGTCGACCGCGTCCTCGCAGGCCTTCTCCGACGCGGCGTACTCCCCGAGTTCCTGCTTGTCCAGGGTAAGTGAGACCTCCGAGTTGAGAGTGGTGGGCGCGTCCGCGCCGAACATCTGCACCTTGGTGCGCCAGCTCGCCTCGTCCAGGTCCCGCGCTTCGCGGAAGAGGCCGTTGCCGCGCCGGGTCACCGCGAGGTTGTGGGCATGGAGCAGGGTCTCGGGATCCTCGTCGCCGTACGACCTGACGGCCCGCGCGTAGACCTCCTCGTCGAACTCCAGCGCGCCTCGGAAGTCCCCGCGCGCTCTGCGGTCACCGGACACCTGGCCCTTGACGCGCAGGTACTCCTCCTCGAGATCCGGGCCGGCCTCCTCCAGCGTGGCGAGCATGCGCTCCCCCAGGGCCGCGGCCTGCGGATAGCGGCCCATCGTCCACATGATGTAACGCACATGCCGACCCAGGATCAACGTCTGCTGGTCGTCCTCGCCGAAGAGCCGGCACCAGTTCTCGTACGTCTCGCTGGAGAAGTCCAACGCCGCCTCGTGATCGCCCCAGTAGAAGAGGTATTCCGCGACGTTGTAGACCATCTGGCGCACATTGCGGTTGGGCGAAAGCGACGCCTGGGAGGCGATGACATGCGGGTAGAGCTCACCGAAACGCGTCCAGTTCTGCGGGGCACGCGGGTCGCTGGGGGCGTTCGCCGCGAGGAGCAGGTGCGCCCCGTGCCGGAATGTACGGCGTTGCTCCTCCGCCATGCGCGCTTCGAGCACCGCCTGGACCAGCCGGTGCATCTGGATCGAGTTGGTACGGTGGTCGATCTTCGCCAGGGAGTAGCGGCTGATCTCGCGGATGGCCCGGCTGAGCCGGATCGGGTCGGTGAAGATCCGGTCCAGCTCCGGGGCGATCGGCTCGG